>CAXQKF010000038.1:0-9323 GCA_964224285.1 Donghicola sp. | reverse complement strand
AGTGACCATTTGTTAACGATTTGCCTGTAGGCGCAGGCAAGTGGTGTGCGTGTCAAATGAGATCGTCGAGTTAGACGGCAAGACTTGGAGCGGGAAGAATGACGCAAGAACAATGGGGCCAGATCCGACAGGATCTCCGGCAGGTTTTGGGACAGAACAATTTTACTGCCTGGATCGAGCCCCTTCAGTTCCAGAGCATAACTGATGGTATTGCGACCTTTAATGTGCCCACTAACTTTATGGGCAACTACTTAACACAAAATTACGCAGACACGATTTTGTCTTCGATGAATTCGGCAGGCGTTGCAGTGCGCCGTATCCAGTTCGTTGTGGCGTCGCGTCAGCAGGCCAAAGCGCAAGCGGCAGCTGCTGCACCTGTTCAGGCTGCAAACAAGGTCGAATCGCCCGCGTCTGCGGACCGTGCCGGCGATATGGACCTGCCCGGCGCGCCGCTGGATGCGCGTTTCAGCTTTGACCGCTTTGTCGTGGGCAAGCCGAACGAACTGGCCCATGCCGCCGCGCGCCGCGTGGCAGAAGGTGGCCCCGTCAGCTTTAACCCGCTGTTTCTGTATGGTGGCGTTGGTCTGGGTAAAACGCACCTTATGCACGCGATTGCGTGGGAGCTGCACCTGAAGTCGCCCCACCTGAACGTGGTTTACCTCTCGGCAGAGCAGTTCATGTACCGCTTTGTTCAGGCGTTGCGTGATCGCAAGATGATGGACTTCAAAGAGCTGTTCCGCTCGGTCGACGTTCTCATGGTGGACGACGTTCAGTTCATCGCGGGCAAAGATTCGACTCAGGAAGAATTCTTCCACACGTTCAATGCTTTGGTTGATCAAAACAAACAGATTATCATTTCTGCGGACCGTGCACCGGGCGAAATCAAGGATCTGGAAGACCGTATCAAGAGCCGTCTTCAGTGCGGTCTGGTCGTCGACCTGCACCCGACCGACTATGAACTGCGCCTGGGAATCCTGCAGTCCAAGGTCGATGCCTATAAACTCCAGTACCCCGAGTTGCAGATCGCTCCCGGCGTTCTGGAATTCCTGGCGCACCGGATTTCGACCAACGTTCGTGTTCTCGAGGGCGCGCTGACCCGTCTGTTCGCCTTTGCGTCTCTGGTCGGCCGCGAGATTACGCTTGAGCTGACACAGGACTGTTTGGCTGACGTTTTGCGCGCCAGCGATCGCAAGATCACCGTCGAAGAAATTCAGCGCAAAGTGGCAGAGCACTTCAATATTCGTCTCAGCGACATGATCGGGCCGAAGCGCGTGCGCAGCTTTGCTCGTCCGCGTCAGGTGGCAATGTATTTGTGCAAACAGATGACCACGCGCTCGTTGCCCGAAATCGGGCGTCGCTTTGGGGGTCGTGACCACACCACCGTCATGCACGGCGTTCGCAAAATCGAAGAACTGAAGATCAAAGACCATCAAATGGCTGAAGATCTGGAGCTTTTGCGCCGCGCATTGGAAGCGTAATTGCGAGGAACCCTTGACGGGCCGCTCAAACCCTTGGAGAAATCTAAAAAAGGGTTGAGCGGCTTGCCATTTACGGTACCTTACCGCTCCCGACAACGACAGGAGCGAGGGAATGAAATTCAGCATCGAACGTGGTGTCCTGGTCAAAGCAGTGGCGCAGGCTCAGTCGGTTGTCGAACGCCGCAATACCATTCCGATCCTCGCCAATGTGCTGATCGAAGCGTCTGAAAGCACCGTCTCTTTCCGCGCGACGGATCTGGATATCGAGGTCGTCGACAAAGCCCCCGCACAGGTCGAGCAGGCCGGATCGACAACTGTATCTGCCGTGACTTTGCATGAAATCGTGCGCAAGCTGCCGGATGGTGCGCTGGTAACGCTGACCGACGACGCGGGCAAAGGGCGACTGACGGTTGAGGCGGGGCGCTCGATGTTCTCGCTCGCGACGCTGCCCAAAGAAGATTTTCCGGTTATGGCGTCGTCTGAGTACCAGACCTCTTTCACCGCGCCTGCACCGGTTCTGCGTCGCCTGTTCGACAAGTCGAAGTTTGCAATTTCCACTGAAGAAACAAGATACTACCTGAACGGCGTCTACATGCATGTCGCAGAGGGAGAAGAGGGCCGCGTTCTGCGTTGTGTGGCCACAGATGGTCACCGTCTGGCGCGAATCGATGCGACTTTGCCCGGTGATGCAGAGGCGATGCCTGGCGTGATCGTCCCGCGTAAAACTGTGGGCGAGTTGCGCAAGCTGCTGGACGATGATGATGCAGAGATCGCGGTGTCGGTGTCCGAGACAAAGGTGCGTTTTGCAACCCCGACGATCACGCTGACCTCGAAAGTCATTGATGGCACATTCCCCGACTACACCCGCGTGATTCCCATGGGGAACACACGCCGGATGGAAGTGGACGCGGGTGATTTTGCCAAGGCGGTTGACCGTGTGGCGACTGTCAGCAGCGAGCGGTCGCGCGCTGTGAAGCTGGCCTTGGAAGAAGACAAGTTGGTTCTGTCCGTGAACGCGCCTGATAGCGGTGCCGCGGAAGAGGAACTGGTGGTGGCTTATGCCGACGAGCGTCTGGAGATCGGTTTTAACGCCAAATACTTACTGGAAATCGCGAGTCAGGTGGATCGCGAGAACGCGGTCTTCATGTTCAACTCCTCGGGCGATCCGACATTGATGCGTGAGGGGAATGATACCTCGGCGATCTATGTCGTGATGCCGATGCGCGTCTGATCCGAATGAGCGAGGCCCTGCGGGGCCTCGCGCTGTATTTTCCGGGCTGACGGCCCGGCGGTGCCTCCGGCGGGGGTATTTAGGGCCAGGATGAAGGGCTTATTCCTCAGTCATTTGCGGTTGTCTCATTTTCGTTCGCATCGGCGGGCGGAGTTGTTTTGTGATGGGCGGCCGGTGGCTTTGTTCGGGGCGAACGGGGCAGGCAAGACGAATATTCTGGAAGCGGTTTCGCTGTTTTCGCCGGGTCGCGGAATGCGCCGTGCGAGTGCGGAAGAGATGTCCCGACGACCAGAGGCCTTGGGGTGGAAGCTGGTGGGGGCGTTGGAGCATGGCGCGGATCACCACGACATCGAAATCTGGTCGGACAAGGGGTCGGCGCGGCAACTGAAGTTGAATGACAAGAATGCGACGCAATTGGCATTGGGACAGATCGGGCGCGTTTTGTGGCTGGTGCCCTCGATGGATCGGTTGTGGATCGAAGGCGCTGAGGGGCGTCGCCGGTTTCTGGACCGGATGGTGATGAGCTTTTTCCCTGCTCATGCAGAGGCTTCTTTGGTTTATGAAAAGGCCATGCGTGAACGGAACCGTTTGCTGAAAGATCAAAAACGCGACGCCTATTGGTATGGCGCGCTTGAGGCGCAGATGGCCGAGGCGGGTGCGCAGGTTATGGAATATCGCCGGTTGGCTGTGGCCCGCGTCTCTGCGGCGCAGCGCGAGGCCGAGACGGCTTTTCCGGTGGCCCATCTGGAGTTGGTAGAGGCCGAGCCGGTTGCGCCGGAGGATTTGGCGGCGGCCTTTGCCGAGAGTCGGGCGCGCGATCTGATGGCGGGGCGGACGTTGGTCGGGCCGCATCGGACGGACTTGGAGGGGACTTATGAGGCCAAATCCGTTCCGGCCAAGGATTGCTCCACGGGGGAGCAGAAGGCATTGCTGATCTCTTTGATTTTGGCGAATGCGCGGGCGTTGGCGCAGGATTTCGGGGCACCGCCGATCCTGCTGCTTGACGAGGTGTCGGCGCATCTGGATGCGAACCGTCGGGCGGCTTTGTACGATGAAGTGTGCGCCCTTGGGGCTCAGGCCTGGATGACCGGGACCGGACCGGAATTGTTTACGGAATTTGGCGAACGTGCGCAGTATTTCGAGGTCGGCGAAGAGGCCGGCATCAGCCATATTGAGGAGAGGTTTTTTCAATGAAAGTGAATAGGGTAACGCTGATTACACTGGGTGTGTCGGACTTGGCGCGCTCGCGGAAATTCTATGCGGATCTTGGTTGGGTCGAAGAAGAGGCCACCGAGATGGTGTGCTTCTACGATATGGGCGGGGCGAAGTTCGGGCTCTATGATTTGTCCAGCTTGGCCAAGGATCTGGATCGCAGCGCGGCAGAGTTGGGAACCGGCGCCATGACGCTGGCGCAAAATTTCGGGACCGAGGCAGAGGTTGATGCCGCTTTTGCTGCTGCGATCGCCGCTGGGGCGACTGTGCGCAAGGCCCCTGAGAAAGTATTCTGGGGCGGATATTCGGGTACATTTGCGGATCCGGACGGGCACGTCTGGGAGTACGCCATGAACCCTTTTTGGCAGTTGGATGACGAAGGCCGCCTTGCATGAGTTTGACGATCGTTGACCTGCTGCTCTACGCAGGTGCGTTGTTTGTGTTGTTTTTGACGCCCGGCCCTGTGTGGGTCGCGATGGTGGCAAGGGCGCTCTCTGGCGGTTTTCATGCCGCTTGGCCTTTGGCTTTGGGGGTGGTGATCGGCGATGTCCTGTGGCCGCTCTTGGCCATTCTGGGGGTCGCGTGGGTTGTGCAGACCTATGATGGTTTGCTGATCGCTCTGCGTTATGTGGCGGCGATTGTGTTCATCCTGATGGGCATAGGCCTGATCCGCAAAGCTGACACGCTGCTCAGCGCTGATAGCCGGTTGACGCGCCCCGGGGCTTGGGCCGGTTTCATCGCCGGTTTGGCGGCCATTCTGGGAAATCCGAAGGCAATTCTGTTGTACATGGGGATGCTTCCGGGCTTCTTTGACCTGTCGGCTATCACGGTTTGGGACATCGTCGCGGTCTGCGCGGTTTCGGCGATTGTGCCGTTAGTCGGGAACCTGATTTTGGCGGGTTTTGTCGGTCGGGCGCGGCGCTTGCTCCAGAGCCCCGAAGCGCTGAAACGTACCAACCAGATCGCGGGCGGGTTGCTCATTTTGGTCGGCTGTGTGATTCCCCTTCTGTAGCGCAATATGTTGGTCATTTGCGTGACAATCCTCCCAAGAACTTGTAAAACCTAGGGCAAAGAACAAGGGGAACCCTGCATGTCCGATACCACTCAGCGACCGGAAGAATACGGCGCCGATTCTATCAAAGTTCTCAAGGGCTTGGAAGCTGTCCGCAAGCGCCCTGGCATGTATATCGGGGACACCGATGACGGAAGCGGTCTGCACCACATGGTGTACGAGGTCGTGGACAACGGCATCGACGAAGCTTTGGCCGGTCACGCAACCTCGGTTCACGTGAAAATTCACGCCGATAATTCGGTTTCGGTACGCGATAACGGTCGTGGGATTCCCGTCGACATGCACGCCGAAGAAGGCGTGAGCGCGGCAGAGGTCATCATGACCCAGCTGCACGCGGGCGGTAAGTTCGATAGCAACTCTTACAAGGTGTCCGGCGGTCTGCACGGCGTGGGTGTTTCGGTTGTGAACGCGCTGTCCGACTGGCTGGAGCTGCGCATCTGGCGGAATGGCAAAGAGCACTACGCAAAGTTCGTCCGTGGCGAAACTGCCGAGCATTTGCGCGTCGTTGGCGATGCCGAGGGCCAGAAGGGCACTGAGGTGCGCTTCCTTGCGTCGACCGACACGTTCTCGAACCTCGATTATATCTTCAAAACGCTGGAAACCCGTTTGCGCGAACTGGCGTTCCTGAACTCTGGGGTGCGGATTATCCTCGAGGATGAACGCCCCGCCGAACCCCTGAAGACCGAGCTTTTCTACGAAGGCGGCGTGCGCGAGTTCGTGAAATATCTGGACCGCAGCAAGGCCTCGATGATGGAAGAGCCGATCTTTATGACCGGCGAGAAAGACGGCATCGGCGTCGAGGTCGCGATGTGGTGGAACGACAGCTACAACGAAATGGTGCTGCCGTTTACCAACAACATTCCCCAGCGCGATGGCGGCACGCACATGGCGGGCTTCCGAGGCGCGTTGACGCGGACCATTAACAGCTATGCGCAGACGTCGGGGATCGCCAAGAAAGAGAAGGTTAACTTCTCTGGTGATGACGCCCGCGAAGGTCTGACAGCGGTTCTGTCGGTCAAAGTGCCGGACCCGAAATTCAGCTCGCAGACCAAGGACAAGCTGGTCAGCTCCGAAGTGCGTCCCGCCGTCGAGAGCCTGATGAACGAAAAGCTGGCTGAGTGGTTCGAGGAAAACCCGAACATCGCCAAGCAGGTCGTGGGCAAGATTATCGAGGCCGCCTTGGCCCGAGAAGCGGCCCGCAAGGCCCGTGAACTGACCCGCCGCAAAACCGCGATGGATGTGAACTTCCTTGCTGGCAAACTCAAGGATTGCTCGGAGAAAGACCCGTCCAAGACCGAACTCTTCCTCGTCGAGGGTGACTCGGCTGGGGGGTCTGCACAGACAGGTCGTGATCGTGGCACGCAGGCCATTCTGCCCCTGCGCGGTAAAATCCTGAACGTCGAGCGTGCACGCTTTGACCGGATGCTCAGCAGTCAGGAAATCGGCAACCTTGTGATGGCACTGGGGACCGGCATCGGGCGCGATGAGTTCAACATCGACAAGCTGCGGTAACACAAGATCGTCATCATGACCGATGCGGACGTTGACGGTGCCCACATCCGGACGCTGCTTCTGACCTTCTTCTATCGTCAGATGCCCGAGCTGATCGAAGGCGGGTTCCTGTATATCGCACAGCCGCCGCTCTACAAAGTGGCACGTGGTAAATCAGAGGTTTACCTCAAGGACCAACCCGCGCTGGAGGACTATCTGATCCAGCAGGGCGTCGATGGCGCAAGCCTGCGTATGGGCACGGGCGAAGAGATTGTTGGGCAGGATTTGATCCGCGTGGTCGAAGAGGCGCGTTCGGTTAAGCGCATCCTTGATGCTTTCCCGACCCATTACCCGCGTCATATCCTCGAGCAAGCGGCGATTGCGGGCGCCTTTGTCCCCGGTGCGATTGATGCAGACCTGCAGGGCATGTGTGACACCGTTGCGGCCCGTCTGGACACGATCGCGTTGGAGTATGAACGTGGTTGGCAAGGCCGTCCGACGCAGGACCGCGGGATGCGTCTGAGCCGTATTCTGCGTGGCGTCGAAGAAGCCCGCACGCTGGATGGTCCGGTTCTGCGCTCTGGTGAAGCACGTCGCGTTGGTTCCATGACCGAGTCGATGCAAGAGATCTATGGCAAGCCCGCAAAGCTGCTCCGCAAGGACCGGTCGCAGATGATCTTTGGCCCGCTGGACTTGCTCCATGCGATCCTGAGCGAAGGCGAAAAAGGCCTGTCGTTGCAGCGCTACAAGGGTCTGGGGGAGATGAACCCCGAGCAGCTGTGGGAAACCACGTTGGACCCGAATGCGCGAACCCTGCTGCAGGTCAAGATCGACGATGTGGCAGAGGCCGACGATCTGTTTACCAAGCTGATGGGCGACGTGGTGGAGCCACGGCGCGAGTTCATCCAGCAAAACGCGCTGAGCGTCGAAAACTTGGACTTCTAACGGGAAAGGGCGGTGCTGGTTCACCGCCCTCTCTTTTTACAGCCCGCACTTCCCCAGTTCTTTTGCGTAGTTTTGTGGGGTGTCAATCCCTCGGTCCTTCTTCCGCGCTGCGATTTCGAGGGGTTTCTGGATTTTCAGGACTGCAAGCCTCCCTATTCTTTCGATTGCTTTCTTTGCATTTTCTTCGGCTGTCGGATTGGTCACGGCGCGATACATTCGTCCGCGGATCAGACGACCCAATTTACGTTTGAGCCCTCTTTTCAACTGGTCTGAATAGGCCTTGTGGTGCGCAACATGCTTGAGCTCGTGGGCGAGCACCACCTCTTTCAGACAGGCGTTTCGCGCAACTGCCGGAGCGAGCCAGACCTTAGGGGAGCTGTCGCCGATTGTGACTTCCATCCTCTTTAGGCGCAGGCAGGTGCCGGATTGATCGCGGAGTTTCTCCCAGTCAAACGAGACATAAGTGTCCCGATCGAACTTCGTTAGGCCTTGGATCTTCCAACCTGATCTGATCGCTGATCTCGCTCCACGTGGTTGATTTTTAACGATAGTTGCTTGGTTGGATTGGGCTTGGATGACGATCTCGGGTGCCCGTGCACATTTGCCCAACAGCGAGTCCCCTAGTCTGGTTGAGGCCCAAGCGCTCTGTGGGTCGAGCGAACAGACCAGAGCCACTAGGAGAGCTGTGGCCCGTAGAACCGTGCCAAATTCGAAGTAGGGTGCGTGTGTGCGGGGTCTGCTAAAAGTGTAATCGTTAGGGAACTTGCTCTTTGGCATTTGCATTGCCAATTTCCCTTTTGTCTTTTTTTGTTTTCGCTTTTTACAAGAAACCTGTGACCGCCTATAGTTTAAAGGTGTAACCAAAATGCACAAAGTTGCAAACTGATATAAGTCAGGTTTTGCGGGCCTCGGTTTGTAAAATCCGCTGTCAGCCCTGCGGTGGGTGAACATAACAGGACTGCAGGATTTTCAGTAAGAATCCATCCGATTTCCGCAGTGCAGCGCAACTTCTGGAAAATCAAAGGCCGAAAATTTGCATCATTTTGCTGCGGTCTGGGCCTGCCTGTGGTTGATTTTTCCGTCTGTGGGGTGCAGGTGTCTGTGCGATAGCCAGACTGAAAGCGAAAGACATGCCCGCATATCGTTCTCGTACAACCACCCACGGCCGTAACATGGCAGGGGCCCGTGGCCTCTGGCGCGCCACCGGCGTGAAAAACTCCGACTTCGGCAAGCCGATCATTGCGATCGTTAACAGCTTTACCCAGTTCGTGCCCGGCCACGTCCACCTGAAGGATCTGGGTCAGCTGGTTGCGCGCGAAGTCGAAGCGGCCGGCGGTATCGCCAAAGAGTTCAATACCATTGCGGTCGATGACGGCATCGCGATGGGCCATGACGGCATGCTGTACTCGCTGCCCTCGCGCGAACTGATCGCGGATAGCACCGAATACATGGTGAACGCGCACTGCGCTGACGCGATGGTGTGTATTTCTAACTGTGACAAGATCACCCCCGGTATGCTGATGGCCGCCATGCGCCTGAACATTCCGGCGATCTTCGTTTCGGGCGGCCCGATGGAAGCGGGCAAAGTCACGCTGGACGACGGCCGCACCATCGCGCTGGACCTTGTGGACGCCATGGTTGCTGCGGCGGACGATAAAGTCTCGGACACGGATCTTGCCAAAATCGAAGAGGCCGCTTGCCCCACCTGTGGTTCGTGCTCGGGTATGTTCACCGCAAACTCGATGAACTGTCTGACCGAGGCACTGGGCCTGTCGCTGCCGGGCAACGGCTCGACGCTGGCCACCCACGCCGACCGCCAGCGGCTCTTCGTCGAGGCCGGTCACCTGATCGTCGACCTCGCCAAGCGCTACTACGAGCAGGACGACGCCTCGGT
>CAXQKF010000037.1:0-6660 GCA_964224285.1 Donghicola sp. | reverse complement strand
TTTGCCCGACGCCTATCCGTACTCGTACCCTGCCACAATTGGACGGCGCGCTAAGCCTTGTCTTTTTCTACACCGTTGCCGGTCCTCATCGCCGCTCTGTAGACGGTGTCATGCCTGGCATTATTCTGTCTGACATCTTTTCCATGCTCCAGTCGTGCTGACGTCAGACCGGCTTTAGGTGGTATGGATCATGAGGGGGTGTAAACGCCGAGAGGAAGGGGCTGAGGAACAGACCGCCTTGACGCCCAGCATCGATCGGGCACGCCTTTGGCACTGATCGCCTGGTTTGGTGCGAAATAAACGGCATCCCTTTTGACGATGCCGTTCCCGGTTTGTAAGCATGTCAGATCAGGCGAAGATATTGATCCCTGGCATCAGTTTGAAATGTGGCAGATGGACGAACCTGCGGATCCAGCGCTGGATCGCCGGATAGTAGAACAGGTCGATGCCGCCATCTCCGGCGAGGGCCGTATAGGGGAAGCAGGCGATATCTGCCACGGTCGCATTCGGCCCCGCTATCCAGTCAAAGCCCTGCAGGTCCTGGTTTGCCAGATGGTCATCCAGGATCCGGAACAGCCGATGGGCACCCGCCCGTGCCTGCTCCACGTCCAGATCGTAACCAAGCACGTCATGCAGCCGCGCCGCGGAGGCGGTGGAGGTGATGCTGTCCGCGAAAGCCAGCCATTGCGCGACCCGGCCCAGCTGTGCCGGGTCATTAACGGGCCACCACGTGTTATCGGGGTCGTAGCGCGATGCCAGATAGACGAGAATTGCCTGTGCATCACGGATATGGGCCCCGTCATCTTCCAACACAGGGATTTGCCCCAAAGGGTTTATCCGAAGGAAGGCATCGGACTTGTGTTCAAGCCCCGGAAAGAAGTCCACGGCCTGCTTTTCGTGAGCAATTTCCAGGAAATCCAGAAGCAACCTGATCTTGTAGCAGTTGCCGGACAGGACATAGTCATAAAGCTTCATTTCATGCCGCCTTGTCGAAGAGGGCGATCCCCCACTGGAGTTCATTGGCCTTCAGCCAACGGCGATAGGCGATGGAAGATGCGTCTGCCCGTGTCGGAAGTTCCCATCGGGGATCGAGCGGCAGTTTCCGGGGAACCTGATTTTCAAGGATCATCCGGTCCTGCAGAAAGATGTTCTGCTGAAAGTGAAGAAGACCGGTGTCGGTGTTGTCTTCATCGAAGACCAGGATGAACGAATGAACGATGCATTCGTCTTCTTCCACGGGCTGGATGAACAGGCCGACCAGATCCCAGACATTTTCCCGGATAGGGCATGTCTTGTAGAGGATGGTCGAATAGGGATGCGGAACGCGATACTTGTATTCCGTCATCTGTCCGCCCGTGGCCGCCGCCGAGGCGAGGGGCTGGAAGAACTTGCATTTGGTCGCCCAGATCTCGTCTTTGTCTGCATCCATGCTGACGTCGTAGTTTTCGACGGTAGAATGATCTTCCACACCAAGGATGTCCGTGTGAACGAAGGGGAAATGCGCCATGTCGAGGAAGTTCTCGACGCACCGCAGACCGGAGCATCGGACGCCCACGCCGCCAGCGGTCACAAGGCGGCGGTCCGGTTCGTCGAATTCGGGCATGTCATACAGCGGGCGGGGATTGTCGCTCAGCGTGGTCCAGAGATGGCCATAGCGGATCTGCGACTGAAGGCTACGACCTTCGGCATCCGCGACCGACAGAACGCCAGCCGAGTTGTTCACCGTCAGGTCCTGCGAGAGCAGCCGGACAGGTTTGGCGTTAGCACCTTCGAAATCGCCAATGCGGCCGATGGCGTACCATTGCGAATGGGTGAATGAATCGGGTTTCATAGTATGTTTCTCCTCGCTTGTCGAAGTGAGACGATCAACTTGCTAGGCTATGAGGCCTGTTAAGCGGCGCTGGACGCCTCGAAGACCTGCCGCAGATGGGTGGACAGCTTGCTGACGGAGATTGCGACAGCTTCCGTAGCCTTGGCCGGAACCGCAGTGTGGATCATTGCGCCGTGCTCCTTCATGTCGAGGAAGGCCACGAGGATGTCTTCCTCGATGTTCGGGACGCGGAGGATCGCGGCGTGATCGGTGATCTTGGACTGCAGCTCGGCTCCGATGCCCTCGGTCAGAGCTGCGATGTTCGCCGGAGCCACATCGACATGGATCGAACGGTTGGGGGCCCAGGCACCGTCAATCGCAGGGGCCTCGGTGGCTTCTTCGGGGTTTGCGACCCAGATCATACCACCGGAATCCGCTGCGCGGTAAACCTTGGTGCGGATCGTCTTGGGCGGCGTCAGATCCGGATGTGCCGGAATTCCTGCGCAGCCCCCGGTGCCGTCGTAGGACCAGCCATGGTATAGGCATGTCAGCGTGTTCCCGCGAACGATGCCATAGGACAACCGCATACCGCGGTGCGGGCATCTGTTTTCCCATGCCCTGATCTTGCCATCTTCACCGCGCCATAGGGCGATGTCCTTGTCACCGATCATGATACGTCCCGCCGTCTTGGGAAGAACGTGGTTCTGAAGTCCGGCAGGGAACCATCCGGCTTCGAGTTCTGTAGATTGCATTTCACTCCCCATTTCTGTGTTGTAAGCCCTGAGACCTGGTTGGCTGGGCCCTGATCGGGCCCGGCTTTTTCAGTCCCGTCCGCGGTGCCGGGCTTGGGTTCTGCACCGCGTCAGACGATTTCGACTGTGATCGTGTCGACGGTCACGTCGTCAGGCCCGAGCCAGCAGGCGATCTCGAACATGTCGATGACCCGTTCATCTCCGGTCAGCATGATGGAAATGGATCTGGGCGACGCGCTTGTGATTGTGCTCGTCAGGGAGAGGCGCCTTGCAAAGTGACTGATCATGGCCAGGCATGATTCAGTGCTGAGTGCGCCCTCTAGAGATACGCGTCGCGTTACCATGTTACAGGTCCAGAACCAGTTTCTTGCCCTTGCATCGAGACACGCAAGGCATGATCAGCGTGCCGGAGTCCTTCTCGGCGGGATTGAGGTAGAGGTCGCGGTGATCCGGCTCTCCCTCCAGGACCGTCGTCAGGCAGGTGCCGCAAACGCTCTGTTCGCAGGATGTCATCGGCTCAAGACCGGCTGCTTCCATCGCTTCGATGATGGTCTGGTCTTCGGCAATCGTCAGGGTGACGCCCGATTGTTGAAGCACGAGCTCAAAGCTCTCCCCGTCGAGGTCGAGCGAGTCCGCCTCGACGCTGAATCGTTCCAGATGGACACGATCGCTGCTCCAGCCGCAGGTCTTCGCCAAGTTCTCGATCAGGTCCATGAAGGGCCCGGGGCCGCAGAAATACAAGCGTGCATCCTTGGGCGGGTTGGACAGGATCCGAGTCAGAACAGCGTCAAGTTCCGGGGGAACAAGCCCAAGATGGATCGGAACCTCGTCCAGCGCTGCCAGCTCGTTCTTGAAGGGCAGATGCTCGTCGCTTCGGGCAAACAGGTGAAGCACGCATTTGCGGTTCATGGCCTGAAGGTGCCGCGCCATCGACAGTACCGGTGTGATACCGATCCCGCCGGCGATCAGGATCACCGGGCCGTCGTCGGACCGAAGTTCAAAGTTGTTGCGGGGCAAGCTCACTTCGATCTCGTCACCCTCTTTGAGAGTGTGCATCGCGGCGGATCCGCCCCGGCCGTTCTCCTCGCGCTTTACGCCGATCTGATAGGCGTCGCGGTCATCGGGCCCGTTCCAGAGCGAGTACTGGCGAATGAGGTCTTTGCCGGCGTGGACGTCGATATGGTCTCCGGGCGTGAAACTGACAGAAGATCCATCGCAGGGGACGAGTTCGAATGACCGGATTTCCGGCGTCTGTTCTACAATTCGCCTGACTTTTACCCGTTGAGTATTCATGGCGTTTCCTTCGGCATTTCAAGAGGCATCATGCCGGGCATCGGCTTGAACTTCTCGAGTCTCATAAAGCGCCCCATCCACCGTGCGACGGAGGGATAGGGAGCAAGGTCAATCCCGCCTTCTTCGGCGAGCGCGATGTAGGGAAGGCAGGCGACATCAGCGATGGTCGGATGCGGCAACGGCACCAACCAGTCGTGGCCGTCTTTTTCGGCAAACCGCTCAAAGTTATGGAGGTCAATCTTGAAGGCCCCAAAGCCGGCGAGGTTCTGATCGAGATCAAGGCCACCGGCATCTGCCACACCGACGAATTCACCCTGTCGGGTGCCGATCCCGAGGGCGTTTTCCCGGCCATCCTGGGCCACGAAGGAGCCGGGATCGTGCTGGAAGTCGGCGAAGGCGTGACGTCGGTCAAGCCGGGCGATCATGTCATTCCGCTCTACACGCCCGAATGCCGTGAATGTGCGTCCTGCCTGTCGGGCAAGACCAATATGTGCCACGCCATCCGCGCAACCCAGGGCAAGGGCCTGATGCCTGACGGCACCACCCGCTTTTCCATGCTGGATGGCACCCCGATCTACCACTACATGGGCTGCTCGACCTTTGCGAACCACACGGTTCTTCCGGAAATCTCGGTCGCCAAGGTCCGTGAGGACGCGCCCTTTGACAAGATCTGCTATGTCGGCTGCGGCGTGACCACCGGTATCGGTGCGGTGAACTACACCGCAAAGGTGGAGCTTGGCGCGACTGCCGTGGTCTTCGGCTTGGGCGGTATCGGCCTGAACGTGCTTCAGGGCCTGCGTATGGCCGGTGCTGACATGATCATCGGCGTCGATCTGAACGACGCCAAGCGTGAAATGGCCGAGCATTTCGGCATGACCCATTTCATCAACCCCAAGAACGTCGAGAACGTGGTCGATGAAATCATCAACCTGACCAAGACCCCCTTGGACCCGATCGGTGGTGCCGACTACAGCTTCGATTGCACGGGCAACGTCAATGTGATGCGCCAGGCCCTGGAGTGCACGCATCGCGGCTGGGGTCAGTCGATCGTTATCGGTGTTGCACCTGCCGGTGCCGAGATTTCGACCCGCCCGTTCCAGCTGGTGACTGGCCGTACCTGGAAAGGCTCTGCCTTCGGTGGTGCCCGTGGCCGGACCGACGTCCCCAAGATCGTCGACTGGTATATGGACGGCAAGATCGAGATCGACCCGATGATCACCCACACCTTGCGACTGGAAGACATCAACAAGGGCTTCGACCTGATGCATGCAGGCGAAAGCATCCGGTCCGTAGTGCTCTTTTGATCCATCTGGCTCCGCGATACCCAGTGTTTGACACTTGATCGCGCAACCAAGACCGAAGGTCATGATTGCCAAGAATTATTCGGCAATCTGATCGGCCCGACGGATTGCACAAACAGAAAAGCCCGACCCTTCCTGGGTCGGGCTTTTTCGATTGGAGTGGATGGTGCGCGTCCGGACAATGCAACGCCGCAGCTGCTCATCCTGAACTGCGCAGCTTCCAAAATCGAAAGCGATGTGATGTCAGGTACGTCCCGCCTGAAGGTCGCGGGCGAACTCATTGTCATTCGCACGGACCGGCCAAGCGGCTGGGTCCAGCACACGATTGTCTGGCTCAACACACAAGACCTACCCTTTGATAGCTATTGTCTGGGAGTCGCCAGCCAGGGCGAGGCCAGCAGCTCCGAAGTCTGGCGTCGCGCCCAAACGGAAATGCAGAACGGGGGGCAGGGCTACCTGCAACGCGCCCCGGGTGACTTCCAAAGGGCTGTCAGATCTGCCGGTTGTAAAGCATTCGGCAAGGGTTTTCTGGCTATATGTGCCTGTCGCCTGCCAGTGCCCGCAGCCGGCCGATGAAGCCCTGCCTAGGGGCCTGGGGCGAAACGACCACGGTCCATGAAAAAGGACGGCGCAATGATGCGCCGCCCCGTGCTTTTCAGATCAGACATGATGACGTTGGACCGTTTGTGGTCGGACGCAAAAAAGTCTGCCCTATCAGGAGATCCCGCCCAGACAGACGTTTTTCAGTTCCAAGAAATCCTCGATCCCGTATTTGGACCCTTCGCGCCCCAGGCCGGACTGCTTGATTCCGCCAAAAGGGGCCACCTCGGTCGAGATCAGCCCGGTGTTCACGCCGACCATGCCCGATTCCAGCGCCTCGGCTACGCGCCAGACTCGGGACAGATCGTTAGCGTAGAAATAGGACGCCAGGCCGAATTCGCTGTCGTTGGCCATGTCGATGACTTCGGCCTCGGTCTCGAACCGGACCAGCGCCGCAAGGGGCCCGAAGGTTTCTTCGTGACAGACCAGCATGTCGCGGGTCACGCCGGTCAGGACCGTGGGCGCAAAGAAGGTGCCGCCGGTGTTCGACCGGCGGCCGCCGGTCGTCACCTCGGCCCCTTTGCTGACAGCGTCACTGATATGCGCCTCAACCTTGGCAACGGCGGCTTCGTTGATCAGCGGACCGGTTGTCACACCCTCGTCAAAGCCATTGCCGACATGCAATTGGCGCACAGCCTCTTTCAGCTTCTCGGCAAAAGCGTCGTAGATGCCGGACTGCACGTAGATCCGGTTGGCGCAGACGCAGGTCTGACCGTTGTTGCGGAACTTGGCGATCATCGCGCCCTCGACCGCGGCGTCCAGATTGGCGTCGTCAAAGACGATGAAGGGGGCGTTGCCGCCCAGTTCCAGCGACATCTTCTTGATGGTGCCGGCGGCCTGTTCCATCAGGATTTTGCCGACGCGGGTCGACCCGGTGAAGGTGATCTTGCGCACCTTGGGGTTG
>CAXQKF010000036.1:0-2908 GCA_964224285.1 Donghicola sp. | reverse complement strand
TGGCGTATTTCCTCCAGATGCGGATTTCCGAACAGTTCGGTCTGGACGTGCACCCTGCGGCGCGTATCGGGCGTGGGATCATGATCGACCATGCGCATTCCATCGTGATCGGGGAAACCGCCGTTGTGGGTGACAACGTGTCGATGTTGCACTCGGTGACTTTGGGCGGGACCGGCAAAGAAGAAGAAGACCGACATCCCAAGATCGGAAACGGTGTTCTGATCGGTGCTGGTGCCAAGGTTCTGGGCAACATCAAAGTTGGTGACTGCTCGCGCGTAGCGGCGGGTTCGGTGGTGCTACAGGATGTGCCGCCCTGCAAAACCGTGGCCGGTGTGCCTGCGCGCATCGTCGGAGAAGCAGGGTGCAGCCAGCCGTCGCTGAGCATGGACCATAATTTTCCGTCGCACGGCTGAAGATACCTTCATTTAATTCGTAAGTCGGGTTTGCGAAAATGCGAACCCGAATGCGGCGCATTTCGCCGTTATGTCGATTCCTTCGGGGGCGTCGCACAAGGTCACGTTTGCCACCGTGATGGATCTAACATTTTCCGTGTTTTCAGGGCTTTAAAAGCAAAAAGGACGATACGGCAGTGTCCGTATCGTCCTTATGAATGTGAAAGTGAGCGGCTTTCTTGGGATCGAAACTACTACTTTTGTTTACAGAGTTTCAAACTGCCCATTCGGTCTAATCCGCTATCTTTCGATCCTATGCGCCTCTCACATTAGGCAAGCATTGTCATCGGGTTCTCGAGGTTGTCAGCAATCGCTTTCAACAGCTCGGCACCCAGTGCGCCGTCGATCACACGGTGATCCACGCTCAGGGTGACGGACATGACGGTTGCCACTTCGATCTCGCCTGCGTCGTTGACCACGGGCTTCTTCACGCCAGCGCCGACCGCCAAGATCGCGCCGTGGGGCGGGTTGATCACTGCGTCGAAGTTGTCGATGCCGAACATACCGAGGTTCGAGATCGCGAAGCTGCCGCCCTGATATTCGTGCGGTGCCAGCTTGCGGTCACGGGCGCGTTTAGCCAGATCTTTCATCTCTGCCGACAGGGCGGACAGGGACTTCATCTCTGCATCCTTGAGAACCGGAGTGAACAGGCCACCCTCGATCGCGACCGCAACGGCCACGTCCGATGCCTTCATTTCCAGAACCCGATCACCGGCCCAGACAGCGTTCGCTGTGGGGCAGGCTTGCAGGGCCAGAGCCGAAGCTTTGATGACAAAGTCGTTCACCGACAGCTTCACACCGCGGCCTTCGAGCTGCTTGTTCAGCTGGCTGCGGAACTTCAGCAGGGCATCCAGCTTGATGTCGCGGCGCAGGTAGAAGTGCGGGATGGTCTGCTTGGCTTCGGTCAGACGCGCAGCGATGGTCTTGCGCATACCGTCCAGCTTCTTCTCTTCGAACTGACGGCCCTCGTACATCTTGAGGACGGCGTCGGTCGAAGGACCAGTCGCAACGGCAGCGGCGGGTGCAGCAGCCTTGGGGGCCTCTGCCGCAGCAGCCGGAGCGGCGGCTTTGGGCGCGGCGGTTGCGTTGATCACGTCGGCCTTGATGATGCGGCCACGGGGACCGGAACCGGCGATGGTGCCCAGATCCAGACCCTTGTCCGCAGCGATACGGCGGGCCAGCGGCGATGCGAACACGCGATCACCCGAAGCAGCCACGGGGGCCGCAGGGGCGGGCGCGGCAGCAGCGGCAGGCGCAGCCGCCTCGGCAGCAGGTGCCGCCGCCGGAGCCGGAGCAGCCGAAGCCGCCCCGATGTCGCTTGCGCTTTCGCCATCGGCCAGCAGAACGGCGATGGGGGTGTTCACCTTTACGCCTTCGCTGCCCTCGGCGATCAGCAGTTTGCCGATCACGCCTTCATCCACGGCTTCGAATTCCATGGTCGCTTTGTCGGTCTCGATCTCGGCCAGCAGATCGCCGGACGATACGGTGTCACCCTCTTTGACCAGCCACTTGGCCAGGGTGCCCTCTTCCATGGTCGGAGACAGGGCGGGCATCAGGATTTCGGTAGGCATCTGTCGATCTCCTTAGCGGTAGGTGACTTGCTTGGCGGCTTCGACCACTTCGGCGGTCGTCACAAGTGCCAGCTTTTCGAGGTTCGCGGCGTAGGGCATCGGAACGTCCTTGCCCGCGAGGTTGATGACCGGTGCGTCCAGATAGTCGAACGCTTCCTGCATCAGGATCGAGCTGATGTGGTTGCCGATCGAGCAGACGGGGAAGCCCTCTTCGACGGTGATGCAGCGGTTGGTCTTCATGACCGACTTGATCACGGTGTCTTTGTCCAGCGGACGCAGGGTGCGCAGGTCGATGACTTCGGCGCTGATGCCTTCTTCTGCAAGTTTATCAGCAGCTTCCAAGGCGTAGGTCATGCCGATGCCGAACGACACGATGGTCACATCGGTGCCCTCGCGCCAGATTTTGGCCTTGCCGAAGGGAACGGTGTAGTCGTCCAGAACGGGCACGTCGAACGATTTACCGTAGAGGATCTCGTTCTCGAGGAAGATGACCGGGTTCGGATCGCGCACGGCGGTCTTGAACAGACCTTTGTAGTCCGCTGCCGAGTAAGGCATCACAACCTTCAGGCCGGGGATCTGCGAATACCATGCCGCGTAGTCCTGGCTGTGCTGCGCGCCACCGCGGGCCGCTGCACCGTTCGGGCCGCGGAACACGATCGGACAACCCCTCTGGCCGCCCGACATGTACAGGGTCTTCGCGGCCGAGTTGATGATGTGGTCAATCGCCTGCATGGCGAAGTTGAAGGTCATGAACTCGACGATGGGCTTCAGGCCAGCCATTGACGAACCGACTGCCACACCGGCAAAGCCATGCTCGGTGATGGGGGTGTCGATCACGCGCTTGGCGCCGAATTCGTCCAGCAGACCTTGGGTGATTTTGTAGGC
>CAXQKF010000035.1:0-2336 GCA_964224285.1 Donghicola sp. | reverse complement strand
CTGGGGATCTTCAAGCAGACCGTCGCGGTGCAAAACACCCGCGGCATCGGCAAGAGCGATCTGAAGCTGAACACCGCCCTGCCCAAGGTCGAGGTGAACCCCGAAACCTACGAAGTCCGCGCGGACGGCGAATTGCTGACCTGTCAGCCCGCCGAAACCCTGCCGATGGCCCAACGTTACTTCCTGTTCTAAGATCATGATCGTCGCAAACCACTATCATAACCACACCCACGGCACGCCTGCGGCCCGCATTTCCCTGACCTACGAGGCGCGCTTCCTGCGCCGTCGCGTGCTGGTCACGGACGATGGCCTCGAGTTCCTGCTGGACCTCGAACAGACCACTTCTCTGGATCACGGCGGTGCCCTGATCCTTGAGGACGGTCGCGAGATCGAGGTGATCGCCGCCCCCGAATCCCTGCTCCAAGTGCGCGGGGACCATCTGGTGCGGCTGGCGTGGCACATCGGGAACCGCCACACGCCCTGCCAGATCGAAGAGGATCGCCTGCTGATCCAGCCCGATCACGTGATCCGCGACATGCTGGGGAAACTGGGGGCTGATGTGGCCGAAGTCACCGAACCGTTCACTCCCGAAGGCGGGGCCTATGGTCACGGACGCACCCATTCCCATGCGCACTGACGCCACGATCCTGCTGGCCCAATGGCTCTCGCCCGCCTTTCCGGTGGGCGCGTTCGCCTATTCCAGCGGGCTCGAGGCGGCTGTGGCGGGCGGGCTGACCGTCGATGCTTTGCAGGATTGGCTGGCCGATTTTCTGGTCCACGGTACGGGGCGGTCGGATGCGATCCTGATCCGCGCCTCTGCCGAAACCGATGATCCCGCCGAGGTGGACGATACCGCCCGTGCGTTCTGCGCCAGCCGCGAACGGTTGCTAGAGACCGAGTCCATCGGCCGTGCATTCTGCCTGCAACTGGCGAATGTCTGGGATTTGCCCGTGGCGAACCTGACCTATCCGGTTGCCTTGGGGCAGGGGCTGCGGGCGCTGGACCTGCCGGTTGATCTGGCGATCCAGATGTACCTGCATGCCTATGTGTCTAACATGATTGCGGCGGCGCAACGCCTGATGCCCTTGGGGCACACGAACGGCCAGCGCATCCTGACGGCCCTGACACCGCTCTGCGCCGAAGTGGCCGAAGAAACCGAAGGGCTGGGGTGCGATGACATCACCAGCCAATGCTTTGCCGCCGACATCGCGGCCATGCAGCACGAAGTACAAAGTCCAAGGATTTTCCGCACATGAGCAAACGGAATGGCCCCTTGCGGGTCGGGATCGGTGGTCCTGTCGGTGCTGGCAAGACCAGCCTGACCGCCGCCCTGTCCAAGCGCCTGAAAGACACGCATTCGATCGGTGTCATCACCAACGACATCTACACCCAAGAAGATGCCGAGGCCCTGATGCGGATGCAGATCCTGCCGCAGGACCGCATCATTGGCGTGGAGACCGGCGGCTGTCCGCACACCGCGATCCGCGAGGATGCCTCGATCAACCTTGCCGCTGTGGCCGAGATGCAGGAACGCCATCCCGACGTGGAAATCGTTCTGATCGAGAGCGGCGGGGATAACCTGTCAGCGACCTTCAGCCCCGAACTGGCGGACGTGACCATCTATGTGATCGACGTTGCCGCGGGCGAGGAAATCCCACGCAAAGGTGGCCCCGCCATCACGCGCTCGGACATTCTGGTAATCAACAAGACCGATCTAGCGCCCTATGTCGGCGCATCGCTCGAGGTCATGGATCGCGATGCCACCCGTGTCCGCAAAGGGTTGCCCTTTGTCTTTGCGTCTGTCCGCAAGGAAGAGGGCGTGGATCAGATCGTCGATCTGCTGTCGAAAATCGGCGGGTTCTGAGAAACGAAAAAGGGCCGCCCTCGAGCGACCCTTTGGAAACCTGTCGAGGTTCCTGAATTAGCGACGGATGCCCAGACGCTTGATCAGGTCCTGGTAGCGAGCTTCGTCTTTGCCCTTCAGGTAGTCCAGCAGCTTGCGGCGCTGAGCAACCATCATCAACAGACCACGACGCGAGTGGTTGTCTTTTTTGTGGCTTTTGAAGTGCTCGGTCAGGGTGGTGATACGCGAGGTCAGGATAGCAACCTGTACTTCGGGCGAACCAGTGTCGCCTTCTTTGGTTGCGAATTCTTTGAGAACGCGGGCTTTTTCTTCAACAGTGATCGACATCGGGGTCTCCTGTAAGGTTAAGGGTTATGGCGCAAGCCGGGATGTCGTCCAGCAGGGCCCTTGGAGATATCCGCAACAGCGGATGCGCGCTGTTACGCGATTCTGTCTGGAAAATAAAGGCTCTTTGTCAGGTGAACGCCTGTAG
>CAXQKF010000034.1:0-7779 GCA_964224285.1 Donghicola sp. | reverse complement strand
CGGAATCCATGCTGTGCTTTGGTGGGCTGAAGGCTTGGGAAGGTCTGCGCGTAATGTCCAAAGACGCCTGCCGTCCGTTCTCGGCCAACCGCAACGGGATGGTTCAGGGCGAAGGCGCGGCGATCTTTGTCTTTGAGGAATACGAGCACGCCAAGAAGCGCGGGGCGGAAATTCTGTGTGAAGTCAGCGGGTTCGCCATGACTTCTGATGCAGGTGATATCGTTATGCCGTCCAAACAGGGCGCGGCGCGGGCGATCTCCGGTGCCTTGGCGGATGGCAAGATCAACAAGTCTCAGGTCGGTTATATCAACGCCCACGGCACGGGCACGGCCGCGAATGACAAGACCGAATGCGCTGCGGTCGCCGATGTGTTCGGCCACCACGCGGACGAGCTGATGATCTCTTCGACCAAGTCCATGCACGGGCACCTGATTGGCGGCACCGGTGCGGTGGAGCTGTTGGCCTGTATCATGGCTCTGCGCGACGGGATCATCGCGCCCACGATCGGTTACGAAGAGCCGGACCCCGAATGTGCTCTGGACGTCGTCCCGAACGAGGCCCGCGAAGCACAGGTTGATGTGGTTCTGTCGAACGCCTTTGCCTTCGGGGGCATGAACGCGGTGCTGGCGCTGAGAAAGCACTGAGTTCCGGATCATGCCACGAAAAAGGCCGCCCGTTGAGGCGGCCTTTGGTTTTTGGGGATTTCTTCCGGATCAGCGCGCGGGGATCGCGTCAAATGCGCTGGTGAAGCCCGACAGCGACATGGTCAGAGAGACCTTCTGATCGGGGGCGACGCGGGGCACGATGACCAGAGTGGCCGCATTGCCCTTCTTGAAGCCTTCGAGTTCGGCTGCGGTAAAGCCGATCTGCGCAAAGCAGCCCTGCTGGGTGCAGAAGCGGAAGGGGTATTTCTTGGCCGCGCCACCATCAACCGAGATCAGCAGCTGTTCGGTCAGCAGGGTTTCCAGCGGGGTCGCGATGGTCGCACCAGCCGCAGCGGCCTGACCTTCGGGCAGTTTGAAGAGGCTGACTTCGGCGACGGTGTTGCCTTCGCTGTCGTCGAGCATCTGGTTCATTTCACAGGGATCCTGCTCTTGCTCGGTGCGCAGGCAGCGCACGGTCCAGTCGCCGCTGGTCTCCGCGTCGTAGGTGGTTCCCAGAGCGTTGCCCTGTTCGGCCACTTCGGTGCCCAGATCGACATCGGCCTTGGGGGCGGCGTCGTCCTGTGCCAGTGCGGGTGTTCCCAGTGCAAGGATAGTGGCGAGAGTCAGGCTCAGATAGGTCTTGGGCATGTGTTTCCCCAGTGTCTCAATATTTCTTTGGCAGTTGCCTAACACGGCTCATGCGCCGATGGCAGTCCGGATTCTATGAAAATAATCGTGATTGGCAGGATGTTGCGAGGCGTACCGGTACCCCAAAATGACGAAAGGAGACCATAGGTCTCCTTTCATTTTTTGCTCCCTGTCGGACTGGCCGACTTAGTAATTGACCGAACGCTACGAACTCCTCTCGGGATCGTCAACAGATAAACATCAGATAGCTTCAACAATCTTCTTAAAGGTATCAAAAAGCGAAAAAAGCCGCGCCTTTTCAAGGGCGCGGCCAGTTCAACAGGGAGGAAAAGTGTCCTTCATCACGACACAAACCCAATGCTGGCACCAGAGAGTTAACGCTGTATTGTTGGACCGTACCTAAGGGAGTTTCGGCATGTCTGACGGCATTTTTGTTGGTGGTGGAGGTTTAGAATATGGTGAGGCGCAACAACTGGCGCTGAAATACGCAAACCGGCATGGTTTGATTGCAGGCGCGACCGGCACGGGCAAAACGGTGACGGTGCAGATTCTGGCTCAGGCCTTTTCGGACGCGGGCGTTCCGGTCTTTGTTTCGGACGTCAAAGGCGATCTTTCGGGCCTTGGCGCTGCTGGCGCGGAAACGCACAAATTGCATGCACCCTTTATGGAACGGGCGGCCAAGATCGGGCTGGACCTGACCTATGGGGCCGCGCCGGTGACGTTCTGGGACTTGTGGGGACAGCAAGGCCACCCCGTGCGCGCAACCGTGGCCGAGATGGGGCCGCTACTGCTGTCGCAGATGCTGGACCTGACCGAAGTGCAGGAAGGCGTGCTGAACATCGCCTTCCGGATCGCGGACGAGCAGGGGTTGCCTCTGCTGGATCTGGCGGACCTGCGGACCATGCTGGTCTGGCTGGGTGACAACCGCTCCGAGATTTCCCTGCGCTATGGTAATATTTCACCGGCGAGTGTGGGGGCGATCCAGCGCTCGATCCTTATGCTCGAGAACGAGGGGGCGGCGGGGTTCTTTGGTGAACCTGCGCTCGATCTGGCCGATTTGATGCGGGTGGATGCCACGGGCCGCGGGGCGGTTAACATTCTGGCCTCGGACAGATTGATGCAGGCGCCCAAGCTTTATGCGACCTTCCTGTTCTGGCTGCTGTCCGAACTGTTCGAGGAACTGCCCGAGGTTGGTGATCCTGACAAACCCAAACTGGTCTTCTTCTTTGACGAGGCGCATTTGCTGTTTGACGGAACGCCCAAGGCGCTGGTGGACAAGGTCGAACAAGTGGCGCGGCTGATCCGCTCCAAAGGGGTCGGGGTGTACTTTATCACCCAGCATCCGGCGGACATCCCCGAGGATATTCTGGGCCAGCTTGGCAACCGCATCCAGCACGCGCTGCGGGCCTTTACAGCGCGGGACAAGAAGAACCTGAAACTGGCCGCCGAGACCTATCGCGAAAATCCGGCGTTCAGCGTCGAGGAAGCCATTCGCGAGGTAGGCGTCGGCGAGGCTGTGACCTCTTTCCTCGAGAAAAAGGGCGTGCCGGGGATGTCGGAGAGGACGTTGATCCGGCCTCCGTCGTCGCGCATCGGGCCGCTGACGCTGGCCGAGCGGGCGGCGCTGATTGCGTCCTCGCCCATGTCAGCGAAATACGACACGGCTGTGGATCGCGAGAGCGCCCATGAAATCCTGACCAAGCGGGCCGAAGCCGCTGCAGCCGCTGCGGAAAAGGCCGAGGCCGAGGAAGAGCAGATCGAAGCACAGGAACGGGAGTACCGCACAGCGCGGCGCTATACGGGGGCGCGGGTCAGCCGCTCGACATCCAAACGGGTGAGCCGCGATGACAGTTTTAGCGGTGCTCTGACCGAAGCGTTGGTCAAGGAGTTGAAGGGCACCACAGGGCGGCGGATCGTGCGTGGCATCCTCGGGGGTCTGTTCAAAGCCCGCTAGATCGCGGGCCACAAAGGAAAAAGGGCGCTCCGGTCTGAGCGCCCTTTTGCTTTATTTTTCGGGGAGCAAGCCGCGCGGGCTGAACCTGAGCATGACCAGCATCACAAGCCCCATGGTCAGCAAACGCATGTGGGCTGCGGACGCCAAGAGGTGTTCGCGCAGGGCATTGCCCGGCTCCATCCCCATGGTGATCATCTCCATCAGCCAACGGCCAAAGGGTTCGACCTGCACCCAAAGGAACCAGATCAGGAAACCGCCAAGCACAGAGCCAAAGTTGTTGCCAGACCCGCCCACGATCACCATCACCCAGATCAGGAAGGTGTAGCGCAGGGGCTGGTAGGTGCCCGGTGTCAACTGACCGTCCAGCGTGGTCATCATCGCGCCAGCCAGACCGCAAATGGCCGAACCAAGGATGAAGATCTGCAAATGGCGACGGGTGACGTTCTTGCCCATGGCGCGGGCGGCGTCTTCGTTGTCGCGGATCGCGCGCATCATCCGGCCCCAAGGGCTGTGCAAGGAGCGCTGCATCAGGAACAGGATGATCACCAGAACCACGGTAAACAGAACGCTATACCCGAGCTTTACATAGAGCGTCGAGGCGGTCACTGGGTCCAGCCCGAAGGACGCGGCCTTGTCCACAAAGGACGGATCTGCCTGTAGGTCGATCTCGTAGGGCAGCGGACGGGGCAGGCCGTTCACGTTTTTGACGCCGCGGGCCAACCAGTCCTCGTTCTTCATGATGGCGATGATGATCTCGGCAATGCCAAGGGTCGCGATGGCCAGATAGTCGCTGCGCAGACCAAGGGCCGTCTTCCCGATCACCCAAGCTGCCCCAGCCGCCAGTAAGCCGCCAACGGGCCATGCCAGCAGGATCGGCAGACCCAGACCACCAAGGTAGCCTTCCAAGGCGGGGTTCACCTTTTCGATGGCATCGCGTGCGGGGTCGAACAGGCTGCGATAGATCGCGAAGCCTGCAATCAGCACGGCCCACGTCACCACAGCACGCATATTGCCGGGCTTCATGCGTTTGCGGATCAGGATCACGGCGGCAATGGACAAGAGGCCCACAAAGATAGCCTCCCAGATTTCATAGCCCCCAGCGGCCCACGCCGCAGGCACAGGCGGCATCGACACCAGCACGGTCGCCAGACCGCCAAGGCCGACAAACCCCATGATCCCGACGTTGAACAGGCCGGCAAAGCCCCACTGCAGGTTCACGCCCATGGCCATGATCGCACTGATCAGGCCCATGTTCAGGATACCCAGGGCGGCGTTCCAGCTCTGCATGAAACCGGTGCCAAGGATCAGCACCGCCACCAAACCAAAGAGCGCGGTTGTTTTCACGGTGTCATTCATACCGATTTCCCCTTGAACAGGCCGGTGGGCTTGAACAGCAGGACCACCACGAGGATCACAAAGCTGACAGCGAATTTGTAATCAACGGCCAAGAGCTGCATCAGCCCGTCGGGCGCCAGCGATTCCGGCAGGATATAGCCCGCCGCCTTTTTCCAGGCATAGGTGATGGTCACCTCGGAAAACGCGATGACAAAGCCGCCCGCGATCGCCCCCAGAGGACTGCCCAGACCACCCACAATCGCCGAGGCAAAGATCGGCAGCAGCAGCTGGAAATAGGTGAAGGGCTTGAAGCTCTTGTCCAGACCATAGAGCACGCCCGCAACGGTCGCCAACGCAGCCACAAGGATCCACGTCACAGCCACGACCCGCTCGGGGTTGATGCCCGACAGCAGCGCCAGATCCTCGTTGTCCGAATAGGCACGCATGGATTTGCCCGTACGTGTGTGGTTCAGGAACCAGAACAGCGCAGCCACCACCAGAACAGCAGTCACGACGGTCAGACCCTGAGAGGTCTTGATCGCCAGACCTTCTTCCAGACCGGTCATCTGCTTGAACTCGCGCGCGCCAATGATGAAGCGTTCGCCATCCGCAAACCGCTGATCATCCGGCCCGATGATAAAGCGCACAAGGCCATTCATCACGAACATCACGCCCATGGACACGATCACCAGAATGACCGGCTTGGCCTTTTGTTTGCGGTAGAACTTGTAGACCACACGGTCGGTCCACAGGATCAGCCCCGCCGTGACGGCAATGCCAAAGGGCAGCGCCAGTAGAGCGGTCGGCAGCGGCCCCAGAGACACACCCCAGCTTTGCAGCAGCCACGTCACCAGAACGGTCACCATCGTGCCAAAGGCCATGGTGTCCCCGTGGGCAAAGTTAGAGAACCGAAGGATGCCGTAGATCAGCGTCACCCCCAGCGCCCCGAGCGCCAACTGGCTGCCATAGGCAATGGCGGGCACGAACACAAAGTTCGCGAGCAGGACGATTGTATTCAGGATATCCATCCTCAGCCCCCCAAGAAAGATTTGCGGACTTGCGGATCGGCCAGCAATTCCTTGCCGGTTCCGGTGTGGGCATTCGCCCCCTGCACCAGAACATAACCTTTGTCCGCGATTTCAAGCGCTTGACGGGCGTTCTGCTCCACCATCAGGATGGAAATGCCCGTGCGCGCCACTTCGATGATGCGGTCGAAAAGCTCGTCCATCACGATGGGGCTCACCCCTGCGGTCGGCTCGTCCAGCATCAAGAGCTTGGGCTGGGTCATCAGCGCGCGGCCTACGGCCACCTGCTGACGCTGACCGCCGGACAGTTCGCCCGCATGCTGGTGACGCTTTTCCTTGAGGATGGGAAACAGATCATAGACCTGTGCCATCGTCGCAGCATAATCGTCACGCCGCAAAAACGCACCCATCTCCAGGTTCTCTTCCACACTCATCGACGGGAAAATATTGTGGGTCTGGGGCACAAAGCCCATGCCCTTGGCCACCCGCGCCTGCGGGGTCAGCTCACGAATATCCTCGCCGTCGAACATGACGCTGCCGGTATGCACATTCAGCATCCCGAACACCGCCTTCATCGCGGTGGATTTACCGGCCCCGTTCGGGCCCACGATCACAGCGATCTCGCCGCGATCCACCTCGAGCGTCACGCCATTCAGAATATCCGGCCCGCGGCCATAGCCGCCGATCATGCCGGTTGCGCTCAGAAAGGTCGAACTCACCACGCGCCCCTTTCATCTTTGCCAAAATACTCTCGGGGGGAGTCGATGCCGCGCATCGACGGGGGGCAGACGGCCCCCCAGCTACGCCAGCCGCTCATCCGCCCACCTGATCTTTGTTCTTCAGGCCGGTGCCCAGATAGGCCTCGATCACCTGTTCATTGGACTTGATCTCTTCGATCGTGCCCTCGGCCAGCTTCTTGCCCTCGGCCATGACGATAACGGGGTCACACAGACGCCCGATGAAATCCATGTCATGCTCGATCACGCAGAAGGTATAGCCCTTTTCCTTGTTCAGCCGGATAATCGCATCCCCGATGGTGTTCAGAAGCGTGCGGTTCACGCCCGCGCCGACCTCGTCCAGAAACACGATCTTGGCGTCCACCATCATGGTGCGGCCCAATTCCAGCAGCTTCTTCTGACCGCCCGACAGGTTGCCGGCCTTTTCATCGGCCACGTGGGTGATGGTCAGGAACTCCAGAACCTCATCGGCCTTGCGGCGGATGGCTTCTTCCTCGCGGGCAATGCGCCCACGCTGGAACCAGCTGTTCCACAGGTTCTCGCCGGTCTGCGCGGGGGGAACCATCATCAGGTTCTCGCGCACCGTCATCGAACTGAATTCATGTGCAATCTGGAAGGTCCGCAAGAGCCCCTTGGCGAACAGCTCGTGGGGCGGCAGGCCGGTGATGTCCTCGCCGTCCAGAGTGACTTTGCCCGACGTGGGGGGCAGCGCACCCGCGATCACGTTGAACAATGTGGACTTGCCCGCGCCGTTTGGCCCGACCAGTCCGGTTATCGACCCTTTGGCAATCTCCAGCGTGGCCCCATCCACCGCGCGGAAGCCGCCAAAATGTCTGTGCAGGTTTTCAACCCGTATCACGGTCTGTTTTCTCCGTGCTTGTTTTTTAAGCGTAGCCCAATCGCATAAAAGTACAGCCCGGACAATAAGCCGGGCTGTACATCTAACGTAGCGTTAGGTTTAGCGGATGTTTTCGGTCTCGTAGGCGCCGCCGGTGATCACGTACTCGCGGTAGGTGCCAGCTGCTTCGCCGGGGCCGATCAGTTCTACGTTGGTTGCGCCGACATAGTCGATATCACCGCCGCCAGCCAGAATCTCCAGCGCTTTGCCCAGTTCGCCGGGCAGGATGGGCTCGCCGGGGGCGTTCGCCACTTCCATCAGCTTGGACGCTGCCGCTGCCGAGGTCGCCTCGCCGCCCGCTGCCATCGCCAGAGCGATCAGAGCCGCCGCGTCATAGCTTTCGCGGGTGTAAGCGCCTTCGGGGTTGATGTCCGCGTCAACGGCCATGGATGCGAATGCCATGGTGCCTTCGCCTTCGGACCACGGAACCGCACCGAACGAGCCTTCCATTGCGTCACCCAGATCGGCAACCAGCTGGTCGCCGTACATGCCGTCACCCAGCATGAAGGTGTCGAATGCGCCGGTGTCGAGCGAACCC
>CAXQKF010000033.1:0-8171 GCA_964224285.1 Donghicola sp. | reverse complement strand
CAACCACATAGGTCAGCATCGCATCGCGGCGCTCTTCGGTGTGGAACGTGACCATCTCGCCGATTGTGCGGGACTCGCAGAATGGAAAGAAGAGATACTCGGCGTTGTAGCAGTAGTAGATCCACTGGCCGGCCATCTGTTCTGACACGGCGTTGACCGCATAGGGCAGGGCGCTGTCGGGCAGCAGGTCGAATTGCACAAAGTGCACCTTCTCTGCATCAGGCCCTTCCTGAATGTGGGGCTCGATTTCGATGGTCGGGCCACCAAAGACGACCACATTCCGGAATCCGAGGCACAGGTGGTGCAGAATGGTCGAGTCGAGCTCGACCGGATCTTCGGCAAAAATCAGGGCAATGGGGCCTTTGGCAAAAACGGCCGCCCCACGTTTCAAAAATTCGTTCAAATTCGCGTAGTTCATCAATTGATCCTGTGATGCGATCGCGGACAGGTTGGGTCATTCTGCCTGCCATTGCAAGATAGGGCCCGAGGCGATAAAAGCTGCGCTCAACTTTCCCCATACAGAACCGGAAGCGCGTCATGGCCGAGCCTAAGAAGCTGTACATCAAAACCTATGGCTGTCAGATGAACGTCTACGACAGCGAGCGGATGGCCGAAGTCATGGACGGGTACGTCAAAACCGAGACGCCCGAAGACGCGGACATGATCCTGCTGAACACTTGCCATATTCGCGAAAAGGCCGCCGAAAAGGTCTCTTCCGAATTGGGCCGCTTCAAGAACCTCAAGGCCGAGAAGCCCGATCTGCGCATCGGTGTCGCGGGTTGTGTGGCTCAGGCCGAGGGCGAAGAGATCATGCGTCGCCAGCCCATGGTCGATCTGGTCGTCGGCCCCCAGAGCTACCACCGCCTGCCGGAACTGGAGGCCAAGTCGCGCGCAGGCCAGAAGCCCGTAGACATCGACTTCCCCGAAGAGGACAAGTTCGAGAAGCTGAAAGGCCGCCCCAAGGCGTCGCGCGGCCCGACCGCGTTCCTGTCCGTGCAGGAGGGCTGTGACAAATTCTGTGCGTTCTGCGTGGTGCCCTATACCCGCGGCGCCGAAGTCTCGCGCCCTGTGCAGCAGATCATCCGCGAGGCCAACGATCTGGTCGAGCGCGGCGTGCGCGAGATCACTCTCTTGGGTCAGAACGTGAACGCCTACCACGGCGAAGGCGAGGGCGGCACGTGGTCGCTGGCCAAACTGATCTGGGAATTGGACAAAGTCGACGGTCTGGAGCGGATTCGCTTTACCACCAGTCACCCGAACGACATGACCGACGATTTGATCGAGGCGCACGGCACTTGCTCAAAATTGATGCCTTACCTGCACCTGCCCGTGCAGTCGGGCTCTGACAAAATTCTCAAGCGGATGAACCGCAGCCATACTGCCGAAGAATACCTCAAACTCATTGATCGTATTCGCGAAGCTCGTCCTGATATTCTGATGTCCGGCGATTTCATCGTGGGCTTCCCCGAAGAAACCGAAGAGGATTTCCAGGCGACTATGGATCTGCTGGAGGCGGTGAAATACGGCTACGCCTATTCCTTCAAGTATTCCACGCGTCCCGGCACCCCCGCGGCAGAGCGTGAACAGCTGTCCGAAGATGTGAAATCCGAGCGCCTGTCTCGCCTCCAAGAGGTGATCACCCGTCACCAGCGCGAGGTGCAGGATGATATGGTTGGCCGCAAGGTAAACGTACTTTTTGAAAAGCCCGGTCGACTAGAAGGTCAGATGGTCGGTAAATCAGAATATCTTCATGCGGTACACGTACAGGCGGACGGCTTGACAGCCGGTGACCTGCGCGAGGTCGAAATCACTGAAAGTGGCCCGAATTCACTGGCTGGACGCCTTATCTGATTCGGTTTGACCTCACGTCAAAGTGTTGACTGTCCCGTTATTCTCATCATTATGGGGATAACGGGTTTATTGTTTTCATTCTGGTGTGTTTAGCTAATCCCTTAGCCGGATATAAATGGTTTTCCCCAATGGATTAGAGATAAGCCTTCGGGTAAGTTTCGTTTAAGGTTCCTATTTGCGAAATTGTTCGGATCGGGGAAGGAAATATGAAGAAAAGTTTCACACGCACTGCCGGCGCGATCGTCGCGGCCTGCACTGCGCTGGCGGCCGGAACTGCTTTTGCACAGCAAGGTTACGTCACCAACGAGAACTATGGTGTGCAGCAGGTACAGCAGGGCGCGACCGTCACTGTCCAGGCTGAGAAATATGTTCCCACGATCTGGATCGACCCTGATGGATGTGAACACTGGGTCATGGACGATGGCGCCGAAGGGTATATGTCCCCGCACGTCCGCCGCGATGGCACTCCGGTTTGCCACGAACGCAACATTTGCGGCGTGTTGAACACAGAACAGTACTTCCCGACAGACAGAGCGCGCATCACTGCGCCGGGCCGTCAGCGTTTGCAGGAATTCTTTCAGGGTGCTGATGCCCGCGCTTACATCGTGGCAGGTCACACGGACAGCCGCGCGAGCGATGAATACAACATGAAGCTCTCTCTGCGCCGCGCGAATGCGGTGGCCAAGGTTGGTAACTCGGTCGGCGCGCCGATCATCGACATCCGCGGCTATGGCGAGCGGATCCCCAAGGCATCGAACGACTCTGCCGAAGGCATGGCGCAGAACCGCCGCGTCGAAATCTTCTGCATCCGGTAAAGTGAGGACCCCATGACACTCATCAAATCCCTTCTTATCGGTTCCTGCGTTCTGACCCTGGCTGCCTGCGAAGGCGGCACTTGGGAAGGCGGCGCGTTCGGCAGTAACCACGGTGACATGACCCGCGACCGCGGTATCGACTCCAAAGACCTGAGTCAGTTGCAGGCCGGCATCTGGGTAGACCCCACCGGCTGTGACCATTGGATCATCGATGACGGTGTCGAAGGCTACCTGTCCCAGCGTCTCGACCGTTACGGCAAGCCCGTGTGCTCGGGGGCTGCTCCGCCGACCTACGCGACCGGCGACTTCAAAGAGGGCGCGACCGCAATCATCGGCGACCCGATCTAAGAACGCATCTGCTTCAAAATTCACAGGAACCCCGGCCAAGTGTCGGGGTTTTTCATTATGCGCCTGTCACAATCGCGTACCAAGACTTGCGTAGGGCTTCTGAACTTGGCAGCATCAAGAAAAGACTTAGCGGAGAGCAACTTGAAATTACGCGCCCCGTCCGCCGGCAGAACTGAGCTGGCCCATGGCTGAACTCTTCATTGAATTCGAAGATAATCGTCTTCTGTCAACGCTTTGCGGTGAATACGACAGACACTTGACCCAGATTGAAAAGGCGCTGACCGTTCAGTTGGTCCGCCGCGGGAACCAGATCACCATCGTTGGCGAACAAGAGAACGCAGACCTCGCATTGGATGTTCTGGAGACCTTGTACGAACGTCTGGAAACCGGTCGTCCTGTAGAACCTGCGGATGTGGACCGTGAATTGCGGATGGACACCCATGCGCCGGAACCCGCGCCCAAAGGGGACCAGCTCGAGATGTTCGGGCGCGGCAATTTCGAGATAAAGACGCGCAAGAAGGTCATTGAACCGCGCACCGACGCGCAGAAGGCCTATGTCAAAGCCTTGTTCGAACACGAGCTTGCGTTCGGCATCGGCCCTGCGGGTACGGGCAAAACCTATCTGGCTGTGGCGGTCGGCGTGTCGATGTTTATCGACGGCAAGGTCGACAAGATCATCCTGTCCCGTCCTGCCGTCGAGGCGGGCGAGCGCCTGGGCTTCTTGCCCGGCGCGATGGAGGACAAGGTCGATCCCTATATGCAGCCGCTTTATGACGCGCTGAATGACTTCTTGCCCGGAAAGCAGCTGGCCAAGCTGAAAGAGGAAAAGAAGATCGAGATCGCGCCGCTGGCCTTTATGCGCGGACGCACCCTGTCGAATGCCTTTGTGGTGCTGGACGAGGCGCAGAACGCCACGACCATGCAGATGAAAATGTTCCTGACCCGCTTGGGCGAGGGCAGCCGCATGGTGATCACGGGCGACCGGTCGCAGGTGGACTTGCCGCGGGGCGTTCAGTCCGGCTTGGCCCATGCAGAGCAACTGCTCGGCGGGATCAAGGACATCAGCTTCAGCTACTTTACGTCCAGCGATGTTGTGCGACATCCTCTGGTGCGCGCGATCATCGAAGCGTATGACGAGGACTCGCAGAAGGCGTTCGAACGCCAGCAGCAGCGTCAGCAGCAACAGTAGGACAGAGCATGATCACCGATTGCGTCATCGAGGACGACCGCTGGGAAGAGGTCGGTCTCGAAGAGTTGGCCGAAAAGGCCGCAACCGCAGTCCTGAAGCATCTGGAACTGGGCACGGACGGCTGGGAAATCGCCGTCCTTGCCTGTGATGACGCGCGGATCAAAGAGCTGAACGCCGACTTCCGCGAAAAGGACAAGGCCACGAACGTGCTGTCTTGGCCATCCGAGGAACGCGCGCCCGATGTGGCGGGCGAGACGCCGTTTTACCCTGAAATCCCCGATCCCGACGGCCCGCCCGAAGAGCTGGGGGACATCGCGATTTCCTATGACACCTGTCTGGCCGAGGCCGAGGCAGGGGGCATCCCCTTTGAAAACCATGTGATCCATTTGACCGTTCACGCGGTGCTGCACCTGTTGGGGCACGACCATGTTGATGACATGGATGCAACGCTCATGGAGGGGATCGAAACGGAAATACTTGGCAAAATGGGTATTCCTGACCCATATACTTAAAGAGCAACGTTTCGGTTGCGGGTTTTGGAACAGGATTAATGGGCGAGACCAACGACGGATCTTCTATGGCGGCGCAAGGCGCGCTACCCGAAGAGCAGGACGAAGCAGCGAATAACAGTGGCTTCCTGCGAAAATTCTTTTCAATTATCGGCCCTTCTGGCGAAAGTACAGAAGACGGCGAGGACACTCCGGGTGGGGGCGATTCTGCTGTAGGTCTGGCGAACTTGCGCCGGATGCGGGTCGAAGACGTTGCGATTCCCAAGGTTGAAATCGAGGCGATCCCCAACGACATCTCGCTGGACGGGTTGGTTGATGTGTTCCGCGACAGCGGCATGTCCCGCTTGCCGGTGTATGAGGGCACGCTGGATACCCCTATCGGCATGATCCACCTGAAGGATCTGGCGCTGAAGCATGGGTTCGGTGCGTCCGAGGCGTTCGACATCAACGGTCTGATCCGCCCGCTGCTTTTTGTGCCGCCGTCGATGACCATCGGTGTCCTCTTACAAAAGATGCAGACAGAGCGTCGGCATATGGCGCTGGTGATCGACGAATACGGCGGTGTGGATGGGTTGCTGACGATCGAGGATCTGATCGAACAGGTCGTTGGCGAGATCGAAGACGAGCATGACACCGACGATGACCAGTTCTGGACCCGCGAGCCGAACGGTCGCTACATCGTGCTGGCCAAGACGCCCCTAGACGACTTCGAAGAGGAACTGGGGCAATCCCTGACCGACAACGAAGACGTGGACGAAGAAGAGATCGACACCTTGGGTGGTCTGATCTTTATGCTGGCGGGCCGCGTGCCTGCGCGGGGCGAGGTGATCCAGCACCCTGCGGGCTTCGAGTTCGAAGTCATCGACGCAGACCCGCGCCGCATCAAACGGATGCGAGTCAGGCCAACCCCCGAAGGCGGAGTGGCCGCTGAATGACCCAACGCGTGCGGCGCCTCATGATCGGATGGGGCGCCCCTCTGGTAAGTGGCGCCGTGGCTGCATTGGGTCAGGCGCCATTTGATTTTCTGCCCGCATTGATCGCCGGTTTTGTGGCGGCTTTCTGGTTCTGGTCCCGATGCGCTACAGCGCGGCAGGCAGCGCGCTTCGGCTGGCTGTTTGGCACAGGCTACTTTGCGGTTTCGCTGTCGTGGATCGTTGAGCCCTTCTTGATCGAGCCTGAAGTTTTCGGCTGGATGGCGCCCTTTGCGCTGGTCTTTATGGCGGGCGGATTGGCGCTGTTCTGGGGGCTTGCGGGCTATGTGGCGCGCCGGATTGGCGGGCACCCACTGGCCTATGCGGGTGCGCTGGCGCTGGTGGAATTGCTGCGGGCCTATGTGCTGACAGGATTCCCGTGGGCGCTGGCCTCGCAAGGGTTGGTGAACTGGGGGGCCTATCAGGCGGCCGCATGGATTGGTCCGCACGGGGTTAATCTGGTGTTCTTGGTGGTCTGTGCGGCGGTGCCCTTGGTCGCGCGTCGGCGCTGGGTGGCGCTGCCTGTTTCGGCTGCATTGGCGGCAGGGGCGTTCTGGCCCGTGCCGCAGTCTGACTTGACGGGCGATCTGCCCATCGTGCGGGTCATCCAACCCAATGCCGTTCAGAACCAGAAGTGGACCGAGGCCAATGTGCGCAAGTTCTTTGACCGGCAGGTTGCGTTCACTGCGGCTCATGCCGATCCGCGCCCCGATCTGATTGTCTGGCCTGAAACGGCGGTGCCTTTCGTGCTGGAATACGCGGGGCCTGCCTTGGAATACGTCGCGGCGCAGGCGGCGGGCAGCGAGGTCATGCTCGGTATCCAGCGCACCGAAGGCGCGGGGCAGTGGTTCAACTCTGCCATTCTGCTGAACGGCACTGGCGAACCCGAGGCGATCTACGACAAATACCACCTCGTCCCCTTTGGCGAGTATCTGCCCTTCCAGAGCTTCTTTGACCGCTTCGGGATGTCCGGCCTCGCGGCGATGGGGGTTGGCGGCTATTCGGCGGGGGACGGTGCCCATGTGATCGACGTGCCGGGGATCGGGCCGGTGCTGCCATTGATCTGCTATGAGGCGATCTTTCCCCAAAATGTCTTCTCGGTGGCAGAGCGGCCGAACCTCTTGGTCCACATGACCAACGATGCGTGGTTCGGGAATTTCTCGGGGCCCTATCAGCATCTGGCGATTGCGCGGATGCGGGCGATCGAGTCCGGCATTCCGGTTGTGCGCTCTGCAAATACGGGGATTTCGGCGGTGATTGATGCCTATGGCAACGTGCTGGGGCAGGTCGATCTGAATACCGCAGGCTATCTGGATCTGCCCGTTCCGGTCTCTCGAAAGATGACGCTGTATAGCCGTACGGGAGATTGGCTCGGTATGCTCTTGATTTTAGGAATAGTCGCAACAGCTTTCCGGTTTCGTGGCCCGATTTCCGTTGACGCGGATGCCGGAGAAGCTTAGGGGCCTCTTTCATATTCCTGTCACAACGGCTTCCTGGCGTGACGGCGACATCTAATGGAGCACTTCAATGACCCGACAGAACTACATCTTCACCTCGGAATCCGTCTCCGAGGGGCATCCCGACAAGGTGTGCGACCGTATCTCGGACGCGGTGCTGGACGCTCTTCTCTCTGCCGAAGAGAATGCGCGCGTTGCTTGTGAAACCTTTGCGACCAGCGGGATGGTTGTTGTCGGTGGTGAAGTGGGGCTGGCCGATCAGGAGCAACTGCGCAACTACATGGGCAGCATCACCCAGATCGCCCGCGATTGCATTCGCGACATCGGTTACGAGCAAGAGCAGTTCCACTGGAACACTTGCCATGTCCTGAATTTCCTGCACGAGCAATCCGCGCATATCGCGCAGGGTGTGGACCGTGACGGGGCAGGCGATCAGGGGATCATGTTCGGTTTCGCGACCAACGAAACCCCCGAGCTGATGCCCGCGCCGATCCAGTACGCCCATGCGGTTCTGCGCCGCTTGGCGGACGCACGGAAATCTGGCGCCGAGCCGACCCTGCGCCCCGATGCTAAATCGCAGATTTCCCTGCGCTATGAAGATGGCAAGCCGGTTGAAGTGACTTCGATCGTGCTGTCGCACCAGCATTCGGACGAAGCGCAAACCAGCGACGATATCCGCGCAATCGTCGAGCCCTACATCCGTGAGATCATCCCTGCGGAGTTGCTGACCGCAAAGACCGAATGGTGGGTGAACCCCACTGGCACCTTTGTCATCGGTGGTCCCGATGGCGATGCGGGCCTGACCGGCCGCAAGATCATCGTGGACACCTATGGCGGCGCGGCCCCCCATGGTGGTGGTGCGTTCAGCGGTAAAGATCCGACCAAAGTGGACCGCTCGGCGGCCTATGCGGCGCGTTATCTGGCCAAGAACATCGTGGCAGCTGGTCTGGCGGACAAGTGCACTCTGCAGGTGAGCTACGCGATTGGTGTGGCGAAACCCCTGTCGATCTATGTGGATTGCCACGGCACCG
>CAXQKF010000032.1:0-7142 GCA_964224285.1 Donghicola sp. | reverse complement strand
TGACCCTGTTCCCGATCTACTGGCTGTTTGTCATCTCGGTGAAACCGGCGGTGCAGCTGTTCTCGACCCCCGATGTGATCCTGTCGGACCCCTATTGGGGCAACTACGCCAAGGTCTGGGGCGACCGACTGCTGCGCAGCTACATGGTGAACTCTCTGGTGATTTCCACGGGTAACGCGCTGCTGTGTACGATCCTCGGGTTCTTTGCCTGCTATGCCCTGTCGCGTTTCAAAATGGCCGGTAAGGAAAGCCTGTTTTTCTGGACCATCACCAACCGGATGGCCCCGCCTGCGGTGTTCCTGCTGCCCCTGTTCCTTTTGATGACCCAAGTCTACGCGGTCGGTGATTTCCGCCTTCTGGACACGCGGATCGGCATGATTTTGGTCTACTGCACCTTCAACCTGCCCTTCGCGATATGGACCCTGCGCCCGACGCTGGACGGCATCCCCAAGGAACTGGACGAAGCCGCCTATGTGGACGGCGCCTCGAGCTGGAAAGTCATCACCGAGATCGTCTTCCCCCTCTGCCGCCCCGGCCTTGCGGTGACGCTGATCCTGACGTGGGTCTTTGCCTGGAACGAATACCTGCTGGCCGCGACCCTCACGAACTTTAACGCCCGCACCCTGACGACGGGTCTGTCGGAATACGTCACCACCACAGGGACCGAGTGGGGCATCATGGCGACCATCTCTGTCTTTACCCTGATCCCTGCCCTGATCGTCTTTGGCCTTGTGCAAAAGCACATCGTCGCGGGCCTGACCTTTGGCGCAGTGAAAGGCTAACCCCATGAGCAATCACGACAACACGCCCCTCGCCTCGGCCCACCACGAAGAAGAGGACACCCCTGCGGTGTCCTCGCCCAAGGTCGGTTTCCTGCCGATCGAGACCAACTGGTTCGACCGCCTCTTTATCTCGGTGGTGATCTGGGTCGCGCTTTCGCTGTTCTGGTTCCGGTTCATGGAGCCGGTGGGCTTGAGCATCTGGATTTCAAACGCAATCGCGCTGGCCTTGGCCGTGCTGATCATTTCGAAAGGCTAATTCCATGAAGTCACTCGTTATGGAGCGCAAGATGGCGCTGTCCTTGCGCGATTTCCCCGAAATCTCGAAGGCCGAGGAAACCCTTGGCCCCCGCGATGTGCGGATCAAACTGCATACGGTCGGCATCTGCGGATCGGACGTGCACTATTACACGCACGGCAAGGTTGGTCCCTTTGAGGTCAAAGAGCCGATGATCCTTGGCCACGAGGCTGCAGGCACGGTGATCGAGGTCGGATCAGGCGTGCAGCATCTGGCCGTCGGTGATCGGGTCTGCATGGAACCGGGCATCCCCGACCCCACTTCCAAGGCTGCGCGTCTAGGGATGTACAACATCGATCCCGCCGTCCGCTTCTGGGCCACGCCCCCCGTTCACGGCGTGCTGCGCCCTACTTGCGTGCATCCCGCCGATTTCACCTTCAAGCTGCCCGACAACGTCAGCTTTGCCGAAGGCGCAATGGTCGAACCCTTGGCGGTGGGCGTCCACGCGGCCACCAAAGCTCGGGTAAAACCGGGTGATGTAGCTGTGGTCATGGGCGCTGGCCCCATCGGCTTGGTCACAGCCCTCTCCGCATTGGCCGCAGGCTGCGCGCGGGTCTTTGTCACCGATCTGGCCGACAAAAAGCTGGAGATCGCCGCAAGCCTATCCCCCGCCATCATCCCCGTCCACGCGACCAAACAAGACCTGACCGCCACCGTTATGACTGCCACCGAAAATTGGGGCGCGGACATCGTGTTCGAGGCCACCGGCGCCCCCAAAGCCGCCGCTGGCGTGTTCCAGCCGCTGGCCCCCGGTGGCTGCGTGGTCTTTATCGGCGGGCAAGCCGACCCCATCGCCTATGACGCGGGCGCGGCCATGGTTCGCGAAGCGCGGGTCGAGAACATCTTTCGCTACGCCCATGTTTTCCCCCGCTGCGTAGGGATGCTGGCCAGCGGGGCCATCGACGTGAAACCGCTGATCACCCGCAAATTCGACTTCAACGACTCTGTGCGCGCCTTCGAGATCGCCGCGTCCGCCCCAGTGGCCGACGTGAAGATGCAGATCGAACTGCCGCAATAAGGAACGACCCAAATGGCTCAGGTAAAAATCGACAACGTGATCAAGCGCTACGGCTCGCTTCAGGTGATGCACGGCGTGAACGTGGATATCAATGACGGCGAGTTTGTGGTTCTGGTCGGCCCTTCGGGTTGCGGCAAGTCCACTCTGCTGCGGATGCTGGCAGGTCTGGAAGAGATCAGCGACGGCACTATTTCCATCGGCGACCGCGTGGTGAATGACGTCCCGCCCAAGGAACGCGACATCGCCATGGTGTTCCAAAGCTACGCTCTGTACCCGCACAAAACGGTCTACGACAACATCGGCTTCCCTCTGAAAATGGCGAAACGCCCGCAAGACGAGATCGACAAAAAGGTCACCGATGCGGCCGATATTCTGGACCTGACCAAGTACCTCAAACGCTACCCCAAGGAACTGTCCGGCGGCCAGCGCCAACGCGTCGCCATGGGCCGCGCCATCGTCCGTGATCCGCAGGTCTTCCTGTTCGACGAACCGCTGTCGAACCTCGACGCCAAGCTGCGCGTCACCATGCGGGTCGAGATCAAGGAACTGCACCAGCGCCTTGGCACTACCATTGTGTACGTGACCCACGACCAGATCGAGGCCATGACCATGGCCGACAAGATCGTTGTGATGCGGGACGGGCGGGTCGAACAGATCGGTGCGCCGCTCGATTTGTACGACAACCCTGCGAACGTCTTTGTGGCTGGGTTCATAGGGTCGCCGTCCATGAACTTCGTCCATGGGCAGATCGTGACCGAGGGCGGCACCCGCCAGTTCCGGTCCGACAGCGGCTTGATGCTGCCCCTGCCCGACACCCACGTTCCAGACGGGACCAAAGTCACCTACGGCATCCGCCCCGAGCACATCACGATTGGCAATCACGGCGTCCCCCTGCGCGTGGTTGTGGTGGAACCCACCGGATCAGAAACGCAGGTCTTTGCGAAACACGGCAGCGACTTCATCGACGCGATGGTCAAGGACCGCTTCAAGGCCGCCCCGAATTCCGAGGTCCGTTTTGCCATCGACCCCGCGAACGTCCACCTGTTCGACCGCGCGACCGAGCAGCGCCTGTGACCAAAGGGGGCGCACCTGTGGCGCCCCACCCAGCCAAGGAAAGCCAATGCCCCAAGCCGTTATCTTTGATCTGGACGGATGTCTGGTGGACAGCGAAATCCTGTCCATTAGCGCGATTACCGAAGAAATACAGGACATGGGTGCGACCCAAGTGACCTACGACTACATCCGCGACCGCTTTCTCGGGGTCTCGATGCAAGTGATCTGCCAGCATGTGGCCGAGCAAACCGGCAAGGCCTGCGCCGAGGATTTCGTGGACCGCGTCGAAGAGCGCCTTTTTGCCCGCTACCGGACCGATCTGCGACAAATCGAGGGAGCCACCGCGATGCTGGAGGGCCTTCGCGATCAGGGGATACCCGTTGCGATTGCCACCGGCGGCTCTATCCGCCGCATGGGCGAGACGCTGAGGATTTCGGGGCTGGCCCCCTACTTCGAGGGCACTGCGTTCAGTGCCGATCAGGTGGAACGTGGTAAACCCGCGCCCGATCTGTTCTTGCTGGCCGCCCGCGAACTGGGGGTTGATCCCGCGCAATGCGTGGTGATGGAGGATTCACCCCATGGTATTCAGGGCGCTAGGGCCGCAGGGATGCGGGCCGTCGGCTTTGTCGGGGGAACCCATCTGGAGCCGATGCGCGATGCGCACCGCCAGCTTTTGCACACCAAGGGCGCTGTATTGGTTTGCGAGACCATTCCCGAAACTTTGGCTGCGATCCTGCTTGATTGATGGTATGAGTTATATGACAAATCTCGCAGTTTGTAATGTAAAGAGTATCCAGGTGAAACGCACATGAGCTATCTTGGACTTGATCTTGGTACGTCTGGCCTGCGTGCCCTTTTGGTCGACGACACTGGTGCCCCCATTGGCGCGACTGAACGCCATTATCCGTTGTCCCACCCCCAACCAGGCTGGTCAGAGCAAGCGCCAGCGGACTGGATCGCTGCTCTTGACGACGCCGTCGAAGAGTTGCGCACCGCCCATCCCCAGTTCGCAGATCTGCGCGGGATCGGGGTTGCCGGACAGATGCATGGCGCAACCCTGCTGGATCGCGAGGATCGCGTTCTACGTCCCTGCATTCTGTGGAACGATAGCCGGTCCCATGTCGAGGCTGCAGAACTGGACCGGACAGAGAACCTGCGCGAGTTGTCAGGCAACATTGTCTTCTCGGGTTTCACAGCCCCGAAACTGGAATGGGTCCGCAAGCACGAGCCGGACATCTTTGACCGGATTGCCAAGGTCCTGCTGCCGGCGGGTTATCTGAACCTGTATCTCACCGGCGAGCATGTGGCGGACATGTCCGACAGCGCGGGGACATCCTGGCTGGACGTCAGGCAGCGGGCTTGGTCGGACGAATTGCTGGCCAAGGGCCACATGCGCCGGGATCAGATGCCGCGTCTTGTTGAAGGGACCGAAGTCGCGGGTGCCTTGCGTCCCGAGCTTGCCAAGCGCTGGGGGGTCTCTGGCCGCGTGATCGTTGCGGGCGGTGCAGGCGACAATGCCGCCGCTGCCTGCGGAATCGGGGCGATGAACGAAGGCCAAGGGTTTGTTTCTCTTGGGACATCCGGCGTTCTGCTGGCCGCGCGGGATGGCTATGCACCTGCGCCCGAAACCGCTGTTCATACCTTTTGCCACGCCATCCCCGGACGGTGGTACCAGATGGGCGTCATGCTGTCGGCGACGGACAGTCTGAATTGGTTTTCGAACATCACAGGGGTCAAGCCAGCCGAACTGACCGCGGACCTCGGGCCGTCGGTGAGTGCTCCCGGCCCCGTCCGCTTCCTGCCCTATCTGTCCGGCGAACGCACCCCGCATAATGACGCCAACATTCGGGGGAATTTCTCGGGCCTCGGCGCCGCCACAAACCGCAGCGACATGACCCGCGCCATTCTCGAAGGAGTCGCCTTTGGGCTGCGTGACAGTTTCGAGGCGTTGCGGGCGACGGATGCCAGCTTTGACGAGCTGATTGCTATCGGCGGAGGGACACGCTCCAGCTATTGGCTGTCCCTGATTGCCACGGTCCTCGACACCCCGTTGCGATTGCCGAATTCAGGCGAGTTCGGTGCGGCTTTGGGGGCGGCACGGCTCGGGATTGCTGCGGCAGAAAATGCCGAAGTGGCAGAGATCATGTCGCCGCCCGCCTTGTCCGCGCCTATATGGCCCGTGGCCGATCTGCGCGGGGCGTTCAACGAGGCCTATGACGTTTTCAGAGCGTCATACGATTGGCAGAAACAAGCACCCCAGTGACGGGGCGGACCTATCCCAGATCGAACTTTGCTTTGTTCTGCAGCAAGCCCGCCTTGCGCACTGTGGTGTTGGGATATTCGGGATCATTGAGGAACTTCGACATCTCGAATGTGGGCTCGACCCGCTTCAAGGCCCGCATCTGGTCGGCGGCAGAGGCCAGCCTGTCCTGATTGGCGTATAACGCCAAGAGGACACGGCGCGGCGCGCGGAAATCGGGGGCCGCTTTGCTAGCGCGGAGGGCATATTTCTCGGTCGAAACCAGATCGCCATTGCTCAGACAGGCGAGGCTATGGCTCAGATCCCACCAATGGGCGTTGCCCGCAAACCGCGATAGTTTTGTGCCGATCAGAGAGTTTTGCGCAGCCTCTTTCGAGCGTCCGGCAAACATGTTCGCCGTCGCCAGTGCCGCCTGCACATAGGGGTCGAATTTACTCAGGCCAGAGGCGTGTTCGGCCAGCAGAAAGCTGGCTTCGACGTCATCAAAATGGATCATGTGAACCAAGGACGACATGGCATTCGCAAAGGCGCTATGCGGTTCGGCTTCCAGCGCCTTGCTGCAATAATAGCGCGCCATATCGGTGGCGGTTGTCTTGTCGTCGGTGGCTTCTTCGATGACTTGGGTGGTCTTTTGCCACGCCAGCCAGATCAGGATCGAAGGGTTGCCTGTCCGCTCGTAGGCCGCCAGCAATTTGGCCTCGGCAGCATTCAAGCGGCCCGTATCATAGCTGAATATGTCCGAAATGCCGGTCTGCAATTCCGAATAGACTTTGAAATCGCGCGCTTCGGGGGACAGCAGATCGCTGATCTTGAAGATGATCTGCTCTGCGAATTCCGAAATTGTCTGGCGATATCCTGTATGAGCCAGTAGCGCCGCCGGCACGCAAGAAAACTCTTCGAAACGAGAGCAAAGCGGGGTTCCGTCCGACAGGCGCACGGCCTGAAAATGGGTCTGACTGTGTTCGCCAAAGGCATTCACATCACAGCGAATTTCGATGCTGGTGGTGCGGTCGGTGTCGGACAGGTGCTCTTGGGTGCCGCCGACCTTGGCAATGGTGCGCTCGCAAACGTATTTCGCGATCTCTTGGGCAGAGACACTGGTGACGAACGGGGAGTCCGAATGCGGTGACGGATCGGGCAGGATCAGCCGAACGGCGAGCGGTTTGGATTGCGGCGGTGGGGCATAGCTTTGCGGCAGGTCGGGGGCCTGTGCAAAGGACATGCGGGTCTCGCGCAGCCAGTCTTCAAAGGCCTCGTCGCGGATGTCGATCCCACTCAGGAAATCTTCGGCGGTTTTCCCGCGGGCTTCCGGATCACCGGGCAAGATGACACGGACCATCTCCGGATCGAACCAGACCTCTTTGCGATCCGCCTGCAACAGGTGCGCCGTCGCTCCGAGGCTCTTGCGCAGTTCGGCCAGAGCCTGACGCAGGCTGGCGTTGGCCTGATCCGCGCCGCGGTCGCTCCAGAGTTTGGATTGCAGCCAGCGGCGGGGGCGTTTCAGGTTCGCAGAGGTGGCGAGCAAGGCGACCATTCCGCAGGTCTTCTGGCCGCGCGGCGTGCGCTCGAGACCGTCCTGATCCTCCAGAATCAGGCACCCGCTGAGGTCGATTGTTATCGCGCCCGTCATTTGCAAAACACACCAGAATCAATTGCTTGAATGATAGAAACCTTAAATCGAGATATCTACCGTGAATTCTGCGTAAATCTTGCGTTAATTCCACTATTCGGTCC
>CAXQKF010000031.1:0-4921 GCA_964224285.1 Donghicola sp. | reverse complement strand
ACGGCATCCGCGATGCTCACTGGTGACTGGAGTTCAGACGTGTGCTCTTCCGATCTCGAGAACGAAGCCAACATGCGCCGCGCGATGCTCGGGGCTGCACTGATGGGCTTGGGCGGGATGGTGGCCGGAGGCTGCGCGGTTGGCGCAGGCGTGACCGGCGGCTCGATCTTTGTCGGCACCGCCGGGCTGGCGCGGGCAGGTGCAGGCGGGGCACGATGGTCGCCAGACCGGTCGAAGCCGCCGCATCCATAGCAAGGCTGAAATCCTCGACCCGCATGACCGGCGGACGGCCAAAGCGTTCGTAGCCAGCCTGCATCTCGGGGGTCCAGTCAAGTTCGCGGCTCAGAGCGATCCAGTCGCGGCTGGTCGCATCAGGCTTCTGGACGGCACAGAAATGAACCTTGCCGACTTCGTGGCCCATCAGGGTGTCGTCCAGCGGACGGTTCATGCGCAGGGCGACATCCACGTCTTCGCGGTCAAAGTTGGCTTCGATCGACGAACACAGAATTTCAAGCTCGATGCCGGGATAACGTTCCATGAACGCGCCCAGTTGTTCTGTCAGGTAATCTGCCGCAAGGAATCCCGTTGTGATAACGCGGGCCTTCTCTGCTGCCGACTGCAAATGGGGCAGGTTGTTGCCCAAACGCGCCAGATTGGACTCGAACTGTTCGATCACATCCATCAGAGCCCGACCCTCGGGTGTAAGACGCCAGCCATCACGGCCCTGTACGAACAGTTTAACCCCGACATCCTGAGAGATGCGGTGAATGCGGCGTGAGACGGTCGCAACATTAATATCGAGATGTTTTGCAGCAACGTTCATAGAACGGTGCCGCGCAAGCGCTGCGACGTACCGAAAGTCGTCCCAGTTTACCTTAGAAGTAACCATAACAAACCAGACTCGTTAGATAGAAATATATTAACCTATGCAGAACGCACTAAGAAAGTGCCTATCTACAGAAAGGTTTGCGGGTCGATATCTATTGTCAACCTTGTTGTGTTTTTTATCCTTACATTCTTCACCCAGAGGGCGATTGCTTTTTGCAAAGCCACACCTTTAGGAGACTTGACCAACAATCTCACCCGATGACGACCCCTGATTCGTGCAATCGGCGCCGGAGCGGGTCCGAACACCTGAGCCCCCACCGCCCGCAGCGGCTCGCAGAGTCGTGTAAGCTGATTTGCCAAATCGAAGGCATCTTTTAATTCCTCTGACGAAACAATGATGCCCGCCATCCGCCCATAAGGGGGGACTCCGGCGGCCTGACGCTCTGCCGCCTCGGCCTGCCAGAAACCTTCTTCGTCACCCGACAGGATTGCGCGGATCACCGGATGCTCCGGCTGGAACGTCTGCAACAGCGCCAATCCGCGCTTCTCGGAACGCCCTGCCCGCCCCGCAACCTGACGCATCAACTGGAAGGTCCGCTCTGCCGCCCGCAGGTCAGAGCACTGCAAACCGAGATCCGCGTCAATCACCCCTACCAGAGTGAGATTGGGGAAATTATGCCCTTTGGCGACCATCTGGGTGCCGATAATGATATCCGCAGCCCCGTCCGCAATGCGTTTGATCTCTTCTTTCAAGGCTCTAGCACTGCCGAACAAGTCCGACGACAGCACGGCAATCCGCGCATCCGGGAAAAGCGTGGTCGCCTCTTCGGCCAGACGTTCGACCCCGGGCCCGACTGGCGCCAGTTTGCCCGGCACCTGACAGCTCGGGCACTCCTCGGGCATGGGGGTGGTTTCGCCGCACTGATGGCACATGAGACGCTTGAGAAACCGGTGCTCGACCATCCGCGCATCGCAATGGGGACAGGCGACCTGATGCCCGCAGGCCCGACAGATCGTGACGGGCGCGTATCCGCGCCGATTCAGAAACAATAGAGTTTGCTCGCCCCGGTCGATACGTTCTAGGGCTGCCTTACGTAAAGAGGGCGAAATCCACGTGCTCGCGGCCAGAGTTTCGGCCCGCATGTCGATGGCCTCCATCTCTGGCATGACCGCCTCGCCAAAGCGCGAGGTAAGGTCCAGACGGTCGTATTTGCCCGCCTCGGCGTTGGCCCAGGTTTCAAGACTGGGGGTCGCAGAGGCCAGCACAACACGGGCGGAACACAGGCTAGCCCGCAGCACCGCCATATCCCGCGCATTATAAAGAACACCGTCCTCTTGTTTGTAAGATGTATCGTGTTCTTCATCGACCACGATCAATCCCAGATCACGGAACGGCAGAAACAGCGCAGAGCGCGCGCCGACCACCACCTGAGCGCCGTTTTCGGCGACCATCTTCCACGTGCGGCGGCGTTCGGTCATGGTGACACCACTGTGCCATTCCGCAGGTCTGCCGCCAAAGCGAGCCTCGAGACGGGTCAGGAATTCCGAGGTCAGCGCGATTTCCGGCAGCAACACCAAGGCCTGACGCCCGCGTTTCAGACAGGCCGCGACCGCCTCGAGATAGACTTCGGTTTTGCCCGATCCAGTCACACCCTTCAGCAAGGTCGTGCCATAGGCGCCACTGGCGATCCCTTCGGCCAGATGGGTCGCAGCGGTGGCCTGATCCTCGGTCAGGTCTTTGCCTTTGTGGTGTGGGTCCAGCGGGGGAAAGGGCAGATCCTTGGGCGCATCCTCTTCGCGGAGCGCCCCCTGTTTCACCAGCCCCTTGATCACCGAAGACGTGACCCCCGCCATTTCGGCCAGTTCGCGCTGGGTGAATGCCAACCCGCCATATTCCTGCATCGTCTCCAGCACCCGCTGGCGCGCATCGGTCATCCGGTCAGGCGTTCCCTCTCCAAGCCGGTAGATCCGGCGCGTCGCGGGCGCGTCGCTCAGGCCGGGGGCACGGGTGGCCAGACGCAGCATCGCAGGCAGAGGGGTCAGCGTGTAATCCGCCGCCTTGATGATAAAATCACGCAGTTCGTCCCGCATCGGGGGCACGTCCAGCACACGATGGACGGCCCGCAGCTTGGCCCGATCATAGTCGCCAGCCGCCTGCCCCCAAACGACGCCCAAAACGCGGCGCGGACCCAGAGGCACCTCGACATACGACCCGCTCCAGCACCCGCCCTCGGGGGCGAGGTAGTCCAAAGGGCGATCCAGCGGCTGCGTCGTCAGCACCGCACAGGGTTCGCCTGCCTCGAAATACGCTGGTTCCAAACTCCGGCTCCTGTTGTTGGATCAGATGGCCCCCCTTGGCCTAGCCCCTTCGGGACCAAACGCCAACCCGCGGAATGGATGCCCGCGGGACAACGGACGGAGCCTTTCGCGCAACAGGTCACCAACGGTTTACGATAGATGTAATAAAACAAGGCACGGGCGGATCCGCTGTGTTATAACCCGTGTAACTAAAAAAACAGGCCTAAGACATGAGCAGTACGCAAAAGATCGAAACACCCTTGCGCGACCGCATTCTCGCTGAACCGGACCTTATTCTGGACGACCGCGATTTGATGCACGCGCTGATCGCCGCGAACGAACGCGCAATGGGCAGCAATATTGTTGACCTGCGCGGCTTGGCGATGGAACGGCTGGAAAGCCGTCTGGATCGGCTCGAGGATACACATCGCAGCGTCATCGCCGCCGCTTATGAGAACCTCGCTGGCACCAATCAGGTCCACCGCGCCATTCTGGCCATGCTGGACCCTGTCACGTTCGAGGATTTCCTTGCCAATCTGGGCAGCGAAGTTTCACAAATTCTACGGGTGGATTGCCTGCGGCTGGTTCTGGAGACCCGCCAGAGCGCCGAAGAACCTGCAATCAAGCGCCTCAGCAACGTGCTGTCCTCGGCCGAGGAAGGGTTCGTGCGCGACTATCTGACCATGGGCCGCGGCGGTCAGACCCGCCAAGTCACCCTGCGCCAGATCCAGTCCGGTGACAGCCGTGTCCACGGCGACAAATACGCCGATATCCGGTCGGAGGCCTGTCTGCGTCTGAACTTTGGTGCAGGCCGCCTGCCCGGTATGCTGGTGATGGGCGCCGAAGACCCCCACCAGTTCACCCCTCAACAGGGCGCAGATCTACTGGAGTTCTTCGCCGGCGTTTTCGAACGGACCATGCGCCGCTGGCTGGCATGAGCCTGATTTCCCCTGCCCAACGGGATGCGCTGGCCGGTTGGCTGGCCCATGAGCGGGGCATCAAGAACGCTGCCGAGAACACGATCGAAGCCTATGCCACAGATGTGGGCGGCTTTCTGGCATTCATCGCCACCCATCATGGCGGGGCCGAGGGGCTGGGGCCCCTGACCCGCCTGACTGCATCCGACATGCGGTCGTGGATGGCGAACGAACGCACCCGCGGGACCGGTGCGCGATCCTTGGCGCGGCGGTTGTCGGCGGTGAAAACATTCTTTCGGTGGCTCGCCCAGCGAGAGGATTTCGACCCCACCACAGTCCTGTCCACCCGTGCGCCCCGCGTGCAGCGCCCCCTGCCCCGCCCCCTGTCCGAGGACGCCGCCAAGGCGGTGATCGAAACCGTGGGCGAGCTGCCCCGCGAAGGCTGGATCGCAGCCCGGGATGTGGCCATCGTGACCCTACTCTATGGCTGCGGCCTGCGCATATCCGAGGCCTTGGGCCTGCTTGGCGCGGACGCCCCCCTGCCCGAAAGCCTGCGCATCATCGGCAAGGGCGGCAAAGAGCGGATCGTTCCAGTGCTGCCCGCCGCCCGCAAGGCGGTGGACGACTATCTGCGCCAGTGCCCCTATGAACTGCAGCCCACAGAGCCCCTGTTCCGTGGGTCGCGCGGCGGACCTGTAAATCCGCGTTTAATCTCCAAGGCGATGGAGCAGACCCGCCTGCAACTGGGTCTGCCAGCCACTGCGACCCCTCATGCCTTGCGCCACAGCTTTGCGACCCATCTGCTGAACGCAGGGGGTGACCTTCGGGCGATCCAGGAATTACTGGGCCACGCGGCGCTGTCTACGACCCAAGTTTAT
>CAXQKF010000030.1:0-4895 GCA_964224285.1 Donghicola sp. | reverse complement strand
GACTGGAGTTCAGACGTGTGCTCTTCCGATCTCGGTTGCGGATGTGGCTGGACAGCTGGTAAAAAGCGACGATGGTCGCGAACAGAAGGACAAAGATCGCGGCGGCCTCGTCGTATTTGCCTTGGCCCCAGGACATGGCGTTCTTCAGCTCGTAGCCGATGCCGCCTGCACCCACGAAGCCTAGGATGGCCGAGGCGCGGACGTTGATTTCAAACCGCAGCAGGGCGTAGCTGAAGTAGTTGGGCGCGACCTGTGGGATCACGCCGAACCACATGCGCTGGCCCCACTTGGCGCCGACACTGGCAAGGCCCTCGACCGGCTTGAGGTCGGCGTTTTCGTTCACTTCGGAGAACAGCTTGCCCAATGCGCCGCTGGTGTGGAACGCGATGGCGATCATGGCAGGCACTGGTCCGCCCCCAAGGACAAAGATCAGCATCAGGGCGATCACGATCTCTGGCACAGCGCGCATGATGTCCATGATCCGGCGGAAAACAGGGATCATCGCGGGCCAGCGGGCCAGTCCTCGGGTCGACAGCAGCGACAGAACGGTGCCAAGGATCGCGCCAACCAGTGTCGACACAGCCGCGATGTTCAGGGTCTCCAGCAGGGCGGGGAAGTAAGTCAGAAGATGGCCCGGCACTTCGGCCAGATGTTTCGCGGTGTCAGCCCAAACCGCTGCGGGGAAGTCGAAGATATTCGGCACCCCCCTCCAGAACCCGCCCGCATTGCGATCATTGGCCAGATTGAACCCGCTGATCATCAGCAGGGCAAAGATACCAAGGGTCAAACCGCCATAAAGGCGCTTGCGGCGGACCAGCGCCACATAGTGGCTGCGGGTGTCCGTGGGGATATAGGTCATGGGGGAGGGCTCCGGTAACAGCGCAAAAGGCCCCGCCACTGGGACGGGGCCTTTGATCAGGTCACGATCTTAGTTCGATTTCGCTTCGCGCGCTGCGATGATCGAGAGGTAGTTTTCGTGGGTGATGGGCTGGAAGCCCAGGCTGTCGCCGGCTGCGATGTTGTAGGTGCACTCGGGGTCTTGGTCGTACATGCCGTCGATCAGAGCAGTCATTTTCGCCTTGACGTCTGCGGGCAGTTCCTTGCGCAGAACAACGGGGCCTTCGGGGATCTCTTTCGAGCGCCAGATTTCGGTCAGGTCGTTCATGTCGATCAGACCTGCGTCAACCGCCTTGCGCAGCGCGCCCGAGTTGTAGCCGTCTTCCCATGCGCCCTGACCGTCGGCCCAGGTGACGCCGCCGTCAACGTCGCCGTTGTTCACAGCAACGATAGTCTGCTCGTGACCGCCGGTGAAGGTCACTTCTTTGAAGTAGGCACCTGATTCCATGGTGATCCCGTCTTTGTACTGAGGAATCTCGATCGAGGGGATCAGGAAGCCCGAGGTCGAGTTCGGATCGCCGAAACCAAAGACTTTGCCTTCCATGTCGTCCAGCGAGGTGATGCCGCTGTCTTTGCGGGCAAAACCGATCGAGTAGTAGCCGATCGAGCCGTCCATGTTGACTTTGACCAGCACGGGCTCGACCGCTTCGGGGTCTTGCAGGTAGGTCGCCGCGTAGCCCGACGCCCCCAGCCATGCCATGTCGATGGTGCCACCCAGCAGGCCCTGGATCACGCCGTTGTAGTCGGCAGGGGCGAACAGTTTGACAGGAACACCCAGCGCTTCTTCGGTGTAGTTCTTCAGGCACTCGTGGTTGTTCAGACGGTCCTGAGCGTTCTCGCCTCCCAGAATACCGATGTTGAATTCGGTGATGTCCTGAGCAGCCGCAGCGCCGGTCAGCGCGGTGGTCGCTAGTACGGCAGCAATCAAAGTTTTCATCGTAGACTCTCCAACTGTTGAAACCCGCCGCAGCATCGGCGGGGTGATGAAATTCGAAGGGGGGTTAGACTGTGACCTTGGCGATCAGCTTTTCGGCTTCTTCGGAATGCACGTGGTCGCGGATTTCGGTCGAGGTCGCGGCCTCGGAGAAGCTCGCGCCTGCGCCATAGATGTCGCGGGCTACGCCGGTGGTCAGTTGTTCGGGGGTGCCGTCGAACACCATGCGGCCATCGCGCATCCCGATGATGCGGTCGCAATAGCGGCGGGCGGTGTCGAGGGTGTGTAGGTTCGCAATGACCATGCGGCCATCTTCTTCGTGGATGCGGCGTAGGGCCTCCATGACGGTCTGCGCGTTCATCGGGTCGAGCGAGGCGATGGGTTCGTCCGCCAGAATGATCTTGGGGTCTTGCATCAGGGCGCGGGCGATGGCGACGCGCTGTTGTTGGCCGCCGGACAGGGCTTCGGCGCGTTTGGCCGCGTGTTCGGCGATGCCGAGGCGCTCCAGTAGGTCGATCGCCCTGTGGATTTCGGCTTGGGTGAACAGGTTGAACATGGTCGACAGGGTCGAACGCTTGCCCAAGGGTCCGTGCAGCACGTTCGACACCACATCCATACGAGGCACCAGATTGAACTGCTGAAAGATCATCGCACAGTCCGATTGCCATTCGCGGCGGGCGCGGCCCTTGAGGTCCAGCACGTTGGTGCCTTCGAACATCAGGGTGCCAGCGGTGGCGTCGGTCAGCCGGTTCATCATCCGAAGAAAAGTGGATTTCCCTGCTCCAGACCGCCCGATGATGCCGATCATACAAGGCCGGTCGACCGAAAAGGACACAGCGTCGACCGCAGTGTTGTTACCGAATGTCTTTGTCAGCGCTTGAACGTCGAGCATAGCGTCCCCCGTAATTTGAGGAGCCTAATCGCTGACGGGCATGTCAGTTTTTGAACAGAAATATAAAGTTTTGATAACTGGTCAGTTTTTGTGTGGCGACTGATGGCGATCTGCATGCGCCAAATTGCGGGCGCCGCGCATGGCGCAAGGGCAGGGGCCTTCGATTCCGGCGGGCTTTGGTGTTAGGTTGCGTGCGTCATCCCCAGATCGGAGCGTTCCTGTGCCTTCAGACAGCCCTATTTTATGGAGTTTCCGCCGCTGCCCCTATGCGATGCGTGCACGGTTGGGAATCTTGAGCGCGGGCGTCGAGGTGCACCTGCGGGAGATCAAGCTGCGGGACAAACCCGAGGCGTTTTTACAGACCTCACCGACCGCGACAGTGCCCGCCTTGCGGGACGGAGAAGATGTGCTGGACGAGAGTCTGGAGATCATGATCTGGGCGCTGCGCCAGAATGACCCGCAGGGCCTACTGGACGTGCCCGAGGAGGCGTGGGCGCTGATTGCCGCCAATGACGGACCGTTCAAGCGCGCCTTGGACCGGACGAAATACGTGACCCGCTATCCAGAATGCGACCCCGAAGCCGAAAGGGCCAAAGCGGTGGCACATCTGATGACCCTTGAGGTGCGTCTGTCGCAGGGGGCTTGGTTGCTCGGTGACCGGCAGACCATTGCAGATCTCGCGATTTTGCCGTTTGTCCGGCAGTTCGCGCATATTGATCGGGACTGGTTCGATGCGCAGCCTTGGCCGCATCTGATCGGCTGGCTCGACCGGTTTCTGCAGAGCGAGGCTTTCGCGCAGGTGATGCCAAAATTCACCCCGTGGAAAGAAGGAGACGCGCCGGTGCTGTTCGGCGCGTCCCAGAGTGTCAGCCGAACATAGAGTTCGGAATGAACAGAGCGATCTGCGGGAAGGCGATGATCAGCAACAGCGCCACCAGCATCGCAAGCAAGAAGGGAAAGACCCCTTTGAACACCGTGGTCAGGGGCACGCCGGTTGCCACCCCGCGTACGACAAAGACGTTCAGTCCCACAGGCGGGGTGATCATCCCCATCTCGATCACGATCACAGCGACAACGCCGAACCAGATCGGGTCAAAGCCCATCGACAGGATCACGGGAAACACGATCGGAATGGTGATCACCAGCATCGACAGCCCGTCCATGAACATCCCCAGCACCACATAGGCCAGCAGGATCACCGCGAGCGTGCCATATGGCCCGAACGACAGCTGCCCCAACCCTTCGCCTAGGGTCTGCGGGATATGCGTGACGGAAAAGAACGGGTTCAGGATATTCGCACCGATCACGATCATATACAGCATCGACGAGGTCTGTAGCGTGCCCAGAACCGCTTCTTTGAACCCGCGCCAATTCAGGCGGCGTTGCGCAAACGCCAGGATCAGCACAAGGCCCGCGCCGATGCCGGATGCTTCGACGGGCGAGAATACACCAAGATAAATGCCCCCGATCGAGGCCAGAATGACGAACAGCAGGGGGGCCGCTTCGATCAGCAGGCGGAACCGCTCTGCCATAGGAACGACCGCGCCGCGCGGGCCGGCCTTGGGGTCGATGGTCGACACCAGCCAGACCACCCCGATAAACAGCACCGTCAGCAGAAGACCGGGTAGAATTCCCGCCATGAACAGGCGGCCGATGCTTTCCTCGGTCCGGATCGCATAGATGACAAAACCGGGGGAGGGCGGGATGCGGACGCCCAGCGTGCCGCCCGCCGCGATGGACCCCGTGGCAAGGCTGTCCGCATAGCCGACGCGCTTCATCTCGGGTAGGGCAACTTTGCCTAGGGTGACAGCAGTCGCGACCGACGATCCCGACACCGCCGAAAACGCCGCGCAGCCGATCACAGAGGCCGACGCCAGACCGCCTTTGAACCGGCCCACCCACGCAAATGCCGCATCATAGAGTCCGCGTGAATACCCCGCGACCGAGGACACGTTGCCCAAGAGGATGAACATCGGCACCACGATCAGCGAATAGCTGGAGACCGCCGAATAGCTCTCGGTCAACAAGAGGGCGGTTGCGGACCGTGTCCCTTCGAGCCAGCCATATCCGAAGAAGCCGACCACCAGCATCGCAAAGGCCACGGGCATCCGCAGGATCATCAAGAGAAACAGGCTGCCGATCCCGATCAGCCCGACAGTTGTCTCAGTCATT
>CAXQKF010000029.1:0-4327 GCA_964224285.1 Donghicola sp. | reverse complement strand
GTCAGATCAACGGTATGGTGGTGGATGTGGTCGGCGGTATGAGCCTCGGGGGCGACGTGTACTGTGCGCATCCCGATGGCATGGGGCACTGCCAGATTGCGCTGGTCATCCTCGAACATCGCGGCCGTGGTGGGGGACAGGTTGTCCCGCGTGAACACGGCCTCGAAGGCCTCAGCCTCTGGTTTCGGGCGGTAGTTGGCGTGCTCGATCCCGTAAATGGCGTCGAACAGGCCGTTCAACCCCCGCGCCTTTAGCACCTGTTCGGCATAGGGGGCCGAGCCGTTGGTGTAGACGATCTTGCGGCCCGGTAGGTCGCGGATGTGACCGGCCAGAGCGGCGTCCGGTTCCAGCACCGTAAAGTCGATGTCGTGCACATGGTCCAGAAACGGATCAGGTTCGATGTTATGTTCGGCCATCAGCCCTGCCAGCGTGGTCCCGTGCAGGGCCCAATAGGTGCTGCGCAGGCGGTCAGCTTCGGCCTTGGACACGCCCAATGTGCCCATGACCCAATCGACCATGCGTTTTTCGATCTGGTCGAACAGGCGAAAATGCGGCGGGTACAGGGTGTTGTCCAGATCGAACACCCACGTATCGATATGACTGAAATTCTGACGTGGCATGGTTTTGTCCTAGCTCAACCGCGGCGCTTTGCCCATAAGCACTAGAACACAACGGGTTGATCCCCGATAGAGTGCCAGCTTAACGTGGCGCATAGACCTGTAAGGGAGGCTGCACGTGCCCGACGACAAAAGCCAGAACAAGGACGCTTACACGCTGATTCTGGATGCCATCGACACGGGCATCTACCGGCCCGGCGACCGTCTGGTCGAAAGCGAACTGGCCGAGCGGTTCGGCGTGTCCCGCACCCCCATCCGCGAGGCGTTGCAGCGTCTTGAGACCCAGTCCCTGTTGACCCGTGACGGGCGTTCGATGATCGTGGCCTCACTGGATCACAACCAGTTGGCAGAGCTGTACGTCGTGCGTTCGGAGCTGGAGGCTTTGGCCGCCCGTCTGGCCGCCCGCCACGCCACCGAAGAGGAAATCAACGTCCTGCGCGATATGGTCGAGGCGGATCGCGCGCTGGTCGGGAACCCTGCGGCTTTGGCGCGGGCCAACCGGCGGTTTCACCGGCAGGTGCATCTGGCCTCGCACAACCGCTATTTGTTCCAGCAGCTTGATCTGGTCTACCGAACCATGGCGCTGATGGCGACGACTTCACTGGCCGCCGAAGGGCGGTCCGAGGTTGCTTTGAAAGAGCATGATCAGATCGTGAATGCGATTGCGGACGGGGATGGTGATGCGGCCTATGCGGCGCTCAAGGCCCATATTTCCAAGGCATTTGTGACCCGTCTGAAGGCCGACGCAGCAGCGGCCGAGAAAAAGGGTTAATCCGCTTCGTCAGAGTGGCCGTGGTCGGTCTTGTCCCAGTAGAACGGGCGCAAGGCCAGCTCGTATGCGGCTTTGAACGCGGCGGGTGTCGCCAGCGGAAAATACAGCGGCATAAAGATCGCCCAAGGCAGCAAGTGCCGCAGATGCGGTGCGGCGACTGCTATGAGTGAGGCCAAAAGGTTGATCACTTCGCAGGCCATGAAGGTATAGATCAGCGTCCACGTGGCCGTATGGTCCAGCGCGCCGAGCATCGGGTGGGTGAACCCGAAAGGCAGCAGCCAGAAGGACCAGAGCAGCGGGGCCAGCAGGAACTGGCTGATCGACGCAAGAAAGAAGATCTGGAACCCCAGAAACTGACGCGCACCAAGCTCTGACCACAGGCGCAACGGGCTTTTCATATGGACAAGGTAGGTGACCATATAACCCTTGATCCAGCGTGACCGTTGTTTGATCCACGGCCAAGTGCGGCAGTTGGCTTCTTCCATCGTGGTGGTCGGGATCAGTTCTGTCCGCCAGCCGCGGCGGGACAGGCGAATCCCCAAGTCGGCGTCTTCGGTGACGTTATGTGCGTCCCAAGCGCCAAGTTCCTCCAGCGCGTGGCGGCGCACGAACAGGGTCGTTCCACCCAAAGGCACCGCAAGCCCCAGCGCCGATAAACCGGGCAGGATCAGGCGGAACCATGCGGCATATTCCGTTGTAAAACAGCGCGCTAGCCAGTTGTCGCGGGGGTTGTAGTAGTCCAGACGCCCTTGCAGGCACACCACTTCGGGCGGGGCGGCGGCAAAGGCGGCGGCCACTTTGCGCAGTTGATCCGCTTCGGGCGCGTCCTCGGCGTCGTAGACACCGACGATGCTGCCGCGGCAAAAATCGAGCGCGTAGTTCAGGGCCCGGGGTTTGGTCTTGGGGTGACCATCAGGCACGACGACCACGCGAAATCCAAAGGGTAGTGGCGCGGCGTTGTCCAAGGCTTTGCGCGTTTTCGCGTCGTGCTCTTCGACGACAAACAGCACATCCAGTTTGTCCTGGGGGTAGTCGAGGCGACGCATCCGGCGGACCAGTCGCTCCGCGATGCGGGATTCCTTGTGCAAGGGCACCATGACCGAAATCACGGGCAGGTCAGGTGTCTGCAATGCGGGGGGATCGTCGTGGGTGCGGCGGACGACCAAGGCCGCACCGACGCAGAGGAGCTTGAGCAGGGTCACGCAAATCAGGGTGAATATGCACCACGACGTCAGGACCAGCGCGGCTGTGGACGGCGTTGCCAGCACAAACCCGAGCCCCGAGAGGGTGATCAGCGGCATGTGCAATTTGTTGCGGGACGTAAACCCGTCGAAACGGCGGCAGCTCAGATCATCAGGGACGCGCGTTTCGGCACGTCTGGCAAGGTGGGGGCCGAAATGGCGGTGGTGGGCGGATTCGATCTGTTCGGGGGTGGCGAGAACCAAGGTGGGTCGATCCGGCGACAACGCCAAGCGGCCCGCGACCTCGGGGTCTGAGACCGCGATCTGGTTGTCGGAAAGGGGCACAGCGCCAAGGCGCACCCATTCCTCTGGGGGGCGTTCGGGATGGCCAGTGGGATCGCAGTGCAATTCCGCGTCGCGAGGCACGCGTGGCAACCCGGCTGCAGAAAGGTCTGCTGCCGTCGGAGGGCGTGATTTGCTCTGCTCTCCTTGCCTGAACATGAAAATGCTCTCCTCACCAAGTGAGAAGAGCATCCATGCAAGGTCTTAACAGGCCGTTAAGCCGTTATTAATTTGCTGCCGCTTTGCGGGCGTCCATCGCTTCGGCGAAACGCTCGAAGAGATAGAAGCTGTCCTGCGGGCCCGGGCTTGCCTCGGGGTGGTGCTGGACACTGAACACGGGCTTGCCTTCGACTTCGATGCCGCAGTTCGAACCGTCGAACAGCGACACGTGGCTTTCCACAACACCTGCGGGCAGGGTCTGGGTGTCGACGGTGAAACCGTGGTTCATCGAAGTGATCTCGACCTTGCCGGTCTTGTTCTCTTTGACGGGGTGGTTCGCACCGTGGTGGCCGTGGTTCATTTTGATGGTCTTGGCACCGAGGGCCAGCGCCAGCATCTGGTGACCAAGGCAGATGCCGAACAGGGGCAGGTCAGCCTCGAGCACCTTTTTGATCGCGGGCACGGCGTATTCGCCGGTTGCTGCCGGATCGCCAGGGCCGTTCGACAGGAAGACGCCATCGGGATTGTGGGCCAGAATCTCTTCGCCGGTTGCGGTGGCGGGCAGGACGGTCACGTCACAGCCAGCGGAGGCAAGGCAGCGCAGGATGTTACGCTTGGCGCCGAAATCGACCGCGACAACCTTGTGCTTGGGGGCCTCTTGCTTGGCGTAGCCTTCGGGCCATGCCCAACGCATCTCGTCCCAGCGGTAGGACTGCGGGCAGGTCACATCCTTGGCCAGATCGAGGCCAACCAGACCTTTGAAAGCGCGGGCCTTGGCAACCAGCGCCTCGATGTCGAAGTTGCCTTCGGGATCGTGGGCCAGAGCAACGTGGGGCGCGCCCTGCTGGCGGATCGCGCGGGTCAAACGGCGGGTGTCGATACCGCCGATCGCGATGCGGCCACGTTTGGTCAGCCATTCGCCGAGGGTTTCAACGGAACGCCAGTTGCTGGGTTCGGTGGGGTCCCATTTTACTACCATACCCGCGGCAACCGGATCACCGGTTTCGTCATCCTCGGGGGTGGCGCCGGTGTTCCCGATGTGGGGGAAGGTAAAGGTCACGATCTGGCCCGCGTAGGACGGGTCGGTCATGATTTCCTGATAACCGGTCATGGCTGTGTTAAAGCACAGCTCGGCGACGGTATCGCCTTCGGCACCAAAGCCCTCTCCGTAAAAGATCGTGCCATCAGCAAGGGCGAGGCAAGCGGTGGGTTTTTTCGGTTGGGCAAGCGTCATGGCGCGACTCCTGTCAAAGGCC
>CAXQKF010000028.1:0-8129 GCA_964224285.1 Donghicola sp. | reverse complement strand
AGACCTTCGCTTCGGGTGTGTCATACTCGGTTATGTTTGCGTTCCTCACCTCGGGCGCTGCGGTGGCACAAGACAGCATGACTTTTGCAACCAGCCAGCCTTACGGCTTGATTTCAGGAAGCGAGTTACCCGACGGCGGTGTCGGAACGCTAGTCTTCCAGCACATTCTCGACAAAGCCGGAATTGCCGCCGACGTGACCTTTGCCCCCACGTGGTCCGATGCCGAGGGCGGCGCGAGAACGGGCGAATATGCCGGTGCCTTTCCCTATTACTACACGCTGAGCCGGTCGCTTGCTTTCCTCTACACCGATGCGGTTCTTGCCGTTGGCGAACGCCTTTACTCGCGCGAAAACCGGCTGACCTCTCTGGAGGATCTGAACGGTCAGGATCTGTGCTATCCGGCGGGCTATAGTCTGGCGACTTCTTTGCAGTTGCGCGTTGACGCCGGGAACTTTGCCCGTGTGACCGCAGAGGATATGAACGCCTGTTTCCAGATGCTGGTAAACGGCGATGCCGACGCGGTTCTGTCGGATCAGAGCGAAGCCGCCTTTGTTCTGAACTTTGCCGATTACGATGTGGCTGCTGTCCGAGAAAGCTCTTTCGATCTGGCGCGCCGGACCTTGCACCTGATGCTGCCCTTCGATTTGCCAAACGCCCAAGAGACCATCGACGCGTTCAACGCGGCCCTGACCGAAGCGCGCGACAGCGGTGAATTGGCCAAGCTGCTCAAGGACCGGATTGATGTGGACCTGCTGCCGGTGAGCGCGACGGACTTCCGCGTCAAATCTGCAGTCGAAGCAACCCTGAAGCTGCACGACGGATCGCGTCAGAAGGGCATGGTCCTTGAGGTCGCGCCGGGCCGCTATGACGTGAACACCCAGTATGGTCCGATTACCTATCCCCGCAGCATCATCGCGGATATCTGTCCGGCGGATGGCTGTCCCGAGGATGCAGTGGTGGCTTCCGCGCCCGTGACAGAGGCGCCTCAGGACGTTGCCGAGATGGTGGCAGAGGATGTGGTCGAGGCCGTGGTCGAAGCGGATGTAGCTGTCAGTCTGGCTCCGACTGCTCTACGCCTCCATGGCTCCAACACGGTCGGCGCGCAACTGGCGCCTGCGCTGCTGGAGGCTTGGGTCGCCAAAGAGGGCGCTTCGATGGGCGCATGGGTTCTGGGCAATGAAAACGAGCGTTCCGTCGAGGTCGAGGGTGACCTGCCCGGCGGTGTCGGCGAGATCACTCTGGCCGCCCATGGCAGCTCGACCGGTTTCCGCGCAATGCTTTCTGGCGAGGCCGATATCGCCATGGCCTCGCGCCGGATCAAGGATACAGAGCGCAACGATCTCCAGGCCGCAGGCTATGCTGACCCGCTGGCCGAAGGCGTCAACGGCGAGGTCGTCGTGGGCCTTGATGGTGTGGCGGTCATCGTCCATCCTGACAACCCGATCCGCGAACTCAGCATCGAACAGGTCCGCGAGATTTTTGTGGGCTCTGTCACGAACTGGTCCCAGATCGGCGGTCCGGACCTGCCCGTCGTTGTGCACACCCGCGATGGCAAATCGGGCACCTTTGATACCTTTGACTCGCTGGTGATGGATGATCTGCACATGGTGTCTTCGGCGCTGGAATTCGAGTCCAACGCCAACCTGTCTGACGCCGTGCGCGCAGAGCCGGGGGCCATCGGCTTTACCGGTCTGTCCTATGTGCGCAACGCCAAGGCGCTGCCCCTGAAGGTCTGTGATGCGATCCACAGCCCGACCGGCTTCTCGGTGAAAACCGAAGAATACCCGCTGAGCCGTCGTCTCTACATGTACAAGAACACCAATGCTGATCCGGCGGATGTCGAGGCCTTTACGCAATTCGTCATGGCCGAAGGACAAGAGCAGGTCAGTGCGAACGGGTTCGTTGATCTGAACCTTGGGGTCCGCACCGGCTGGGAGGCCGTGGACGCTCTGGCCAACATCCAGTTCATGGCGCACCAGAACGGGCCGGTTGTGCGTGACTACGTGTTGACCGTGCGCGACATGGATCGCCTCAGCACCACCTTCCACTTTGTGACCGGCTCGTCGAACCTTGATCCCCGTTCGATTGATGACATGGACCGTCTGGCCGAATGGTTGGAACAGCCCGAAAACGCCGACCGCAAGCTGGTGTTCGCCGGATTTGCCGACAGCCGCGGCGGCTATGAGGTGAACCTCCGGATTTCGCGTCAGCGCGCGCAGGCACTGGCCGATCAGCTGCGCGCCAAAATGGGGCGGGATATCGACATTCAGGTCATGGCGGTTGGCGAAGATGCCCCTGTCGCCTGTAACGACGAGAGCGGCTACGAACTCAACCGCCGCGTCGAAGTATGGGCCTCGCGTTGATCGAGGGAAGGGGAGTGTAATGCGTATTCTGTTTAGAACACTCGGAACAGCGGTGCTATGCGCGTCGATCCAGCCCGTTCTGGCCGAAACCACAGCCGAGGCGGCGGGCGAAGTCCGGCAGGCTGTGCGGATCGAAGCCCCGTCCGAGCTGCCGACAGCCGTTGTGGCCCCCGAAGCCGAAGGCGGTGCCGGCCTGGCCCTGCCCGAGGGGGTTGACGAACCGAAGCTGGCTCAGGAGGCGGTCGCCCAAGCGCCTGCCGCTGCCCCGATCCCTGCCGCAGAGGCCACACCGGACGCGGTCATGCCCGCCTGCGACGATCCGCGTTCGGTCAAGCTCGAGGATCTGGATGGCAGAACGGCGCTGGTGGCCTTGCCCATCTGCGCCGATCAGGTGCGGCTGTCCTTGGTCGACCGCGATGGTGCGATTGTGAAACCCGAGTTCAGCATTGTGGACCGGACTTTGCGGGCGGAATTGCCCTGTGGTCGCGTCTTTAAAGAGGTGAAGCTGATGGTCGGGTTCCAGCCGGTTTCTGTGGGGCTCGTGCCCCGCGAAATCCCCTGCCAAGAGCAAGTGACTCAAGTGGCGATGCCTGTCCAGCAAACCACGCCGGAAGTCGCCTCCAGCGGCTGCGGGGCCTCCTTTGACGGGGCGGTGGCCGATGGCATCCTGACGGCCGGTTTCGCGGGCTGTACCGAGGGCGAAGTGGTGGGGCTGACCTATCAGGGGCACAGCTTCAACGGCACGGCTTTGGCAGATGGGACGGCGCAGGTTGCAGTGCCTCTGTTGACCCAGAACGCTGTGGTGCAAACCGCCGACGGGGCAGAGCACACCGTGAGCTGGCCCGAGGCAGCTCGGACCATCCGCGTGGTGCTCGCGTGGGACGCAGCCGTCGATCTGGACCTCTACGTGCTGGAACCGGGCGTGTCCTACGAGGCTTTTGAAACCGCGCCCCATTCCGAACGCGGTCAGGCGGCATTCGGCGCAAATGGCCGCATGGTCGTGACCTCCGGAGCGAATGATGCCACCCGTTTCGAGGTCTACGACAGCCCCCAATCCAGCGGTCCCCAAGGCATGGGCACCGTCGTCCTGAGCAACGTGTCCCGCGGCATGTCCCCAAGCGGTGACTTCTGCGGCGAAGGCGCGCTGGCTGGCCCCGACTTCCGCGTCATGCTTGGCGGAGCAGAGCAGCCCCGCAAAGTCCGCTTTGCCTTTGAAAAGGCAGAGTGTGGCAGCACCCTGGACAGCGGCCAATACTATCGTCGCGTCGATGACATCCACCCGTTCTGGTGAAACAAACGGGGCGGCCCGTTCGGTGCCGCCCCTTTCAGTTTCAGGAATATTCGGTGGTTAACGCGCTGCCGTACGGTAGGTGATTTCCGCCGCCTCATCGGCCGAGAAATCGTCTGCCAAGGCGCGCATTTTGTCGTTGAAAGGGGACTTCACGCAGACGGGATCGGTCGCGCTGGCATCCCCTGCCACGGCCAGCGCCTGACAGCGGCAGCCGCCAAAGTCGAGTTTCTTGCGGTCGCAGCTCTGGCAGGGTTCGGGCAGGAAGTCGGTGCCGCGATAGGTGTTGAACGCATCGCTCTGGTACCAGATGTCGGCCAAGGGTTTGTCGCGGACACTCTCGAACTTAAGGTGCTTGATGGTTTGGGCCGCGTGGCAGGGCAGAACCTGTCCGTCCGGCGCGATGTTCAGACCGGTGGTGCCCCAGCCGCCCATGCAGCGCTTGGGGTAGTCGCTGTGATAATCGGCGGGGACAAAGTCGATGACCAAGGTGCCCTTCAAATCCTCGCGGGCTTGGGCGACGATCCGCTCGGCCTCTTTGGCTTGCTCTCGGGTGGGCATCAGGACGTTGCGGTTCAGCATGGCCCAACCGTAGAACTGAACGATGGCAACCTCGATCCGGCGGGCGCCCATTTCCACGGCCATTTCCAACGCGCGGGGCAGTTGGTGCAGGTTCTGGCGGTGCAGCACGGCATTCAGGGTCAGGGGGAAGCCGATGTCCTTGATCCAGCCCGCCACCTGCATCTTGCGCTCGTACCCGCCGCGATAACCGCCAATCCGGTCGGCCATTTCCGCGTCGGTCCCCTGAAGCGACAGCTGGATGTGATCCAGCCCAGCCGCGTCCAACTCGTGCATCCGCTTTTCGGTCAGACCGATGCCCGAGGTGATCAGGGTGGTGTACAGCCCTGCATCCCGCGCGCCTTTGACCAGTTCTGTCAGGTCGCGCCGCGTCGCAGGTTCGCCGCCGGACAGGTGCAGTTGCAGGACACCCAGATCAGCGGCCTGTTTGAACGTCGAAATCCACTCTTCGGTCGTCAGTTCGCCCGAACGCGCCGCCAATTCGACGGGGTTCGAGCAATAGGGGCAGGACAGGGGGCAGCGGTGGGTCAGCTCGGCCAGCATGGCCAGAGGGGCGGGAACCTTCATGCGCGCACCTCCAGAAAGCGGCGCTCGGCCAGTTGGCCGAGGAACTGTTGCACGTCGCCCGCGATCTGGTCGGCGGGGGCGTCGTATTTCGCGGCCAGCCGATCCACGATCTGCGCGAACCCACTGGAGCCGTCCAGTTCGGTGATAATCGCGTGGCCAATCATATCAAGGCTGATCGTCCGCTCGGGCGCGAGCAGCACCCAGCGGTCACGCACGTGGTCGCGGTGCAAGCGCACACCGCGCGGCAAATAGGGGACAGCTTCGGGCGCGATCATGCGCTGGCTCGCAGGTCCAACTCATAGGTGCCGGGCTGCCAGCCTCCGGGCGGGATGCGGGCCGGCGCGACATAGGCCGAATAGAGCGCATCTAGCTGCGACCACAGTACATCGGTCTTGAACTCCAACGCGGCGGCGGCGGCGTCCTGCTTTTCCTGCGTGTCGGCGTTGTCGAGCACGTATTTCAGGCCGAACGCCACGTCCTTGGGCGCCTCATCAAGGCGGCGCTTGAAGTAGGACATGCTGCGATCATTGGCGAAATCGTAGTTCGCCAGCAGGCCCTTGATCCGGTCGGCGTGGATTTTCGGGGCAAAGAGTTCCGTCAAAGACGCCGCCACGGCCTCGAGCAACGGCTTTTCGCGGACGAAACGGACATAGGCATCGACGGCGAATTTGGTTGCGGGCAGAACGCCCTTTTTGCTGGCCACATAATCGCGGTCCAGACCCACGGCATCCGCCAGACGCAGCCAGCGTTCGATGCCGCCTTCGTTTTCGCCATGGCCATCGTGATCCTCGATCCGGCTGCGCCATTCACGGCGCAGGGCGGGGTCTTCGACGCGGGACATAAAGGCGGCGTCCTTCATCGGGATGCTGGCCTGATAATAAAAGCGATTGATCACCCACGCGCGTACCTGCGCAGGGGTACATTCCCCACCGTGCAGCATGTGATGAAAGGGGTGCTTGTCGTGGTAGCGGTCGGCACCGATCTGGCGCAGGCGGGCTTCGAATTCCTCGCGGCTGGCGGTCATAGGGTGATCTCCATCCCGTCCTGCCCGATGGTCCAGCCGTTTGCTTCGGCTTCGGCGCGTTCGGCGCTATCGGGGCGTAGGACTGGGTTGCTGTTGTTCATGTGGACATAGACTTTGCGAGAGACACCCAGATCGGCAAACGCGGCCATCGAACCCTCGGGCCCTGACATCGAGATATGGCCCATGCGCTGCCCTGTCTTTTGCGACAGCCCCATGTCGATCATCTCGTTATCGTGCCAGAGGGTGCCGTCGAACATCACCATATCTGCACCGCGCAAACGATCCGCCAGATCGCCCTTCACCAGCGCGCAGCCGGGGATGTAATAGGCATCCTTGTCGCCCGCTTGCAGGTGAACGCCGACGGTTTGCTCGCCCTCTAGATCGGTCTGAACGACCTCTCCCTCCATATAGAGCGGCACCTTGCCCGGAACGGCGAACAGGGTCGCGGTCAGGTCGGGGGCCAGTTCAAAGGGCTGGTTCAGGGCGATTTCCTTGCGGATCACGATGTTCGCGCGCAGGGCGTCAAAGATGGGGTTCTGGGCCAAGACGCTGTGGATTTCGGCCGTGGCGAACAGGTTGAATGGCTGCTGTTCCCGCAGGATCAGCAGGCCCGCCACGTGGTCGATATCGCCGTTGGTCACCATCACCGACCGCAGAGGCAATTCCCGCAGGGCCGTGGGGTGCAGTTCCGGCGTGCGCGCCATCTGGTCACGAATGTCAGGAGAGGCGTTTAGGATCGCCCAATCCGAGCCGTTGCCGCTGAACGCGACCGAGCTCTGTGTCTGAGAGGGGATTTTCCCCGCCCGTGCGAGATTGCAATTCTCGCACCCGCAGTTCCATTGGGGGAGGCCGCCACCGGCTGCCGCCCCCAGGATTCGCGCGCGAAGTGTCATACGCCTTCCTCGCGCTACGGGTTCTTAGAACAGAACGCCGTGGTCATCACCCGAGTCGGGGCCGTACATGTTGATTTCCATGCCGCACTCGATCTCTTTCAGAACAGGTTTTGCCCAAGCCATGATTTTCTCCTCCCTAAGATTGAATCGCTGGTCCGGACAGTATGAGCGAGCCAGAGCGTTAGAGTCAGTAAGACCAAGGTCGGTGCAGACAAAGGTGTGGCTGGGATTTGCCTATTTCGTTCCCATTGACAATCATCGGTAATCTCGCAAATGTGCCCACACGTCAGGGGAGTCCCGCCTAGGGGACTGAGAGGCTGACAGCGGGACACTGTTCCCGCGGTGAAGCGACCCTTTGAACCTGACCCAGTTGATGCTGGCGTAGGAAGACCGAAGGGTATCCCGGTTTCGCGATGTTGCGGGCGGTCCTTTCGGGCCGCTGATGGCCCATTTGCGCATGCGTGCGCGGCGGGCCTGCGCGGTCCCTTTCTGCATCCTGTTTCACTTGGGTCTTTACGAGATTGTCTTGAGGAGACCATAGATGAAAGACAACGCGACCCCGCAGATCACAACCGGCGCTATGCCGGCGTCTTGCAAGGTATACGAGCCCGGCCAGATCCACGACATCCGTGTGCCCCTGCGCCAGATACATGTTGGCGGAGGCGAGGCCCCCGTGTCGGTCTACGACAGTTCGGGCGTCTATACTGATCCGATGGCCGCGACCGACATCGCGCAGGGATTGGCCGCGCAGCGCGGTGAATGGCTGAAGGCCCGCGGTGATGTGGAAAGCTACACCGGTCGCCCCGTGACCGCCGCCGATAATGGCTATGCCGAGGGCAACCGCCTCGTCCCGTCCTTCCCGCATCAGCGCGACCCGCTACGCGCCGTGGATGGCAAGGCTGTGACCCAGATGGCCTATGCCCGCGCCGGCATCATCACCCCCGAAATGGAATACGTCGCGATCCGTGAAAACATCGGTCGCACCCAAGCGTGGGAACAGGCGCGTGACGGTCAGGACTTTGGCGCATCGATCCCTGATCTGGTGACGCCAGAATTCGTCCGTCAGGAAGTCGCCGAAGGTCGCGCGATCATCCCCGCGAACATCAACCACCCCGAGTTGGAGCCGATGATCATCGGGCGCAACTTCCTTGTGAAGATCAACGCCAATATCGGGAATTCGGCCGTGACCTCCAGCATGGAGGAAGAGGTGGACAAGATGGTCTGGGCCATCCGTTGGGGTGCGGATACCGTGATGGACCTGTCCACGGGCCGTAACATCCACAACATCCGCGACTGGATCATCCGCAACGCCCCTGTGCCGATCGGGACCGTGCCCCTGTATCAGGCGCTGGAAAAGGTCAACGGCATCGCCGAGGATCTGACGTGGGAGGTCTTCCGCGACACCCTGATCGAAC
>CAXQKF010000027.1:0-3533 GCA_964224285.1 Donghicola sp. | reverse complement strand
TATCGACACTCTTTCCCTACACGACGCTCTTCCGATCTTCCAGCCCAGCTAGACCCATTGGCTTGATCCCGTAGGCGGCGCCCTCGGTCCAGATCGCATCAAAGACGGCGCCGCCATCCTTGGGGTGGCAGAATACCTCGTAGCCCAACTCGCCTGTGTAGCCGGTTCTGGAAATGACAACCGGCGCTCCCTCTGGACCGCCGAGCCGCGCTGTCGCAAAGCGGAACCACCCCATCAGCGACAGGTCGGGATGATGCGGCGCGGTCCAGAACAGCTTGGTGATCAAATCCCGCGAGGCTGGCCCCTGAACCGCCAGATTGTGCATCTGGTCCGTCGAAGAGCGGATCATCACGTTCAACCCCAATTCAGCGGCCTGTTCGCGCATCCATGCGCCGCCGGTATCGGAACCACCAATCCAGCGGAAGTTCTGTGCCCCTAGCCGGAACAGTGTGCCATCATCCACCATACCTCCGTGCGGATAACACATGGCCGAATACACCACTTGCCCGACCGCCAACTTCTCGACATTCCGCGTCAGAACCCAGTTCATCAAGGCTTCGGCATCCGGCCCCGTGACCTCGAATTTGCGCAAGGCCGACAGGTCCATGACCACGACACCTTCGCGGCAGGCCCAATAGCTCTCGACCGGATCGCATTGCGGGAAGTCATGGGGCAACCAGAACCCGTTATAGTCTGCGAAATTCTGCGTCATCGCGGCAAACCGGTCGTAAAAGGCGCTTTCGCGGGTCATAATGGGGTCCTCGTCGGGGGTCGGGCGCCACGCCGTCGCGCGGGAAAAACGCTCTGTGCTGACATAGGTGCGCACGTGGATATCGGTCAGGTGCCACCCGTTCGCAGGCGAAGTGTCATCAGGACAAGCCGAAGACACGCACACCAGATCGGTCAGGGCCCGCAGCAGTACATAGTCACCGGGCCGCGACCAAGGCTCATCTGCGTACATGACCCCGTGAGCATCAATTCCTGTGTTGAAAAAGAAATTCGCTGCCATCCAGCCCGGTCTCGGGGCAATACCGTAGACGGAAAGCGCAGCGTTGAAATTTTCCGAACAGTTCACATGGCCGGGGTAGCCGATGTCGTCGTAATACTTGGCATTACAGGCCAAAGCCAATGCATCATGCCGTCCGCACGTGTCCTGAACCACTTCGACCAGCGGCGTAAGGTCATGGTCAAAGTACTTTCCGTGCAGGCCGGGCATCGGATAGCTATGCCCTTGAATCGTACGGGTTGTCGTCACATCCAGCGGATGGAAAATCCCCTTGTCGACCTTGCGTGCATCAAAGCACTGGAAATCCGTGCACTGGCGTCCATCCACATCCATGATCTGGATGTAGTCGCCTTTTTTCACGCGGTATGCCTTTGCCGTTGCGGACACCACGCGCAAGTCAAGAACAGGTTCAGCCAACGGGTCCGGCAGCGCAAACGCCCCTGCACGGCGCGGCGCTGTCCGCGTTAGCAGCACCGAAACCGGCGTTGCAGTGGTCTGGAGATCAAAATCCGGCATGGGGCAGGGGACCGCGACCAGAACCCAGCCATCTGACTGAACGACCAAGGTCTCTTTGGCCCCCGCAGGCGTCTGATTAGCAAAAATCCGGACGGTTCGCGCACCCGACGGATCAATCCCACGCCGCGCCAAACATGCCCGCACGCTCGGAATGGCCGCCAGAACCTCTCGCAGCGCCGAGCCATCCCCATTCGCTGGCACCCCGAGCAGGCCCGCATCAACCTGCCCGCCCCGAAGGGCCGCAAGCACCTCGCAAATCTGGCCGCCCTCGGTATTGCGTAGAGTGCACAGATCCCCTGTCTTCACCTCGATCAGCGCAGCACCGCCGCCTTGCACGGTATACCGCTCTTCTTTCGGGCCAAGGGTATAGGCCGCCGCCCGCCGCGGCGCGGAACCAAGGGGCGGACCGGGCCGGAAGGGCCTGCCAATCTGATCGAGGATCATGCTCTCTCTATCCTTGCACGCGCCCCGACCCAAACGGGGTCGAGGCAAAACAGCTCAATTCTGCAAATAGACTTCCAGACTATCGTCCAAGGCATCCTTCCACGGGGTGTGGTGCACCGGCGCTTCGGTGCCTGTGATAACCGAGGTGTAGGAATTGTTGCGAAAGCCCATGAGGTTCTCGGCTTTGTGCTTCTTCCATTCAAAGAACGCCTCGCACGCCCCATCCACGTTGAAGGATGGATAGTCCGTTTCGGCAATCAGTTCTTTGACATAGGCAGCTTGATACTTGATCGCGTACTTGGTATCGTCCGAGGCCTCTTCACGCGCTTCGCGCTCTGCGACATCGGCCATCAGAACCTGCTTGTCAGCGGGGATATCAATCCGGCCAAGGATCACATCCCGAACCCACCATGCCTGCGCGTCAAACATGTTGAACGTGAACCACTGGTCCTGCATCCCCAGATAGAACAGCTTGGGATTATGGACATAAGCGACGCCTTTATACAGGTCCGCAGTCGCGAGCCGGTTCGCGGTTTTCAAACGCAGATCGTCAGGCAGGAAGGGGAAGTAATGACGGTAGCCTGTGCATAGAATGATCGCGTCGATCTCCTTGGAACTGCCGTCTGCGAAATAGGCCGTTTTACCTTCGACACGCTCGAAACCGCCTTTTTCCTCCCAATTCTCGGGCCAATCGAACCCCATCGGGGCCGAACGGTAGCATGTCGTGATGGACTTTGCGCCGTACTTCCAGCACTGCGATCCGATATCCTCGGCTGAATAGGACGACCCCATCAGCAGCACGTTCTTTCCTTCGAATTCGCGCGCATCGCGAAAGTCATGGGCGTGGACGATCCGGCCGTTGAACCGGTCAAACCCAGGGTACTCCGGCACATTCGGCGATGAAAAGTGGCCAGACGCCACGATCACATTGTCAAAGCGTTCGCAGGTGACGGTGTCAGCCTTCATGTCGTGAACAGTGACTTCGAAGTCCCCTTTCTCCGCATCATATTCCACCCAGCGCACCACGGTAGAAAAGCGAATCCAGTCGCGCACATTCGCCTTCAGCACGCGGCCTTCGATATAGTCGAACAGCACAGCGCGCGGCGGATAAGAAGCGATCTGTTTGCCGAAATGCTCTTCGAAGGAATAGTCCGCGAAGTCCAAACCTTCTTTGGGGCCGTTCGACCACAGATACCGGTACATCGAGCCATGGACCGGCTCGCCATTCTCATCCACGCCCGTGCGCCACGTGTAGTTCCATAATCCGCCCCAGTTCGACTGCTTTTCGAAACAGACGATTTCGGGGATGTCCGCGCCCTTTTGCGCCGCAGATTGAAAGGCACGCAACTGTGCCAACCCCGACGGGCCCGCGCCGATGACTGCAACTCTCTTGGTCATATCATCTTCTCCTTGTTGGCATTCATTTTGGTATGAACCATTTTTAATAATTGGTTCTTTTGGTTGAATCTGGTGTGGGCCAAAAATTTAACGGTGGTCAATAAATTTTCTTTGGGGGAGAATAATCAGCAGGAAAGAACCCATGATCTGTCGTGTTTTTAGGCGCGAG
>CAXQKF010000026.1:0-3676 GCA_964224285.1 Donghicola sp. | reverse complement strand
ACGCGATGCTCACTGGTGACTGGAGTTCAGACGTGTGCTCTTCCGATCTCATCAATCAATGACGCCCGCTCTGCCGCGAAGTCAGCTCGCTCGGCCTCGGCGGCCTGCTTCACTTGCTTTGCCTCTTTCATGGCCTCGGCAGCACGGTCCAGTTCGTCCCGAGCAGCCTGCCGACGCTCTGCGATAATCGCGGAAACCGGTCGGAACAGGAACCGCGACAGGATCCAGATCAGCACCAAGGCGTTGATCGTCTGAAGACCCAGTGTCCACCAATCGATACTCATGCCGATCCCCGATCAGACAAACGGGTTCGCGAAAAGCACCAACAAAGCGATCACCAAGGCATAGATCGCGGTGGTTTCGATCATCGCCAGACCCACAAACAGGGTCCGGCTGAGCGTCCCTGCTGCTTCGGGTTGGCGGGCGATGGCTTCCATCGCGGCGGCGACCGCGCGCCCTTCGGCCAGTGCCGGCCCCAAAGCGCCAAATCCAACAGACAGGGCAGCCGCGAGGATCGAGACAACTTCGACAAGGTTTTCAGTCATTGAGAGGACTCCTTGGACGCGGGTTCGGGGGCGTGTCCGCCTTCGATCGCCGAACCGATGAACACGGTGGCAAGCACCGCAAAGATGTAGGCCTGAACCGCTCCGGTCAGCAGATCCAGCGCCATAAGCGGAATGGGTAGGAACAACCCCGCCAGAGACAGTACGATCCCGATGACGAACACACCGCTCATGACATTGCCGAACAGACGGACAAGCAAAGAGAAGGTCCGCGTGATCTGTTCGACGATGTTCAACGGGATCATGACCCAACTGGGGTTCGCAAAGCTGGCCAGATAGCCGCCAAGGCCCTGCGCTTTGATCCCGTAGATCACGGTTGCCACAAAGACGATCAGCGCCAGCGCCGCATCGGTTTCCAGATGGGCCGTGGGCGGCTCTATCCCCGGGATCAGAGAGGACCAGTTCGACACCAGCACAAAAACAAAGATCGTCCCGATGAGCCCGCGATAGGGGCTTGGATCACCATTCATCGTGTCGCGGATTTGTCCGTCGATTGTGTCGACCAGCAATTCAACTGTGGCCTGCAGGCTGTCCGGATTCTGGCGCAGCCGACCCGACATCCAGACGGCAAAGCCCCCCAGAACAATCATGATCCCCCACGTGACCAACACCGAGGAAGTGATCGGTACCGGCCCCAGATAGAACAGCGGCTGCGAGACGAGCGGGTTCTCCATCAGACGCCCCTCTCGGACGGCTTCCCGAGGCGCAGGACCAGCACCCGCGCGACCAGCACCCCGCCAAGCGCAGCCAGCAACGGCAAACCCCCCAGCTGCGCGATCCAGTATAGCGCCCCGCCTAACACCGCAAAGCGCATCAGTTGCAAGCCAAGCCCTAGGGCCGCCGGACCGCTGACCAGCAGACGGACAACCCGCGCCAAGGTCAGGAAATGAACGCCTCCAAAAGCCATTCCGGCCACGGCACCGAGCGCGATATAAGCGATATCTGTCATTGGCGATGCATCCATTTCCATGCTGCGTGCAGGCCGATCCCTGCACCGATAAAGATTGCTGGCGCGGTAAAGAAAATGCCGCTGCCCGCGCTGTGATCCGCGATCCGCCCCAAGACGATCCCGATCAGGATGGGCATCATGACCAGCCACCCCAGCACGCCGATCTGCCCCAGCCGTGCCGCAACCGATGGTTCTGGGTCTGCCGCCCCCAACCTGTCGCGGGCGGCTGCGCGTCGGGCGGCATCTTCGATCTGATCTCTGTTGTCTGGCTGCGTCATTCGCCCCCCTCCACGCCAAGTGCCGAAGGATGGCCAATGCCCCGTGGGCTGTGAGGATGAAACACCTGCATCATCCGGCGCACCGTCTGGGTTTGCATCCGCATAGCCTCGGTCCGCGCGCGCCGCTCTTCTTCGAGTTCGGCTTGGCGCAGTTCATGGACGTGGGCCAGCAGGCGATCCAGATCCTCGCCCAGCACTGCTTCGCGGCAGGCTACATCGACCACCGCGCCGCCTGTCACGCGCAAGAGACCCGACCGCATCGCGCAAAAGCGTTGCGCCCCGTCCGGCAGCCTCCAGCGCAGGACCGACGCTGGCAGAACCGTCAGGAAATCCACATGCCCCGCCAGTATCCCGAAACTGCCGGAGGCGTCTTCGGCCCTGACCGAGACCACCGCCAGACCAGACACCAACCCATGCAGTGGCGAGGTGATATTGAGGGTCCAACCGGTCATGCCGCTTTGCCCTTTTTGGCGGCCGCCTCTTTCTCGCGGGCCTCGTCGAGCGTTCCGATCAGATAGAGAGAGGCCTCGTCCCAGTCGTCTGCCTCTCCGTCCAGAATGGCACGACACCCAGCGATGGTATCCGCAAGCGCCACAGAGCGCCCCGGAATTCCCGTCATAGCCTCTGTCACGACAAAGGGCTGGGTCAGGAAACGTTGCAAACGGCGGGCGCGTTCGACCATCTGCCGGTCCTCGCGGCCCAACTCCTCCATCCCCAAGAGAGAGATCACGTCCTGTAATTCGCGATAGTGTTCGATGGCGCGGCGGACGTCATTGGCCACGGATACATGCTCTTCGCCGACTATCAACGGGTCCAGCAAAACCGAGGACGAGGCAATCGGATCCACCGCCGGATACATCCCGTCCGCCGCCATGGCCCGCGACAGCACCACCATCGATTCAACATGCCCCGCAATCGCGATCACCGCAGGATCGGTGAAGTCATCCGCGGGGACATACACAGCTTCGATTGCCGTGACCGAAGCGTCCTGACTCGAGGCGATCCTCTCTTGTAGCTGCGCAACCTCTGTGGCGAGGGTCGGCTGATAGCCAACACGACTCGGCAAGCGCCCCAACAGCCCCGAGACCTCGGCCCCCGCCTGAACAAACCGGAATACATTATCCATCAAAAGCAGGACGTTGCGATGATCTACATCGCGAAAATGCTCGGCGATGGTCAGGGCGGTCATGGGAACGCGCCAACGTGCGCCCGGCGGCTCGTTCATCTGGCCGTAGACCAGAACGGTGCGATCTAGAACGCCGGCCTCGGTCATCTCGAGCAGCATCTCGTGCCCTTCGCGGGACCGTTCTCCGATACCGGAAAAGACGGAGATACCGTCATAGCCCGCGACCATGGCATGGATCAGCTCCATCACCAGAACGGTCTTGCCGACCCCTGCGCCGCCAAACATCGCCGCTTTGCCGCCCTGCACCAAGGGGGTCAGCAGGTCGATCACCTTGATCCCTGTGTGGAACAGGTCAGAGGGCGCGGCACGGTTTTGCAGGCCCACCGGTGTCTGGTGAATGGCGCGGCGCGGGGCCGTGTCGGACACCGGCGCGCCTTTGTCTCCGGTTTGGCCGGTCACATCCAGCAAACGCCCCAGAACCGCGTTCCCGACAGGCACCTGAATAGGCCCGCCGCCCCAACGCACCCGAGCGCCGCGCCGCAAACCGGAGGTAGATTGCAACGCAATGCACAGCACGACCCCATCCGCCAGTTGCGCCTGCACCTCGAGCAACAGTTCACCCTGGTCCCGAACGACATAGAGCGCGTCGTTGATCGCAGGAACGACCCCGTTCGCAAACGCCACATCAACGACGGCCCCGCGCACGGCAACCACATGTCCTTCGTACTGAGAGGTGCTGTCCATTCGTACCACCCGAAAA
>CAXQKF010000025.1:0-6730 GCA_964224285.1 Donghicola sp. | reverse complement strand
GATTTCGCGGCGCACCAGCTTGCGCACGTTGCGGGTGATGCGTTCGCCCAGGGCACCCTGAAGCTCTTGCCGGACGATTTCCGATACCATGTCGCGCAGCATGTCTTCGTCCAGCAGAACCGGCTCTTCCGTCAGGGCCTCGCGGTCGGCGGTCGCCAGGGCTTCCTGATCCAAGGCATCCTGATCCGCGACGTCCTGCCAGTCGGTGGCGGGTTCGGCCTGGGTCGGGGTGTCGGCCTCAACAGTCTCAGGCGCGGATTGCGCCGGTTCGACTGCGGCATCAGACACCGGGGACGCTGCAACCTCTGGCGCGGCGGGTTCGGCCGGTTGGGCGCGGCGGGCGGAATCAAAGACCACCGTCATGGGGGGCCGGTCCGCGTCGGCGGCTGCGCGTTGCTTCGCGGTCAGCGCCAGGAACGCGGTCTCTATGGCCGGGCGGGCGGTTGCTTCTGCGGGGGCTTCCGGGGCAACGTCAGATGTTGCTTCCGGGGCCAAGGCCACATCCATCGCCGCCTGATCGGGATCGTCGATCGGATCGACGGCCCAGATGTCATCGTCGGCGTCCGCACCGAAGACCGGCTTGCGGGTCTCGTCCAGGTCCTCGTCGTCGATCCAGGGCACCGGGCCGGCCTGCGGGCCGGGGGCGGCGTCGGTTTCCTCGTCCGCTTCGGGCTCCCAATCGCCGCCGTGTTCGGTGACGACGTTTTCGACCTCGGTCACGCGCTGACGCAGGGTGGTGATCCCCTGATGGCGCAGGAAGGTGGGCACGATGTCGTCGCCCTCGTCCTCGGCCGGGGCGGCGCTGCGGGCGTAGGACCCGATTTCAATGTCCTCGTCCGAAAGGTCTTCTTCGTCCAGGGCGGCCGCTGCGGTGGCGATGACCTCGTCCGGGTCGGCCGCCTTGCGGGTCAGCCCAAGCGCCGAAAGCTGGGACAGCCATTCGTCGTCGTTCAGGATCGAGGCCGGCATCGACAGCGGCGTGACCTGCGCGTCGGTGTCGTGTTCTGCGGTGTAGTCATCTGCGGTGGCGTCTTCCGCGACGGGCTGATCATCAGCCATGTCGGCGGCATCGTCGGCATCGCGCCCGCCGTCAAAGGGGGCGGACCCAAGCGCGGCCAGCGCCGCCTCGATCGCGTTTTCGGGAGAGGTCGGTTCGGACGGTGCCCCGGCCTGCGGCCGCGATACGGCCGAGATCCCCACGGGGCGCTTTTCCTCGATCGTGGCGGCCTTGGCCCCGGCTGCGCGGACGCGGTCCATCAGGCTGAGAAGGTCGGCTTCGGCGCGGGGCTCATCCTCGGGTTCGGCGTGCACGAACCGGGCTTCGGCGACCTGTTCGGGCCCACGATCGGCCCCGTGGTCGGCAACAGACTCCGAATCGTCTTGGTCGTCATGCAGCGGTTCCACCGGCGCGGGCGTGTCCACGCGCAGCGCCGGGGTCAGGATCAGACGGCCATCGGGCTTGGCACCTTCGGTCGGGGCCTTGTCCGCCCCCTCGCCCGTCTGTGCCGCGCCATTGGCGCCAGGTCTGCCACCGCGTGCTGGAATCGCCTCGGCGACGACATCCCGGCTTTGGGCCCGGACCTCTTCGGATACGAGTTTCCGAATCGAGGACAAAACGTCCTCGATCTGCACATTGGTTACAGGATCTGACATGGTATTCCCGCCGATTTGCCTAGCGTCAAAGTAACGCGATAGGCGTTTCTACTCAATGGATACGGCGGATTTTACTCTTTTCCGATTCTGCGCAGAACACGGTCAAGCTTCTGACCCTGTTCGCTCCGACCCGCCGGGGCATCCTTCACAAGATTGTAGTAGCCTGCGGGGTCGTAGATTCTGACCTTGAGCTTCAGTTTCTGTGCGGTGAGTTCTCCCATCGCGGCGAGCAGATTATACCCTGCGCTCAACTCGTCAACCTGTGCCGAGATCAAATTTGCCCGTGCGTCCAGCAATTCCTGTTCGGCGTTCAGCACGTCCAGCGTCGTCCGGGCGCCAAGCGTCGCCTCTTCTCGGACACCGCGGAAGGCCACTTGGGCGGCGCGCACCTGCTGCTGGCTTGCCTGGATCGAGGCCTGCGCAACCTGCAGCGTGGCCAGCGCATTGCCGACATTTTGACGGATATTGTGCGATACGACGTGAAGGTTCGCCCGGTCGGCATCGCGATTCTGCATCGCCTGCCGCTGGAGCGAGCTGAGCCGCCCGCCGGCATAGATCGTCTGCGACGCGCCGATGCCAACAGTGGCCGACCGACCGTGGGCAGCCGTGTTCAGCGTGTCCGACAGCCCAAGGGACCCGTTCAGCGACACGCTTGGCGACAGGGCCGCGTCAGCGAGGCGCACGCGCAGTTCCGCGATGGTCACCTGGCGGCGCGCCTGGGCCATCGACGGATGGGTGCGCAGCGCCGCAGCGGCAGCCGCATCCAGCGACCGCGGCAGGTTGCGCAGCGCCCCCGAAGGCGTCAGCGCGCCGGGCTTGTGGCCAACGGCCGCCAGGTATTCCAGCTGGGCCTGGGCCAGGTCACCCTGTGCGGCGGCCAAGCCGGATTTCGCGGCGGCCAGCCGGGCCTCGGCCAGCGACACATCGGTGCGGGTCACCTCGCCCACCTCGAACCGGTCCTGCGCGGCGCGCAGTTCCTGGGTGATCAGGCGCAGGTTGCTTTGACGCAGGGCGACGAATTCGGACGTCCGGCGCACGTTCAGATAGGCCACGGCGGCGCGCAACAGGACCTGCTGTTCCACGGCGGTCAGACCTTCGCGGGTGGCCAGGACGGATTCCTTGGCGATCTCGACCCCAAGGGCGCTTTGGCCACCGTCGAACAGAACGATCTGCGTGGTCAGATTTATCGAGGCGGCGGTGGACTGCGACGAGACCTCGGCAAAGCCGGTGCTGGCCGAGGCACCTATGGAATAGGTCCGACTGAGGTCGGCAGACCAGCCAACGATCGGGCGCAGGGCCGACATCGCCTGGGCGACGTTTTCATCCGCGGCCCGCAGCAGGGCGCGGTTCTGTTCCAGCAGGCCGGAATGCTTGTAGGCCGCGGCCATGGCATCGGCCAGCGTCTCGGCCGTGACCTTGACCGGGGCCAGCACGGTGGACGCCGTCACGGCCAGGGCCGCCACCGCGATTTTCAATCTGTTCTTCTGTCTGCTCATCTGCCTGCCTCTTGTGCCGTTTTCCGGCTTTTTATGGTCAGAGCGTGAATGCCTGGTGTTTTTCAAACCCCGGCAGAACCGGGGCACCTGCATTGAACGCAAAGCGCCATGTCATCTTTCCATCTATGCGATATCCGACGCGGACCACGCCCAGCCGGCCTTCGGCGAACAGGGCAATGATCCGGCCGCCGTCGCGCAGCTGATCGGTGATGCCTTCGGGCAGGTGTTCCACCGCCCCTTCCACCACGATCACGTCATAGGGTCCGTGTTCGCCCGCGCCTTCGGTCAGCTTGCCCTCGACCAGGACGACATTGTCGGCCCCTGCGGCGGTCAGCGCCTGTTCGGCGTCGGCGATCAGGGCGGTGTCTTCCTCGACCGCGATCACGGCCTCGGCCATGCGGGCCATGACGGCCGCCGAATAGCCCGAGCCCGCGCCCAGATCGAGAACCAGTTCGTCGGGCTGGATGTCGACCGCGTCGAGCATCTTGGCCAGCGTCCGCGGCTCAAGCACCACGCGCCCCTGGCCCAGGTCGATATTCTCGCCCAGGTAGGCCGCTTCCTTCTTGTCGCCCGGCACGAAATTTTCGCGCGGGACGGCCAGCATGGCGTCGATGATGGGAAACTTGGTGACGTCCGACGGGCGGATCTGATTGTCCACCATCATGACGCGACGCGCTGCGAAATCGGTCATAGAGCGTTTGTCCGTTCGAATTCTGTTGCGGCGGTCATGCCACAAACTTCGCTTTGCGGCAACGGCAACCCTGCGCAAAGGCTTAATCGCCCTTCACAAATTTGCAAAACGTTGCAGCGATGCGCCTAGGTGCTTGCAGGACCCGCCAAGATCGGCTAGTCCACGCGAACCGTTCCGAGGCGAGTTGGCGGAGTGGTGACGCAGCGGATTGCAAATCCGTGTACACCGGTTCGATTCCGGTACTCGCCTCCAAACGGTTTCAATGACTTAGCGGATTTTGTGCTGACGCGGTGATGCAAGTCTAAACATTCGTCTAAACATTCTGTTTTTGTTCTGTTCCCACGATGGCAGACTCTCGGGCCTCGCTTGGCCAGCCCTGGACGTCGCCTAGTCTGCACTTCCGAGCATGAAGAGCAGACCTATCGACACAAGGGGACTAAAGAGGAAACCGATCACAACCCATGCCGCCGGGCTGCGCCGCCGGGAACTGGCCATCGTGCTTGGCACTGTGATGTACAGTTGCCAAAACACCCAAATCACGACAACCACCCACACGAGCGTGAGGACCGCGGCGAAAAAATTTTCCATCATATATCCGTATTTAGATACTCAAAATTATCGGACCCTCGCAGGTCCAATGACGGATGGCCTCAACGGGTCAGCTTAGTACGCTGCTGTTGAGCCTGTAGCGCCCTAACCTTCTGGCGCACTTTCTTTGTGTAGTGCAGCACCATAGCCGGGCTCTGGCCCGTCACCGAGGCGACAAGGTCATCGTTGCAGCCCGCTTCCACAAGCTCACAGGCCGCATTGTAGCGCCAGCTATGGATATCGTAGTCGAGCGCTCCGATGCGCTCCCTAACATTTCTGACCGCCGCAGAGGCCCCACGATAGGACCACCTATTGGTCCCCCGCTCATTCGTCAGAATAAAGACCGAATTCCGCTTGGCAGCGTTCAATGCCATCTGGAGCTCCGGCAGGATTGGAACCCATAGTTCTTTGCCGGTCTTGTTCTGACGAACCACGAAGCCGCCGTCCTGAATGTCGGACCAGCGCATTTCCAGGACGTCGCCGATCCTCTGCCCCGTCCCGACGCAGAGCTCCATCACCAGCCGTTCGCGAGTGCCCAGAGCGCAAGTGTCGCGATAGGTGTCTAGCAACTCCTGCGGCCACGGCTCGCGCTCTTTCTTGACGGTCTTCAGCTCGGGCACCCCACGAACCGGATTGTTGTCCCGCCAACCCAGGTCAACGCAGTGTTCCATCAGAACCCGGAGCACGCGAAGCGAGTAGTTGGCGAAATAAGCCTTTTCGGCGTTCGCATCGCGCATTCGGATCACATCCTTGCGCTGCATTTTGGCCGGATTGGCCTCACCCATGATCTCGCGGAAGAAGTCGAGATGCTTGTCGTAGTCCATACCAGTACGGGGTTTCAGGTTTCGATACCTGGGCGATTTGCGATAATCGTCAATCAGCGCCCCGAAGTTGCGAGAGACAACTTTACGCGGACCATCCTTCTGAGACAGTATCGCCGCATATTCCTGCCAAAACTCTGGCGTTCCAAATTCGCTTTGAAATTTCTGAGAGGGCCAACCACGGCGCTGAAAGTAGATGCCATTGCGTTGCCGATAGACATGCTTCGGAAGCTCACGTTTTGCCATGGCGCATATCTATCCCCTCAAATTCGTCGCCAGGTTGATCACCCGCCAACACAAGTTCGATCTTACGACCGTCCACAGTGACACGCCCCACCGTTCTCCCTGCACGTTCGAAAGCGTTGAGCAATCTCAGTGCTTTATCTTCAATCGTAGTGCGTGCCATTTCCGTCCACCGTTGCTGCGCCTTTGCCTAAGTACGCTCGCGCATCCTTTCGTCTGAATGTGCGTTTCCGCCCATGCAATCGTTCTCTTAGCAAAGGTATTCGCCAGCTGAATCACTGGCAACAGACGGGCTGTAGATAGCAGATGATTCTGATGGAGGGTGTCAGTACGCCTCGCTCTGTTCGCGCTGTGTTCCACACACACTAGACGCTTGAGCTCAAAAAGACGGACTTGAGCGTAAGCTAGTTCGCCATGAAGTCCACTCGCTGGAGAGAAGTTCGGAGGGAGTGTCACTAAATGTATACAGGACCAAGGGGTGAGAGCATGTGGTCCGCCTCTCGCCCCCTTCGATGTGTATGTCTTCGGGGGCGAAAGGCTGATCGTTGCGCTCCAATGGGTCGCGTAGCTCGCTGTGGGGCGCTAGAGGGCCGTGACTTTCCCGTCGCTCGCCCCGACTACACCAAAGGGGCAAAGTCGGCGATCTAAACGTGTCTCCGTGGCCCTGAGCCACATTTCGGGCGAGAGAGACCTAGCCTCTGCGCCCGAACAGGATGCGGGACGGTAGGACATTCGAGATTCTCTGCGCTCTGGACGAACGTCAGCTGTATCCCAAAGGCGGATAGTCGCAATTTTCAGATGACGGTCTCCGCCGCACACGAGCGGTGGTCTTGCTTCGCGGAGTGCCTGAATTTGTGTCATCCAATCTAAAGACTTCTTAAGATATGACTCTCACCGAGAAACCCTGCTTTTGACACCATGGACCGATACTCGCTCGGCAACAAGCACCTGATCTGCGGCGAGACGCTCTTCGCAGCCCGGAGGTTGAGAAGATAAAAATTTGTTCTCAATCAGTGCCTTGAGGTGCGTCACGCTTACAACCCATATTTGCTATCCGCAACGAAGGTGTGTAAGGCTGCCCCCAGCTCCCTCTCAGGATCAGTCCGAGGCATCCAATGATCACCGAAATCGAAATCGAACGCTTTAAGTCGATCCGCTCCCTAAGACTTGAGCTCGGGAGAGTTAACCTTTTTATCGGCGGAAATGGTAGCGGGAAGTCTAATTTTCTCGAGGCAATT
>CAXQKF010000024.1:0-14838 GCA_964224285.1 Donghicola sp. | reverse complement strand
CGCATAACGAGGCGCTGCTGATCTTGGACGCATTGGTCCAACTCTCGGTGCTCAGCGCGACCACAACCGCCCCGCCGGCAGAGCCCGCAACCGGAGATCGCTATCTGCTGCCGTCAGGGGCCACGGGTGCCTGGTCCGGTCAGACGGCGACGATTGCTATGTGGCTGGGCGAGGCCTGGACATTCTTGGAGCCCCGCGCCGGATGGACCACCTGGGTCGCGGATACGGGAGCGCAACTGCGGTTCGATGGCAGTGCCTGGCAAGCCGAGGCCGCCGATCTGCAGAACCTGCCGATGGTGGGCGTAAATTCCGCGGCAGATGCGGTGAACCGTCTGTCCGTTGCCTCTGCCGCCAGCCTTCTGACCCATGAAGGGGCCGGGCATCAGCTGAAGATCAACAAGGCCTCCTTTGGCGATACGGCGAGCCTGCTGTTCCAGGATGGTTGGTCCGGCCGGGCGGAAATGGGCCTGACAGGCAGCGACGACTTTGCCGTGAAGGTCAGCGCGGATGGTTTCGTGTTTCACACCGCACTGACCGCGACGGCCGGGTCCGGATCCGTGCATTTTCCGAACGGTGCCGAGGTTAATGATACTTCCGGGATGGGAAATGGCCCGGTCGTAGCGTTGCCCTATATCCATTCGCGGGGTCTGAACCTTGTCAGCAATGGGCTCGCCAGCCTGACTGCCCCCTATAATTATCCGGTCGGCCTGACGCGTGACCCGGTACAGACACCTGATATTCAAGCCAGTTTTTCGCATGCGGGCCACGCGAGCGGATGGATTCAGACGACCGAAACCATTCCGATCAATCCGAACGATATTCATGAGATTTCGTGTTTTCTGCGGCAGGAGGCGATGCCAGGCGATTGGTCTGCTCACGCGCACGAGGACCGACATGAACATAGCCTCGGCCTGGTCTGCATCGACGCGGACGGCCAAGAAATCGCTCCACTGCACCATGCGCGCTACAAGTCCGGCGGCACCGACAGCCTGACCACGCTGGCCGCGCCACTGACCCCCGGTGACACCCAGGTCTTTGTCAGCGATGCGAGTGGCTGGAACGACGCCGAAGGTGATCCCGCGAAACTTGGCCTTCGCATTGATGGCTATCGGGATTCGCATGGGCGCTCCTACAGCTTTTACTCACGTTTCGCTTTGGCTGGCGCGTTCTCAACCACCGGGGTGAACAAGGTGACCCATGTGATCACCCTTGATGCCCCACTGCCGGGCAGCATGGGCAATCCAGACGATGCCTCTGGCATCTGGCCTGTCGGGACTCAGGTCGCCAATGCGGTTCAGGGCGATGCTGCCAAGCTGATTGTTTCCTCTGCCATTCTCTCAACTTCCGATCAGTGGCACCGCGCCATGGGACATATCGGCGGGCTGGACACCTCCGGTACGAATGCACCGGGGAATTTCGCCCCGGGAACGGTGGCTGTTCGACTGGCCTGGTCGCTGAACAGCAGCAACCAGCCCGGCGGAACGGGCGGGTTTCCGGACACAGGCGCGGCACAGCGCGTCTGGATCGCAGGCGCGTCGTTTAGGCCCGCGCCAATCAGCGCCTTGCAATCAGTCACCACTGGTCCCGCGGCCGGGTCCAAGACGATCCACGTGGCCAAGGCGGATGTCGCCGGGTCCCAGGTCCAGTTGCAGCAGGCCGCATCAGAGGTCGTGCCGATTTAGCGCGCTACGAAATGCAGATTAATTGGCTCAGGTTAATATTGAGTTTCGTTTTCTTGCCGATGCAAATTTGTTCGTTGCCCGGTCAGGGGGGCTGCACTATCCTTTTGGGGCATGCTGTTTAACCTTGAGGAGTTACCTATGAAGCGCATCGCAGCTCTGTCGCTTGTCGCCGCCCTGGCCGCAACCGGCGCATCCGCCGAGAACGCCACCGTGAAGGCCGACAAGCCGACGGTCTCCACCCAGGCAGGCCTGGCCCTGTCCGGCATGGCGCCTGCCGCTGCTGTTGTCGGCCTGGCCGTCATCGCCACGGCGATCGCAGCCGCAGACGCAAGCTCCGGCACCTGATCGACCGATCACCGATTTCGAAAAGGCCCTGCCCCGGCAGGGCCTTTTTCACATGGGCCCCGGGCGGTTCGTGCTCCGGGCGTGCCGCAGACCAGCAAAAACCCTGCTCGGTCCTTGATATGAACGTCTTTTTCACCCAAACACGTTCTTGATGAAACGGGGGAATCGATGAAGAAACTGGTCGCTCTGGCTGTCACCGTCCTGCTGTCCGGCTGTGGCGCGGCGTATATTTCCTCAAAGGTCAGCGATGATCCCGGCAAGGTGACTATCGTTCCCCTAACCGCCGCGACCGTGTCTTCCGCGAACCAGTCATCCTATAGCCCCCGCACTCTGCCATCGGTTTTCTTTGCCAATGCCGGAGGCCCCGCCGGCGGACGAGGGATCGGCGCGACTCCCCCGGCCTCGCTTGACCAGGAGGTCCGGCCAACGCGGCTGACATTGAATGCGCCGCCGCAGGTCGCCGTTCAGGCCTACACCATCGGCATCGGTGACGTTTTGCTGCTGGCCACGCGGGGCAATGCCTCGACCGTCGAGGAGCTTTCCGGGCTGCTGGCCGCGCAGAACCGACGCCAAGGCTACACCGTGCAGGATGATGGCGCGATTGCCATCCCCGAAGTCGGGCGCGTGCCCGTCGCCGGCCGCACCCTGGAAGAGGCCGAAGCGGCCCTGTTCCAGCGGCTTGTCGAAAACCAGATCGACCCATCTTTCAGCGTCGAGATAGCGGACTTCAATTCCAAGCGCGTTGCGATCGGGGGCGCCGTCGCACAGCCGACGGTCGTGCCGATCACGCTGACGACGCTGACCCTGGACGAGGCGCTTTCGGCCGCCGGGGGGATCTCGACCACGGACCTGGATTATGCGTCGATCCGGATTTATCGGGCCGGAACGCTGTACCAGATTCCCGTTCAGGACTACTTGAAGAGGCCGCAGCTGCAAAAGCTGCGCCTGACCGCCGACGACAGTGTCTTTGTCGACACCGAATATGAGCTGAGCCGCGCGCAGGCCTATTTCGCAGAGCAAATTCAACTGGCCGAGTACAAGCAACGCGCACGCGAAAACGCATTGGCCGAGCTGACGGCCGAGGTGGATCTGCGCCGTGCCGCCTTGAACGAGGCACGCGCCAACTTCCGTGACCGCGTCGAGTTTGATGGAGTGGATCGGGATTATGTCTATCTTACGGGCGAGGTCACCAAACCCAGCCGCTTCCCCCTTCCCTTCGGGCGTCAGGCCAGCCTTGCGGATGCGCTTTATTCCGAAGGCGGCTTCGACAATCAAACCGGCAACCCCGCCCAGATCTACGTTCTGCGCGGTGCCACCGACGGTGCCGGGACTGAAACGGTGACGGCGCTGCATCTCAATGCTCGCAATGCGGCGAACCTTGTGCTGGCCACTCGGCTTGAGATGCGACCCAATGACATCGTCTTCGTCGCAGAACAACCGATTACCCGATGGAACAGAGTTGTTCAGCAGATTGTACCTTCGCTTTTGACCTCCGGTGCAGGCCTCGCCTCGCAGTAATTGCTCAGGCGGCATCGGCACTACAGGCAAAAGAAAGCCGTCGGGCGAGGCGGATCCAATATTCTTGGTCGATGTCTTCGCGATGGATCGTAGCCGGATCATGGGCGGCAGTGCTGAGTACGAATTCGGCTCCGTCCATATAGACCAGATCCTGCAGACCCTGGTTCCAAAGGTTCAACTGCGCAGTCAAAGCCGTATGCTCCTGGCGCGTAAAAAGGCATTGCGGGCGGCTTTCGAAATGCAGATCAAAAGCCTCTGCGGCCGCATCTTTCAAATGCGCGGGCGGCACCGTCCAGCCTGCTACCACCTGTGAAGCCCAGATCGGCAAGACCCTGGGAGAGGCATTGGCCCAGTTCCTGTCGGGGACAATTGTTGGATCCGAAGTCTCTGGGGAAATGGCGCGCCAAATTGTTCCGACCAGCCCATCCTTTGATCGACGAGCAGAGGCATAGTCGATCAGAAAGATCTCTGACGGTTCAAAGGCTTCCCTAAGCTGTCGATAGAGCCCGCCGTAGTCGCACCACAGGCCGTCGACCTGCCCGCTTTCGAGACAGGATTTCAGATAGTCAGGCGGGCGGTTGGGCAGCGAGTGACGGGAAAGCTCCAGATAGACCGACTGCAGAAACTCTGCCTGAGGTCTCAGCACGCAAAGAACTTGAAACTGATAGCCAGAAAAAATCTTTCGGAGGGCAATGAAGTCGACCTTGCCGCCCCGGCCGCCAGCTCGGCTAAACTCTTCACTCGACAAGAGAATCTTGGTGTCGGTGTCCCGATATGTATCAGCAAGATGTCTAAGAGAAGCGCGCCCCCCCTTGGGCAAGGCGTAGACCTGCGGAAGGGCGATCCAATCAGTCAAAAAACCGTGGTGCCCGGAATGCGGTGTCAGATCCGGATAGACGATCCCCACCTGCGACAAGGCCTGTCGATTGGCGTGCCAGTGGTTCTGAAGACTCGTAGTGCCGGTTTTGTGCGTTCCGATATGCAATACCAGCCTAGGCATGGACTTGCTCCGGATTGACCGACGCGCCGTGTTTGTTCGACGTTACCTCGGCCAGGACATCTAGATATAGGTGACCGAAGGTCTGGCTGGGTTCGAGCATGGCCTTCTCTCCCCATTCGTTCCAGGCGTTAATGAACAACTCATTTCTGTAAGAGGTTTCCAGCACGGTCTCATGCATTTCCCGCAACCATTTTCGAAAGGTGGCCGGAGACCCCCCGCGCGCGATGTGCGCCCGCACTTTGCGCCGGGCTGTATTGTCCCAGCTTGGCATGATTCCCGCTATGGTCCGCGAGGGTAAAGTGCGCCGATACTTGGGATCGACACTATGCTGCGCGATCTTGGAATAGTCATAGATCACCCCTGAAAATCCAGGCACCGGGCTGGCGTCGTTCATGAGGTTCCCTGCCGCTCCTCCGAAAACATAGCTTTCATTTTTGACCAATCCATGCGGGGGCATTTCGATCCAGAAATCAAAAAGACCCTCCGCCACTTCAGCTTCGCCAGTGATATGGAATGCAACGGCACCAATCTCGACCTCGCCGATCCCCGCGCGACGCCAGGCCCTTCGCATGCGCGCGATGTTCTGCTCGGGCGCTGGAAGGTCGGAGGGGCGGTAGACGACAAAGCGGGGGCGTCGGCCATCCGGTCGCTGGTATCGCGCGTCTCGCATGTATGGCAGGGTTGAGGCGACCAGATCCGTTTCGAAATCGGGCTTATAGTCTTGCGCGACCAAGACTTCGCCACTCAAACCATCCCAATTGCGCCGCCAGCTTTCATTTGCCCAACAAAGATAGAATGGAAAGTCGATGTCCGGTTCCATCAGTAGACGATCAAGGGGTTCTTCTAGCAGTCGTTTGCCGCCAAACCAGTAGTGGTAAACACAGAAAGCATCGATCCCAGCCCTGCCGGCCAATGCCGCCTGCGCAGCTAGTGTTTTTGGCAGGCGAAGATCGTAGAACCCGAAATCGGCAGGTCTTAAAGGTTGCAAATGTCCCGGAAAAACAGAGGTCCCAGACGTCACCGCAGACCATTCCGTATAGCCTGGTCCCCACCATGCGTCATTTTCTGCGATTGGGTGAAATTGCGGCAGATAAAACGCAGACACGAAACGAGGCGCGCGCGGAGAAGGGCGGATCTTGGCACGCAATTCCGAAGATTGTCGAACGGTTTGCCCAGCAGCCTTTGCGATCGCCCCGATTCCACGTTCAAAGGCATGTGCTAAAGTGCCATCGATCTGGCCCTCTTCGAGTTCGAAGAGAGCGTCGTCCAAGTGTAGCGCCTTGATCATGCCGATCATCAAAGGCTTTGCCCAGTATATTGATCCGGCGGGAAAATCATGGTCGTTTGGCAGATCCATCTCGATCCGTCGTAGAAGGGCTTTGGTTTTTTCCCGATTGCAGCCCCACCAGGTTTTCACTGCATACCGTTGCCCATCCGCAACCCAGAATGCCGCGTCTGAATCCGACAGGAAGTGATCCAACTGGGTGGCAAGGCCATTCGGGAGGATCCCCGAAACAAGATGGCGGCGCCAAGTATCGCCGTCATTCCGATGAAGAGATTTTTTGCCGTGAAGCTTGCAAACAGCTTCATACCCGTCGAGGGCACCAGCATTTATGAGCCGCACAAAGGGTAGAATATCACGGCCGCGGTTGGGCAAGGTAAAGACCTGGGCCGTAGGGATAGCCTCGACGATCTGATCGGCCAGCCAGTCTGTCTTTTTACCTTGCCATGTAAGAGTGACAAAAAGGTCAAATTGGATGTCGAGGGTGATCAAAATGTCCCTGAATTCAGGCCAAAGATCAGGGTAGTGCAGGTGAAGGTGGATTGCGAAAGGGGCTTTCCGCCGTTTCGGATCAAACCTTGGGATTCGCCCGTCATGCGGCGGCGAAACCTCGACCTTTGTAGCGCTAGCTCTTGAGCTTCGTGCGGAACGTCCTTCCGCTAGTCCAAGGGTCAGAAAATGACCGAGTGGAGATAGCCCGGCAGCGGCGACATCTGGATTGAACCGCAAATATCCCTGCGGCGAGAATTCTGGATGAGGGGAAAAGCCCATTCTTTCACCCCTGAGCAGGTAATGCCGCATGGGAACGAGCCGCCAGATCGGGTGTAGCCCCCTGATCTGATTTCGATAGTACAAACGATCGAACCAGCCGGACCGCGCGATCCGCCACATCAACAGCATGTCCTTCACCGAAGGCAAAAAGACTTGAACCGCCAAAGACAGAATCCGGACGATGCGGGCAGTGTTCATGCGATGCTCCTAACCTCGTGAGATACGGAATCGCAGAAAACTCCTAAAGTTCGCCTAAGATCCGGCGGCAAAAGCGTTTAGTTCAGCCACATGCTACTTCGCGCGTGCAGCGAAAGACAAACCAAGCCGACAACCAATACGGCGGCAGGCACGATAGTGGCAAAATAGAGGTCAACAGTTGCGGGCTGATAGCCGGAATAAACCCCTGATCTGAAGACCGAAATCGCGTGAACAAGAGGGTTTAGCCAAACCAAGTCATCGAAGGGTTCCGGCACCGAATCGGGAAGAAACAGCACACCAGAGACGATGAAAGCTGGCCGATTAAGGATGGCCCAGATCCGTTCCCAAACCGGGAACGCTTCGAACAGAAAGGTGTTCAGCGTTCCAAATGCCATGCCGCAGAGCGATGCCAAGGCGATGCCCGCTGCGCATAGAAGGATGTTGGCCGGAACCACGTCCTCGATCGTACAGATGACGACCAGAACGCACAGGATGATCCCGAAATGCGTAAAGGCATTCAACAGGAAGCGCGCAAGTATCGTGTCCGCCCATGTGAGCGCCGGGTAGCTCAGCAGTGGTTTGGAAAAGCGCATTGCAACGCCGATTTTCTGCGCCAAGTCGCTGTAGAAGGCAAAGGGCAGGTAACCTGTCGCGTAGAACAGGGCAAAGCTGCGCCCGAGGGGCGGCGAGTCGAAGGCCAGCGCAAAGATCCATGAAAGCAGGGCAACTGCGGCCATCGGTTCCAACAGGGCCCAGATGTAGCCCCCCGGTGTCCGTCCATAAGTTGTTGCCATCTCGCGTAAAACCAACGCTCCGATAGCTCTGCTTGATGCAAAGGATTGCAAATCTTTTTCCTTGTTAGCGAATTGTTTGCCTCTTGGGTCTAGACGGGAGATCTAAAGAACAAATTAGCAACGGAACATTTCTTCAATGGCGCAACAGGGCGTTCGAAAATTGAAGACCGATCGGAAGCCTGCATTGCCAGAGGGCTTCCCGACGCTCGTTGAGGACAGGGCCGACAAAGGCACGGCGGCTGCCGCACGCCTCCGTTTTCGGCATCGTACCGCTATCGCGAGTTTTCTGCTTATGGTGCTCATGCCGATCGCTGCAACTGGCTGGTATCTTTTTGCGCGGGCGGTCGATCAGTTCAGCTCACACCTCGGCTTCGTTGTGCATTCGGAAGATCCTTCATCGTTTTCCGGCCTAGCATCATTGCCTCTTGTGGCGGCTTTTGGCGGAGCCAGCTCTCCGGATGCCGACATTCTTGAGGCCTACCTGACATCCCAAGCGCTGGTCGAAGCGATGGACGATCGCTTTTCTCTTCGTGAGTCTTGGTCGCAAACACATGAAACAGATCCGGTTTTTGCCTTTTCGCCTGTTGGAAGTATTGAAGACCTGACCCGCTATTGGTCGAGAATGGTGAAGGTCGACCATGATCATGGATCGGGCATATTTGCTGTTGAAATCCGCGGCTTTGACCCTGAGCGCACCCAGGATATCGGCATAGAACTTCAGCGCCTTGGCAGTGATCTGATCAATCGGATCGGCGATGTCGCCCGCACGGACAGGCTGCGCCATTCCAAGCAAGAGCTTCAGTTGGCAGAAGAACGATTGTCGATGGCCAGGCAAGTTTTGACGACCTTTCGACTTTTGCATCGGATCGTTGACCCGATCGCCGACCTGCAAGGCGACATGGCAGTCATTCACCAATTGCAACAGAACTTAGCTGACGAAAGGATTTCGTTGGACCTGCTTCGTCGAAACCTTGCGGCAGGGTCTTCCAGTGCACGGCAAGGGGTCATCGCGGATTCCCGTATCGTACAATCAGAGCGACGGATTGAAGCAATTCGCGGCAGAATCGAGGAAGAACGACAAGCATTCGGTGACGCGGGCGGACAACGTGACCTTGCGCGTCTCATGGGGGACTACGAAGAACGTGTCGTAGCCGTGGAACTGGCGCAGGACGGCTATGCTTTGGCCCTGGCTGCGCATGAAGCAAACCGGGCCGCTGCCAATTTGCAAACGCGCTATCTAGCCAGCTATTCCCCCCCGACACTGGCCGAGAGGCCGATCTACCCGAAGCGATGGTCCATCTTGGCGAGTGTTGGTTTTGCCGCCTTTCTTCTTTGGGCAACCGTCGTCCTGTTTGGATACGGCTTGAGAGACCGGTTTCAGTGACATGACCCTCTACCTAGAAGACGTCAGCAAAAGTTTTCGGGCCGGCGCGCACACACTGCATGTTGCCCGATCCTTGACGTTTCAATTCCCAGAAGGCCAAGCTATGGCCCTGATCGGCCGAAACGGGGCGGGCAAGACAAGCCTTCTTCATATGCTTGCCGGTACGATGCGGCCCGACCGTGGCACCGTCCGTCGAACGGGTCGCATTTCCTGGCCCGTCGGCTTCCAGGGCAGTTTTCACCCGGATTTGACCGGCTTGGAAAACGCCCGATTTGCTGCTCGGCTCTATGGCGTGGACACGGACGACGTTTGTGCATTCATCGACGATTTTGCAGAGCTCGAGACACAATTTCACTCACCCGTCCGAACATATTCCGCCGGCATGAAGGCGCGACTGGCGTTTGCGCTTTCCATGGCCATGCCCTTTGATGTCTATCTGATCGATGAGGTCACATCGGTTGGCGACGGAGCCTTCCGCCAGAAAAGTGAAGATTTGCTGCGCCGCAGGCTTTCGGCCTCATCTGCGGTTGTTGTCTCCCATTCGATGGAACTGTTGGCCCGGCTCTGCACCTCTGGCGCAGTGTTGGAGAACGGCCGCTTGTTCTTCTACGCTCGCGTCGCCAAGGCAATCGAACACCATCGATACTTGATGCGCGGGCAGCCCCCCCCTTGGCTCTCATGACAGGAAACCTGACTATTTGCCTTCCGATGTTGAACGGTGAGGTCTACCTGCAAGAGCAATTGGACAGTCTTCTTCGGCAAACTCGGCCGCCGGACCGCGTCTTTCTTTCCGACGACGGGTCTACCGATTCAACAGTGTCGATTGCCAAAAAATTTCAAGCGAAAGCGCCTTTCGAAATTAGGATTATCGATGGTCCGCAGGCCGGATATGGCAACAACGTGATGCGGTTGCTGGCCGAAGCCCCTGAAGGTCACCTAGCTTTCTGTGATCAGGACGATATTTGGGATGAGTTCCGGCTAGAACGTGCCACCGCAGCCTTATTCAGACTTCATTTGCCGACGTTGCTAGTCTGCGGAAGGACGTTTCGACCATCGCGAACCAATCCCACTGTTCGACCGACGACCGCCAACTTTGTGCAAAGCCTGTATCGCAATCAAGCTCCAGCCAACGCCACGGTTGTGAACCCTGCTGCGACGCGGCTCATTAAGGAAAATGCACATCTTCTGGCGACCAACCCGAGCTTTCCCGACTGGTGGATCTACTCTTTGATCCTGGGGCACGGAGGCAGCCTGCTTTTTGACCCCAAACCGGGGCTTTATTACAGACAGCACGCCGGCAATCTTATTGGTGCGCGAACGGTCCGCGGGCTGATGAAGAGAGGAAAAGCAATCCTTTCTGGACAGCACAAGACGTGGAAAGAGACCCACCTCCTAGCCCTTTGGTCATGTCGAAAAGCCCTGACACCAACCAATCGCGCCGCGCTATACAAGGCTCTAAAGGCCAGTCGCCGGAAGAAGATTGCGCGGTTTCCAATTGATTTATCTAGAATTTCTTGAAGTCTTTCATGTTGGGCCACCAACCAGCCTCAGCTTTGTCACCTGCATGTCTCGCCTGGTTACTAAACCGACCCTCGCGAAAACGCGGGGGACGACATGGTTGCACTTCATTTTGGCAATTCGCTTATCGGAGCAGACGCGGCAAGATTTGGCGCGATCCAAACTCTGATCGCACTCGAAGATCCGGTATTAGGGTTCTACTGGCTGTATTCCGGTGCCCAATCGGAGGGTACGATTACCAGAACCCGCTTAATCGAAGGGCAGCCCATGGCAAACCCAGAGGTCACGCATGTCGCGGGAACCACGCAGGTCTACCGATCCTCGGACATGATTTTGCGTGAAACTGCGGGCGATGTGGAGCTTTGGGTCGCGGGAATGAATGTTAGCACGCTGATTTCATTCGACATCATCAAGGAAGGTCGCCTGAATGGACAGACCAATTTCGAGGCGCAGGATCCGATCACAAAGATCGAGAATGTCAAAATCGGCTTCCAAGACTTCCTGATCAGCGGAACGCGGGACGGCAGTGGTCTGCAATCCTCAACATACACGGACAGCGCACTGCAAAAAATCGATGCCATCGAAGATACGCCGAAAACTGCTCTCGGCTCGATCGGGGATCTGGCGCAGATCACGAATACGAACGGGACCTTCTTGATCGCTGGCTCCGGGTTGGATGAAGGCATCACTTCGCTTCACATCCAATCGGACGGAACTTTGAAGCTGATCGACACCTTGGCACCATCGGATGGGCTTTGGCTCTCGGGTCTCGACTGTCTTACCACCGTTGCCGCGCATGGGAGGGATTTCGTTGTTGTCGGAGCGATCGGGTCGTCCTCACTCAGCCTTGTTCGGGTGAATGATCTGGGCGTTCTGTTCGTCGAAGACCATACTTTCGATACTCTGACTTCGCGGTTCTCGAAGGTGGATGCCATCACCAGTTTTTCGATTTCAGATCGCGGGTTTATCGTAGCCGGAGGAGCCGACGACGGATTGAGCCTTTTGGAAGTTCTGCCGGATTTCACGTTTTTCCATCATGGAACACTGGTGAATGGCGTAGATGGTAGCCTGGAAACGATCACCGCCCTCACGACAGCCGAATTCGGCACCGAAATCCAAGTGATCGCTGCAGGCCAGCTCGGATTTACAATGGCACGCATTGATAAAACTTCGATTAACGCAACCCTCGTGGGCTCGGCGACGGCCGACACTCTGACCGGAGATAATGCCGACGACCTGATTTGGGGGGCGGACGGCAACGATTCCCTAAGCGGCAGCGGTGGCGATGATCTGATTGCCGGCGGGGCCGGTCTTGATCGGCTGTCCGGAGGTGCCGGCGCGGATGTTTTCCTTTTTTCCAATGACCTGGAACGCGACGAGGTTCTTGATTTTGAGCTTGGCATCGACCGCCTGGATCTGAGCGATTGGGGACGCATCTACGATGCTTCTTCTCTGTCGGTCCAAGAACGGTCAGACGGCGCGATCATCTCCTACAACCATTTGTCACTAAGGCTTTTTTCCGACGACGGCCGTCGAATCGAAGCGGAAATGGTGAGCAACGACATGTTTTTGTTCTAGGCCCTTTCGATGTTTGCGATCGCTTAAGCTTTTGATGCGACAGTCCATACGGAAGGATTGGAGGGTGGGCGTATGGCAACGGGTCAAGTGATCCGCACCCTCGGCGGGGCCGAGGGCTTCGGAGAGATGGCATTGGAACGGGCAGATGACGCGGCCTTTTCCGTTGATGCGACAAGTATTTTTTCAGACGGGCTGCACTACTTTGGCAACATCTACACGGGAGAGGAGATCTGGATAAACACCAACGGGGTGCTTAGTTTCGGCGGAGCAGTGACGCAGTACCCGGCGGTAGACGCACACTTTCCAGTGGCAGACTTCATTGCATCTTTCTGGGCTGACATTGACACACGGATCGATGGTGAAGGCGCTGAAAGTGGCCAAATCTGGGTCGATCTGGATCCGCTCGGCGGTCATCTGACAGTCACTTGGGCGGACGTAGGTTACTATAGGTATCAGGCGGATAGGACGAACCTGTTTCAAGTTCGACTAAGCGATCAAGGCAACGGTGATTTCGACATTCGGATTACATACGAAAGGATTGAATGGACATTGGGCAACCTGCAAACGGATGCCGGTGCCTGGGCCGGGCTATCCGGTCTTCGGCTGCCCGATCCCTGGCAGTTGAGTGACAATCCGTCGGATCTCCCTAACGAATTGGGCAATACCGGCTTGGCTGGAAGCTGGCTGATCGAGTTGAGAGGAGGCACCGCGCTAGGACAATCACCCACATCGGGCGCGACCCTGACCGGAGACCATGCCGGAAATATCCTGACCGGCGGGGCGGACGGAGATATTGCACGGGGTTACAACGGGCCGGACATCCTACGCGGCCACGGTGGCGACGACTTCCTGTACGGTGGTGATGGCGGCGACACGCTGAACGGAGCCGACGGAGACGACTGGATCCGCGGAGGCGATAGCGAAGCAGACCTGCGCGACGTCATCTATGGCGGCGGCGGAGCGGACAATATCGACGGAGGATACGGCAACGATCTGGTCTACGGCGGCGAAGGCAACGATACTATCGAAGGCGGCTTTGGCGTGGATGAGTTGATCGGCCAGGGTGACGACGACTTGGTATCCGGCGCAGCTTGGTCTGACCTTCTCTACGGCGGTGCAGGGAACGATTTCCTGAACGGCGGCTTCGGCTTTGACCGGCTGAATGGTGGCACCGGTGCAGACCGCTTCTTTCACCTAGGGATTTTTGATCACGGTTCGGATTGGGTTCAGGACTACACCGCTGCAGAAGGTGACGTGCTGGTCTGGGGGCGCGGGCCTGCGACCGGAACGGATTTTCAGGTCAACTTTGCCGACAAGCCGGACGCGGGGCTGCCGGGTGTGGCAGAGGCCTTTGTCATCTATCGCCCGACAAACCAGATCATCTGGGCATTGATCGACGGGGCGGCACAAGAAGAAATCAACCTTTTGGTCATGGGTGTCGGCTATGATCTGATCGGATAGCGTCGCGCATCACGTCAGGAAGGTGCAGGTCCCTTTTTCAATATATGCCGCGGTCAGTCGGCCATTCAGATACGCCCCGGTGTCGAGCGATACGCGACCGTCCCAAACAGCCGCCTCTTGCATGACGGTATGTCCATGCACCACGGTCACGTCATCTTGGCGCGCGCGGGTCAGGAAATTGGGGTGGCCGTTGATCATGACCTTGGTTTTCTGGGCATCCGCCGCAATGTCCGGGTCCATACCGGCGTGGACACAATGCATATTGCCGCTGACCCAAGTGGCCGGCAAGGTGCGCAGCCAGTCCAGCATGCCGTCCGGCAGGGCGTCTTCGAGCGCGTCGGCCGCCTCCAACGCATCCTCGGCGTCGTAACGGATCGAATTCTGCGAGATCCCAAAAGAATGCAGCGTCTCGATCCCGCCGAAGGTCAGCCAGCGCGCGCCCTTTCCGGCGGGGTCATCGACAAACTCGATCATCATCTTTTCGTGGTTGCCGGTCAGGGCGATATCCACATCCGGCCGCGCCATATTCAGATCCCGGACCATGCGCAGAACGCCCGCGGACTCTGGTCCGCGGTCAACGAAGTCGCCCAGGAAAACCACGGGAATATCAGCGCCATAGGTCGCACGGATCCGGTCATAGAGCGGGGCCAGAAGGTCCAACCGCCCATGGGCATCCCCGATGGCGCAGAAAGGGGCGTCGGGGTTCAGAAGGGTTTCACGTGTTGCCACCCCGGTGCGAGCGCGCGGCGCATTCGGAGACGACCCGAGAAGCGACTTCAGTTTCTTCAGAACCATGTGAACCCCCTAGCCGACTTGCTCCACCGCGTCGCAGATGGACTTGAGCACCTTGGCCAGCAAAGCCCGATCCTCGGACTCGCCCATGACCCGGATCAGCGGCTCTGTTCCCGATTTGCGGATCAACAGGCGGCCTGACCCCGCCAACGCCTTTTCACCATCGGCAATCGCCTGCTGTACCGCGTCCGCCGCCAGAGGATCCGAGCCCGCTTTATAACGCACGTTGTGCAAAGCCTGGGGTACCGGCTTGAATACGCGGGACAATTTCGACGCCGACTGGCCGGTTTCGACCATGGCCGCCAGGACCTGAAGCGCGGCAACCAGGCCGTCGCCGGTGGTGGCGTAGTCGGTCATGACGATGTGGCCGGATTGCTCACCCCCAAGATTGAACCCGCCATCACGCATCTTTTCAACGACATAGCGGTCGCCGACCTTGGTCCGCTCCATGTTGACGCCGATGCTGTTCAGATGACGTTCCAGCCCGAGGTTCGACATCACCGTGGTCACAAGCG
>CAXQKF010000023.1:0-13927 GCA_964224285.1 Donghicola sp. | reverse complement strand
TTTCCACATCTATCATCGACCTGAGCCACATCTTTCGCCTCAAGGAGGCCCGCCAATGACCGCGATCACCAAACGTCTGGCACACCTGAAATCCGGCCAGAACGAGAATACCGGCCTGCTCATCATGCTGGGGGTGCTGGTGCTGGCCTTTTCGCTGGCTTCGCCGCGGTTCCTGACGGGGGCCAATCTGGGGTCGATGGGGTTCCAGATGCCTCTACTGGGGCTGCTGACGCTGGCGATGCTTGCGCCGATCATCTCGGGCGGGCTGAACTTGGCGATTGTCTACACGGCCAATATTTGCGGGCTGACGCTGGCTTGGACTCTGATGCAGTTCGGCGGGGCCGAGGCGGGGATCGGCGCGTTCCTATTGGGCGGCGTTCTGGCCCTGATCGTTGGAGCGATTGCGGGCGCGGTGATGGGGGCAGTGGTCGCCTATGTCGGTGCGCACCCGATCCTTGTGTCGCTGGCAATGATGATCTTTCTGCGCGGTTTGGGCGAGTTTCTGACCCGTGGCGGCGATATCTCTGGCTTTCCTGACTACATGCGGGTTTTGGGGCACGGGGAACTGGCCGGTATTCCAGTGCCGCTGATCCTGTTCGGGCTGATCGCTTTTGGCTGGCATGTGCTACTGCGCCGGACGCCGCACGGGTTCTCGGTCTACATGACCGGCTCGAACCTGAAGGCGACCGAATACGCGGGCCTGAACGCCAAGCGCACGCTGGTGCTGATCTACACCCTGTCGGGGCTGCTCTGCGCGATTGCGGGCATTCTGATGGCGGCGCGGTTCAACTCGGTCCGGGTTGGCCACGGCGAAGCGATGCTGCTGATCACCGTGCTGGCCTGTTTTCTTGGGGGGATTGATCCCTTTGGCGGGCATGGCCGCGTCGTCCCCGTCATCATCGCGCTCATCATTCTTCAGGTTCTGTCATCGGGCCTGAACCTGATCGGCGCGAACCAACATCTTGCAACCGCCGTCTGGGGCCTGTTCCTGATCGCCGTCATGGTTTTGCGATCAGACAAGGTTCGGCAGATGGTCAACGTCTTCTCTCGAAAGGACATTTAAATGGAAGGCTTTGGCGTACACACCAGCATGTGGACCATGAACTGGGACCGCGAAGGGGCCGAGCGCGCCGTCGCTGGCGCGACCCACTATGGCGTCGATTTCATCGAAATCCCGATGCTGCAACCCGCGCAAATCGACACAGCGCATACGGCAGGTCTGCTGGAAAAATCCGGCGTGCGGGCGGTCTGCTCGCTCGGTCTGCCCGAGGCGATGTGGGCGTCCATAAACCCCGAGGGCGCGATTGATTACCTGCGTCTGGCCATCGACAAGACCAAGGCATGCGGGGCAGAGGCCCTGTCCGGCGTGACCTTTGGCGGGATCGGCCAGCGCACTGGCACCTATCCGACCCAAGGCGAATACGACAACATCGCCCGCGTGCTAGAGGCCTCGGCGGCCTATGCCAAAGAGGTGGGACTGCTGTTCGGGATCGAGCCTGTGAACCGCTACGAAAACCACCTGATCAACACCGGCTGGCAGGCCCGCGACATGATCGAGCGCGTGGGCTCGGACAACATCTTTATCCACCTCGACACATATCACATGAACATCGAGGAAAAGGGCGCGGCCAACGGCATTCTGGATGCCCGCGAGTACCTGAAATACATCCACCTGTCGGAAAGCGACCGCGGCACCCCCGGTGAGGGATGCTGTGATTGGGACGAAATCTTTGCCACGCTGAAGGCGATTGATTTCAAAGGGGGCCTCGCGATGGAAAGCTTCATCAACATGCCCCCCGAGGTTGGCTTTGGCCTCGCCGTCTGGCGCCCCGTTGCCAAGGACCACGACGAGGTCATGTCCAAGGGCCTGCCGTTCCTGCGCAACAAAGCCGCGCAATACCGGTTGATCTGATGACCTCCGAAACCACGATCGAGGGCCTGCTCGCGCGGGTCCTCCAACTCACAGGCGGGCCGCAGCGCCGGTTCGTCGCCATCGCCGGTGCCCCCGGTTCGGGCAAAAGCACCACGGTTGAGATACTGCACGACCGGTTGCAGGCCGCCGCCCCCGGCCAGACCGCCATCCTGCCGATGGACGGTTTCCACTATGACGACGCGGTGTTGCACCAGATGAACCGCCGCCCGTGGAAGGGCGCGCCGGACACATTCGACGTGGGCGGGTTGCAGTCGGTGCTACGCCGGTTGGCGGCGCGGGATGGCACCGTGGCGGTCCCCGTCTTTGATCGGGATCTGGAGATTTCGCGCGGCTCGGCACGGCTGATCGGCCCCGAAGCCAGCGTCATTCTGGTCGAGGGCAACTACCTGCTGCTGCAAGACACCCCTTGGGCCGATCTGCATCCGCTGTTCGATCTGACGGTCATGATCGACATCCCCGAACCCGTGCTGACCGACCGCCTACGGGCGCGGTGGCAGGGCTATGCCCTGAGCGATGCCGACATCCTGCACAAGCTAGAGGGCAACGATTTGCCCAATGGCCGCACCGTCCGCACCCGCAGCATTCCCGCCGATCTGGTGCTGACTCACGCGGGCCAAATGGCCTAGCGCATAATCCCGTGGGGGCCGCATTGCTGCGCCAGAACCTCGTGGATCGTGGCAATGAGCGGTCCACGAGGGGACACCGTGCGCTCGACGATCCCGATCTGGCGGGACACTTGCGGGTCGCCAAAGGGCAGGCAGACCAGATCGTTATCCTCGGGTTCCTGTAGGGCGACGTGGGGCACGACAGTGATCCCCAACCCTTGGCGCACACAGGTGACAAGGGACGCGATGGTGTCGATCTCGGCCACATCCTGCGTGATCACGCCAAGCCGCGAAATCTCGGTGTCGATCAGGTTGGCCAATGGCACGCCGCTGCGAAACCGCAAATACGGGCGGGTGCGCAAGAGTTCGCGCGGGTCGGTGCATTCGGTGCCCTTGGGCGCGATCAGCCACAGGGGTTCTTTCAGGAACGGGCTCCAGCGCAGGGCAGGGGGCATCCCCACATGTTCAGCCACAATCGCCGCATCCAGCCGCCCCGACGCCACATCCGCGATCAGGGCCGATGACAGTCCGATCCGCAGGTTCACCTTCAGGTTCGGATAACGCGCCCGCATCCCCACAATCGCCCTTGGCAGCAGGTTCAGCGCACTGGTCCGCACCGCCCCCAGCATAATGGTGCCAGAAATTTCCTCGCCCCGCAGGCTGGCCTTAACCTCGGCCTCTAGCCGTAGCATTTCCTTGGCGACCTCAAGCACTTGCAACCCATGGGCCGTCAGCTTGGGCGGGCGCGAAGTGCGGTCGAACAGCCGCGCGTCCAGCTCAATTTCCAGTGCGTTGATCTGTTGGCTGACGGCGGATGGGGTCAGCCCCACCACATCCGCCGCATGGGCAAATGTGCCGTGGGTCGCAATCGCGACCAAGGTTTTCAGCTGGCGGGTGTCCATCACTTAAATCCAGTTTTTCTTCACTTAATAACCAGAATTATTCGCTGTTGTGAAGCGTACCTTTCTTATACGCCAATGGACAGGAGGATATCGCCGCCCGTCCAGAGGAGGTCGGCAGCGATCATCAGCACAATCGAAATTTGACCATCACCCTCTGCCAACCCGCGGCAGAGGGACCGGGAGACGCATGCCATGAGCAAGACCATCCTCGTAACCGGCCCCGATCTGGCCCAAGAGGCCAAGGATCTGGTGCAGGCCCACGGCTATCAAACCGTGCACATGCCGGCCTATTCCAGTAGCGAGGTGATCTCGGACTATCTGGCGCAGACCGGCGCGCAGGCGATCCTGTCGCGGATGGGCCGCGTGGACGCAGGCGTGATGGACAGCGCGCCCCAGCTGCGCGTGATCTCGAAGCACGGGGTCGGGGTGGATAACATCGACATCAAGGCCGCAGCCGATCGGGGCATTCCGGTTCTGGTCGCCACGGGCGCGAACGCGGTGTCGGTGGGGGAACACGCGATTGCCCTGATGCTGGCAGCGGTGAAACGCATCCAGCCGTTGGACGCGGGTCTGCGTGCTGGCCGCTGGGAGAAGCCCGGATTTCTGGGGCGCGAACTGGCGGGCAGCACCATGGGCCTGCTGGGAATGGGCGCGATTGCGCAAGCCACGGGCCGCATGGCCGCAGGTCTGGGCCTGAAGCTGGCGGGCTATGACCCCTATGCGCCGGACGAGGCCTTCAGCGCCCTTGGCGTGACCCGCTGTGCCACACCCGAAGCCCTGTTCGCGGTGTCCGATGTCCTGAGCCTGCACTGCCCGCTGACCGACAGCACCCGCAATATCCTGAACGCCGAGGCCATCGCCCTGATGCCCAAGGGGGCCTACGTGGTTAACACCGCCCGCGGCGGCCTGATCGACGAGGCCGCCCTCTTGGCCGCGATCCGATCGGGTCATCTGGCGGGCGCGGGACTTGATACCTTTGCGGTGGAACCGCCCGCCGCTGATCACCCCTTCTGGGCCCAACCGAACATCACCGTCACCCCCCATATCGGCGGGGTCACCGCCGAGGCCGGTGCCCGCGTGGGCGTCGAGGCCGTGCGCGGCATCCTTCAGGTGCTGGCGGGCGAACCCGTCGCGCCAGAGCGCATCGCCAACCGCGCCTTTCTGGCCAAAGCCGCCGAATAACCCCGTTTCGCCAAAGGAAAGGAACTCAACGTGTCCAATGGCTTTCGCATTCTGAACCGTGAACAGACCCCCGCGCCCGAGCTGGTCGAGGCCTTTGCCCAACTGCCCGTCGCGAACGTGTCGGACTCCATGCACCGGATGGCGGCGGCGGGTCCGACGTTGCGGCCCATGCACGCCTCTGGCGGGATGGCAGGTGCGGCGCTGACCGTCCGTTGCCGCCCCGGCGACAACCTGATGCTGCACAAGGCCATCGACATGGCGCAGCCCGGCGACGTGATCGTGTGCGATGCGGGCGGTGATCTGTCCAACGCCCTAATGGGCGAATTGATGCTGGCCTATGCGGTGAAGCGCGGCGTGGCGGGCTTTGTCCTGAACGGGGCGATCCGCGATGTGGATGCCTTTGTCGCGACGAACCTGCCGACCTTTGCGGCGGGCGTCACGCATCGCGGCCCCTACAAGGACGGCCCCGGCGAAATCAACGTGCCGATCAGCATGGGCGGGATGGTGATCCATCCGGGCGACATCATGATCGGGGATTCAGACGGCGTGCTGGCCGTTCCGCTGGTCGACGCCGCCGACATTCTGGCCAAGACCGAGGCCAAGCAGGACGCCGAAACGCGCCAGATGAAAGCCATCGCCGAAGGCACCAACGACCGCACTTGGGTGGACAAAGCCCTGCGCGCGGCCGGCTGCGCCTTTCCCGAGACCTGAACAAAACCTGAGCATAGAGGGAGGAAACCATGTTCAAAGGTTACAAAGCTGCGGCGCTGATCGGCGCCGCCCTGATGACATCCACCGCCGCGTGGGCCGAATTCCCCGAAAAGCCGATCGAAGTGATCGTCGGCTTTAACGCGGGCGGCGGCACCGACGTGATGGCCCGCACCGCCGCACCATTCATCGAGAAATATCTGGGTGAGGGTGCGAGCCTCGTGGTGAAAAACGTCCCCGGTGCCAGCGGCCAGATCGGCGTGACCGAGGTCGCCCATGCGGCCCCTGACGGCTACACCATTGGCACCTACAACCTGCCGGGCATGATGGCCCGCACGCTGGACCGCGTGGCCGAATATGACGCCGACAGCTTTACCTATCTGGCGAACGTGGTGAACGACCCGAACGTGATCGTCACCGCAAAGAACACCGGCTTTGACACGCTGGACAAACTGCTGGACGCGGCCAAGGCCGAACCGGGCGCGATCACGGTGGCGATGTCCTCGCTTGGTGGGGACGACCATCTGATGCTGACCAAGCTGCAAGGCCTGACCAGCACCGAGTTCACCATTGTGCCGTTCAAGGGCTCTGCCCCCGCGCGGACCGCGCTGATGGGCGGGCACGTGGCGATGGGTATTCTGAACGTGTCCGAAGTCGCGGAATTCCAGGACCAGATCAACGTTCTGGCGGTCGCGCAGCCCGAACGATCCACCTATGCCCCCGATGTGCCGACCTTTGGCGAGCAGGGGGTCGAGCTGGAAAACGGTGCCTATCGCGGGTTCGTCGCCCCTGCCGGTCTGCCTGCGGATGTCGAGGCCAAGCTACTGGAAGCCTTTACCAAGCTGGCCACTGACGCTGAGTTCCAAGCCGCGATGGATGCCACCGCCAACCCCGTCGAGGTTGTCGTGGGCGCGGATTTCAAGGCGATGAACGCCGAGATTCTGGACCTGGCCAAGACCGTCTGGGAAGAGACCCCCTGGAACTGAACGGACAGGCGCGGGGGAGCAATTCCCCCGCCCATTTCCCCTGATCCATAGGTTGATCCCATGTCCCATACCCCCCAAACCCACCGCCTGCTGCGGCCCGAAACGCTGACTGCCGCTGGCCTCTTGGTCCTGAGCGCCGCGTTTTTGGTCCCCACTGCCGCGTTGCGGCCCATGTCCGCCTTGCTACCCGCAACCATGCTGCTGGCGCTGATCGTTCTGGCCGTGATCCTACTGATCATGGACCAACGCAGCGCAGCCCAAGGCACTCCTGCCACCCCCGTGTTGGCTGCGCCTCGGGGCGTGGCGACGGCCTTTGGCCTGATCATCGCTTATTTCATCGGGGTCGATCTGGTTGGCTTCTATCCGGCGACTGCAGTGTCGGTGCCCTTGGTCGCCTATGTCTTCGGCTATCGTCACCTGCCGGGTCTGGTCGCCGCGACGGTGATCGTGCTGGCCCTGATCTGGGGCATCTTCTCGGTGGCGATGTCACAGGAATTCCCCGCCGGACTGATCTGGCAAATGGAGGCTGGCGATGTACGCTGATCTGATCCACGCCCTGCCGGATGTGCTGGGGTTCACCAATCTGGCCGCCGTGATCATCGGCGTCATCGCAGGCATTATCGTCGGCGCAATGCCGGGGCTGAGCGCAACGATGGCGATCTCGGTTCTGGTGCCGTTTACCTTTGGGCTTGAACCCCTTGTTGCGCTTGGCCTGATGGCGGGCATCTACAACGGTGCAATGTATGGCGGGGCGATCCCTGCAGTGCTGCTGCGCATTCCGGGCACACCCGCCGCCGTCGCCACCAGCTTTGACGGCTATCCCATGGCCCAAAAGGGGCAGGGCGGTTTTGCCCTACAGGTGGCGGTCGTATCCTCGTCCATCGGCGGGATCGCGAGCGCGCTGGCCCTGATGCTGCTGGCGCCGCCCCTGTCCAAAGTCACCCTGCTGTTCGGCCCCGCCGAGGTGTTCTGGGTCGCCGTGTTTGGCCTGTGTTCGATCATCTTTCTGCTTGGTGGGAATGTGGTCAAAGGGCTGGCCAGCGCCTGTTTCGGGATTTTCGTGTCCGTGGTCGGGTCCGATCCGATTTTCGGGAATGACCGCTACACCTTTGGCCAGCTAGAGCTGCTCGACGGGATCAGCATCGTGATCCTGCTGGTCGGCCTTTATGCCCTGCCGCCGGTGATCGACCTGCTGGAAAGCCCCCTGAAAACCGACGAGGCCAACGAAAACCTTGGCACCGATCCCATCTGGAAGGCCCTGCCGCAAATGGCGCGCTTCTGGAAAACGTGGATCAAGGCGTCCTTCATCGGGATCTGGATCGGCATTCTGCCCGGCGCGGGTGGGTCGATGGCGGCCTTCATGTCCTATAACGAGGCCCGCCGGACCAGCAAAACCCCCGAAACATGGGGCCATGGCGAACCCGAAGGCGTGGCCGCCGCCGAAACCGCGAACAACGCGGATACAGCTTCGGCGCTGATCCCTGCGCTGACCCTTGGCATCCCCGGAACGGCTGTGGCGGCTGTTATGCTGGGGGGCCTTCTGATCCACGGACTGCAACCGGGCCCCATGCTGTTCCGCGACAACCCCGATGTGGTGTTCGGCTTCATGTGGCAGTTCCTGTTCGGGGCGATCCTGCTGGTGTTCCTTGGGGGGGCTTTGGCGACCAACAGCTTTGCCAAGCTGCTGAAACTGCCCCGCCCGCTGCTGGGATCGGTGATCATCGTGCTGATGCTGATCGGGGTCTATTCGATCCACGGGCGGATGTTCGACGTCTACCTGATGCTGGGGTTCGGCGCGATCGGCTACGTCATGGACAAGCTCAAGTTCCCCATGCCCCCCGTCGTGCTGGGTCTGATCCTAGGCGCCTTTGCCGAGGAGAACCTGCGCCTTGCCCTGCGGATCGGGCGTGGTGACTGGGGCGTGCTGTTCGCCAACACCACCAGTCTGGTGCTGGTCGCGCTGACCGTCGCCGTCATCGTCGGACCGGCCATCAAACGCCGCATCACCGCCAGCCGCGCCCCTGCGGCCCAGGGTTAACCACCACTCAATCCCGCCAAACGGCAGAGAGCCCAAGACATCCTCTGCCGTTTGGCCCATAAACCAGCCCCAAACGGGGCGACTGAAGTTACAAGTCGGGCACCCTGTAAACCGCCCGGGAGGAGAAAGACATGAAACACCTGATCACGACTGCCTTTGCCCTGTTTGCCACCACGGCTGGTGCCACGGACTGGACGGGCTATACCTATTCCTCGGTGTCCACCACCGCCGCCGTCAAGGGCATGAACCGCATCGCCGAACGTGTGGCCACCGAAACCGCGGGCGATCTGGCGATTACCGTGCACCTTGGCAAGACCCTGCAAATCGCGTCGTCGGATATCACTCAGGCGGTCGGCGACGGGATCGTCGAGTTCGCGGCGGATTACTTTTTCTCTGGCAACGTGCCGGTGGCGCGGGTGCTGAACCTGCCCATGCTGATCGAAACCGACGAGGAATGGGACAAGGCCATGGCCGCCATGCTGCCCACACTGCAAGCGGCCTTCGCGGATCAGGGCGTTGTGCTGCTGGGGGGCTACCGCTATCCGCAGCAGGTGATTTTCACCACCTTTGCCGTGGATGATCTGGCTGATCTGTCGGGCCACAAAATCCGCGTGACATCCCCCGAGCAAGGCGCGTTCATCGAAGCCTTCGGCGGCGCACCGATCACCATGTCCGGCTCCGAAGTGCCCACATCGCTGGAACGCGGCGTGATCGAGGGCGTTCTGACCGCCAGCGCGGGCGGGGCCAAGACCTGGCACGAGTTCTTGCCCTATAACTACCGTTTCGCGGTGACCTACGGCAACTCGATGATCATCGCTAACGCCGACGCGTTTGACGATCTGGAACCCGCCACCCAAGACACCCTGCGCCAGATCGTGTCAGACGAAGGCGCTGCCATCTCGGCCGAGTTTCTGGTGGACGAGGAAACCCAGATGCAGGCCCAACAGGCCGCTGGCATGACCATCGTTCCCGCCGCCGAGGCCGATGAACCCGCCGCCGTTGCCGCCATGGCCCCCTATTGGGAAGCCTGGGCCACCGAAAACGGCCCCGAATATGTAGAAGCCCTGACGCTGGTCCGTCAGGCCATTGGTAAGTGAAATGAGTGAAACAAGCTCCTTGGGGTCGGTGTCAGCCGGCCCCCTGTTTGACGGTCTGGCTAGCGGGCTGCGCATCGTCAGCGGCGCGGCGCTGTGCGCGCTGGTCCTGCTGGTCGCCGCCGAGGCCGGATTGCGCGGCTTCGCCAACCATTCCCTTGGCTACGCCGAGGAAATCACCGGCTATCTCGTCGTCAGTCTGACGTTCTTTGGCGCGGCCTTGGCGCTGCGGTCGGGGTCGCTGTTTCAGGTGCACTTCCTGTTCGATCTGTTCCCCGCACCGGTCCGCCTGTGGATGCTGCGCCTGTTCGTTCTGGCGGCGCTGGTGATCTGCGCGATCATGGCGGTCAAGGGCTATGACCTGATGGCCAGCTCGATGAAGCGCGGCAAGTTCGCCCCCACCGTCCTGCGCACGCCCCTGTGGATACCGCAGACCCTGATCCCCGTGGGCTTTGGCCTGATTTCGCTGTTTCTGGTGGAAAAGCTACTGACCGCCCGCCGCCTGATTGAAGGAAGCAAATAATGGACGCCATTCTGGCTTTCGGCCTGTTGATCGGCCTGATCATGGGCGGCATGTGGGTGCATTTCGCCGTGGCGGGTGCGGGACTGTTCTATATCTGGCTGCTCAAGGGTTTTACCGGTTTCAAGGCGCTCGGCATCGTTAGCTGGGGCGCGGCCAACAGCTTTACCCTTGCGGCCATTCCGCTGTTCGTTCTGATGGCTGAAATCCTGCTGGGATCGGGCCTTAGCACGCGGCTTTATAACGGGGTCGCCCCGTTCATGCGCCGCCTGCCCGGCGGGCTTTTACACACCAACATCGCGGGCAGCGGGATTTTCGCGGCCATTTCGGGGGGCAGTGCGCCCACTGCCGCCGCCATGTCCACCGTCGCCCTGCCGGAACTGACCGCCCGTGGGTACAACAAGCGCATTATCGCGGGCTCTCTGGCCGCAGGCGGCACGCTGGGAATTCTGATCCCGCCGTCGATCACGATGATCATCTACGCCACTTTCACCGAAACCTCGATCGCACGGCTCTTCGCGGCCGGTCTGGTGCCGGGGATCGTGCTGGCAGTGCTCTACATGGGCTTCATCGCCCTGCGCGCTACTCTGAACCCCGATCTGGCCCCCCGCGACCCCCATCGCGCCTCTGCCGCCGAACTGGGCCGGGCGCTGCTGGACATCGTACCGTTCCTGCTACTGATCACCGTGGTTCTCGGCAGCATTTACGGCGGCATCGCCACCCCGACCGAGGCTGGCGCCGTCGGCACCCTTGGCGCGATCGGCATCGCGGCAATATACGGCAAGTTCAGCTTCGGCCTGCTGTCCGACGCCATCACCCGCACCGTCAGCATGAGCGGCAACATCCTGTTCATCGTGTTCACCTCGATGATCTTTGCCTATGCGACCGCCCTGTCCGGCGTGGGCGAACAACTGGTCGGCTACCTTGAGGAAACCGCCCTGTCGCGCACCGCTTTCCTGCTGATCGTCATGCTGGTTTTCGCGGTTCTGGGGTGCTTTATGGAAGGGCTGGGGATGATCGCGATCATCGTTCCTGTCATCTTCCCCGCCCTGATGGCGATGGACGTGGACCCCATCTGGTTTGGCGTTTTCGTGGTTATTCTGGTGGAATTGGGTCAGCTGACCCCGCCGCTGGGGGTGATCCTGTTCGTGGTCGCCAGCTCCTCTGATCTGGTCAAGGTCGAGGACGTGATCATGGGCACCCTGCCGTTTTTCCTGATCATTGTGCTGTTCATGCTGCTGATGATCGCCTTTCCGCAGATCGCTCTGTTCCTGCCCCAGTGGACGTTTGGTTAAGACATGCAGACCTACCCCTTTCCCGAACCCGTCATCATCGACACCACCGTTTTCACCGAACTACCGCCCGAACTGCGGCGCACCGGCCAGCCCTCCTATTGGGCTGACCGGAACCGGCGGGGCAGCACCGTGGACAGCTTCCTAGAGGGGCCGTCGTTCGACCGCGACGGGAACCTGTGGTTTGTGGACATCCCCTTTGGCCGGATTTTCCGCGCCGACCCTGCGGGGAACATCACCCAAGTGGCGGAATATGACGGTCAGCCCAACGGCCTGAAGTTCCACAAGGACGGGCGGATTTTCATCGCCGATTTCCAGAACGGCATCATGCAACTGGACCCGAAAACAGGTGAGGTCACCCACGCCCTGCGCGACTGCGACACCGAAGGGTTCAAGGGCTGCAACGACCTGCATTTTGGCCGCGACGGGTCGCTCTATTTCACCGACCAAGGCCAAACCGGCCTCCAAGACCCGACCGGCCGCGTCTACCGCTGGCAGCCCGAAACCGGAGCATTGACCTGCCTGATCGACAAGGTTCCCAGCCCGAACGGCTTGGTTCTGGACATGGCAGAGCACACACTGTTCCTGGCAGTCACCCGCGCCAACGCAGTCTGGCGCCTACCTCTGTCGGCTAGCGGGCGTGTCAACAAAGCCGGCCTTTTCCTACAATTCTCGGGCGGCCGCGCGGGACCTGACGGCTTGGCGCTGACCCGAGATAACGGCGTGGTGGTGTGCCAAACGGGCATGGGCCTGGTGTGGGTCCACAACGCCTTAGGGCAACCGATTGCTGTGGTCCGCTCTTGCCGTGGCTTGGGCACCACCAACTGCGCCTTTGGCGGGCCGAACGGGCGCAGTCTGTTCATCACGGAGTCCGACAGCGGCTCCATCCTGCGGGCGGATTTCCCAGAAGAGTTGGGAATTGCAGGAGCGTCGATGTTTGCCCACAGCTAGGTCCGTGCCGCCCGTCTATTGAACGGCAAAGCCATCAGGAATTGATGTTCGCTCTGATCGCTTCCATGAAGCCAAGCAGCGGGCTCGAATGCGGCACACCTTTTCTGGTCAGAACCGAGGCACGAATTTCACAGGCAGGCATGAAAGGCCGCGCAACCAGTCCGCGCTGCAGATAGGGTTGGGCCGAGTACGGATCGACGACCGTCAGCCCCATGCCATCGGCAACCAGGGCCGCAGCCGTCTGGCAATACCGCACCTCGATCTGGGGCTCATAGGGGGCCGACCCGAGGGCGAACCCTTTGGCGACCAGACGTCCCAATTGCGAGGCCTGATCAATGCCCACGATCTTGCGCCCCTTGAGGTCTTCGGCGGCAATGGTGCTCTGCTGGGTCAGGGGGTCGTCCTTGGGCAAGAGGACAACCATCTGGCTGCGCTGGACAATTTCGGAATTCACTGTCTCCAGCTTTTCAGCGTTCAGGACCAACCCGACGTCCGCTTGGCCTGTCTCGATGGCCTCGAGCACATTGGACAAGCGCCGCACGTCGTAGGCCACCGTGACATTCGGGCGGTCGGAGAGGAAGGCGCGCAATGCTTTGGGGCCGATGGAATAGCCAAGAGGCGGGGTCGCAATGACCCGCAGCCGCCCCACACGCCCCGAGCGCATGTCGCGCGCCCGTGTCGAAAACGAACGGAGCAAGCCGAAAAGCGGGCGGATTTCTTCGAACAGGTCACGTGCCTCGGCGGTGGGCTGTAGCCGCCGACCCGTCCGTTCGAAAAGCGTGATGCCGAGCTGGTTCTCGAGTTGGCGCAGTCCTGCGGAGACGGCGGGTTGGGACACCCCCAGAAACTCGGCGGTCTCTACCGTGGTGGAGCAGCGCATCATGGCGGCGAAAATCTCCAAGAGCCGCAGGGAGACGTCGGGCATATCTTCGACTTTTGCCATCCTTTACAGTCCTTCCTGCATCCGCTCAGCCAAGAACGGCGCCTAGGGCGATACTTGCAGCTGCCATCACCGGATCGATCACAGCTAGCCCCGTTTCGCGTTCGAGCCGCGCACGGATCGGCGCCATCCCCGCACAGCCCAGAACAATCGCACCCGCGCCTGCGGCCCCAAGCTCTTTGGCTTTGTCGTGGATCATAGCATAGACGGCCTCGTCGTGACCTGATGCGACAGCGGAAACACCGGGCAGAGCCAATTCACCAGCCAGCCGACTAGCCACACCCATTTGCCGGATCTTGCGCAGATGACGCGGGATCGAGCGTTCGGACAGTGCAATAATCCCAAAGCTGTCCGCGCGTGCCAGCGCCGTCAGAATACCTGCTTCCTGACAGCCGATCGCGATTTTTCCGCCCTCTGCCCGCAGCAGATCGAGACCCGGATCGGAAAAGCAGGCGGTGATGTAGGCGGAGGCATCTGGCCGCCCGCGTGCCACAGCCAAGACCTCGAGACCTGCGCGGGCAACGTCTTCGTCGCTGGCGATGGTGGCGGGGCTATTGGGGATATCGACAGCTTCGAAATGCGGACCCAAAGCGGCCACGGCTGTCCTGATGCCTTGGGTCACAAGGTCCGAGCTATTGGGGTTGATGATGAGGATGGGCGCGGTCATCGCAGGATCGTCCCGAAGTTCTGGGTGGGATCGAATTCCTTGGCGACGTAATCGGGTTTGCCCCGCAGATCGACCAGATCGGAAGAGCGTCGTGTAGGGAAAGAGTGTC
>CAXQKF010000022.1:0-20611 GCA_964224285.1 Donghicola sp. | reverse complement strand
GATCAAAGCGCATTGCTGATCATGTGAAGGATGCCCTGAAAGAGGCGGGTGCGCCCCTTTATAAACATCCGCGCCGCGAGGCGGGCTTTTCGGTGCTGAAGGCCCCCGATATCCCCTCGATCCTGCTGGAACTTGGGTTCCTGTCTTCGGGTCGGGACCGAGAGAACCTGACCAATCCGGCATGGCGGGTTATGGCGGCGCAGGCGATCACCGCCGCTGTGCTGGAGTGGGCCATCGCAGACGCTGCCGAAGGGCATCTGATCCGGCAATAGGCTGCGCAGGAACAAAACCTGTCCCGTTTGTGTTTTGACCCGCAGGGCAAGGCCTTATATGAGGGGGCACGTTTAGCCGGGGGCCTCGACTTGTTGAGATTCATCTTTTCCTTCTTCGGAGCAATTTTCAGCGCCATCACACTGGGCATCTTCATGGTGGCCCTGTCGATTGGTGCTGTGTTCTGGATGTACGGACGCGACCTGCCGAGCCATGAGGCCCTCGCGCAGTACGAGCCGCCGACCATCAGCCGGATCTACTCGGCAGAGGGACGCATCATCGACGAATTCGCCAAAGAGCGCCGCCTCTTTGTGCCCGCCGAAGAAATCCCCGATCTGGTCAAGGCCGCGTTCATCTCGGCCGAAGACAAGAACTTCTACCAGCACTCGGGCTACGACCTGATGGGCATCGCCTCGGCGGCGCGGGATGCGATTGTCTCGCGCGGGCGCAATGTGCGCGGAGCGTCGACCATCACCCAGCAGGTCATGAAGAACTTCCTGTTGTCCGGCGACCGTCAGGCCGAGCGCAAGATCAAGGAACTGATCCTCGCGACCCGCATCGAGCAGACGCTGGAAAAGGATGAAATCCTGGAGCTCTACCTCAACGAGATTTACCTTGGCGCGAACTCGTATGGTGTGGCCGCTGCGGCGCAGACCTATTTCAACAAGACCCTTGGACAGCTGTCCCCGGGCGAAGCGGCCTATCTGGCGTCCTTGCCCAAGAAGCCCGCGAAACTGCATCCCGTCCGCGACTACGAAGAGGCGGTGGATCGCCGCAACTACGTGCTGCGCGAGATGGAAGAGAACGGCTACATCACCGCAGAGATGCGTGATGCCGAACAGGCGCAGCCTCTGAAATCGGTCCAGAACGGCGATTACGAGGATTTCCGCGTTGCGCTGCCTTTCCGCGACTACTTCACCGACGAAATCCGCCGCCAGCTGAGCGAGGATTTCGGCGAAGGTGAATTCTTTACCGGTGGTCTGTCGGTGCGTGCGACGGTCGACCCCGATCTGCAATCGGTTGCAGGTGAGTCCCTGCGGCGCGGGCTAGAGAAGTACGACCGCGGCATCGGCGTCTGGCGCGGCACGGGCCAAAAGATCGATCCTGCCGAACTCGATACCGAAGAAAAATGGCGTGCGGCCCTAGCCAGTGTCGAAGTGCCCCGCGATATCTTCCTCGAGGCACAATGGTATCCGGCGGTGGTTCTGCGCGTCGGTGACAGTTCGGCCCGTATCGGGATCGAAAACGTCGAAGAGGACGAGGACGGCCACTTTATCCCCGCTGAGGACGTTCAGTGGGCCCGCAAGCGGTTGGCTGATGGCACTTTGGGACGGCAGGCTCGCGTGGCCGGTGATCTGGTCGAGGTCGGTGACGTCGTGCTCGTGCGCCGCATGACCAAGGACGAGGACGGCAGCTTTATCCGTTGGACCCTGCGTCAGACCCCCGAAGTGCAGGGCGGCCTGATGGCGATGGACGTGGAAAACGGCCGTGTTCTGGCGATGCAGGGCGGCTTCTCCTATCAGGATTCGGTATTCAACCGTGTGACACAGGCGCAGCGTCAGCCGGGCTCCAGCTTCAAACCCTTTGTCTATGCGGCGGCGCTGGACAGCGGCTATTCGCCTGCGACCATCGTGATCGACGCCCCGATCGAGGTGAACACCCCCCAAGGTCTGTGGCGTCCCAAGAACTCGTCGAACAAATACTACGGCCCGACGCCCCTGCGGACCGGCATCGAACAATCGCGGAACCTGATGACTGTGCGTCTGGCCCAAGAGGTCGGCATGGACACGATCGCGCGTTACGCCGAACGCTTTGGTGTTTACGACAATATGGGCCGGTTCCTTGCGAACTCGCTCGGGTCCGAAGAAACCACGCTCTACAAGGTGGTGGCGGCCTATGCGATGTTTGCCAACGGTGGCGAGCGCGTGCAGCCCACGCTGGTTGACCGCGTGCAGGACCGCTATGGCCGCACGATCTACCGCCACGAAGAGCGTGTCTGCGCCGACTGTGCCGATCCTTCGATCCCGAATGGCCTCGGCCCGCGTATCACGTCGAACCGCGAACGGGTGATGGATGCGATCACCGCCTATCAGCTGACTTCGATGATGCAGGGCGTTGTGCAGCGCGGGACAGCCGCCAGCACCGTGAACCTGCCCGTGCCGACTGCGGGCAAGACCGGTACCACCAACGACGCCAAGGACGTGTGGTTCGTCGGCTTTACCTCGAACATCGTGGCGGGTTGCTACATGGGCTTTGACAGTCCCCGTCCGATGGGCAAGGGCGCCTATGGCGGCACCCTGTGTGGTCCGGTCTTTACCGAGCTGATGCAGGCCGCGACCAAGAAATACGGCGGCGGTCCGTTCGATGTGCCTCCGGGTGGGCACTTCATCAAGATCGACCGCTTTACCGGTGCGCGTCTGGCGGATGATGACAGCGGTGACTTTGTTGTGGCGGAATATTTCCGCGATGGCGAAGAGCCGATGTTCGGCATCGCCTTTGACGGTGGCTTTGCCGTGGGTTCGAACCTGCCGCTCTTCGAACGCGGGGAGTCCGACGACGCGCCCAAACAGGTCACGACCTCGGGCGGGGGCACGGCGGTGGTCGGACCCAAGGCCGATTTCGGAACGCTCAGCGCGGGCGGCCTCTACTGACCTTGCTCATATAGCGATGCTGCGGTATCACCGCTGCCTGACAGGGCTGCCGCCCCGCGCGGCGCCCTCTGACCCTTTCAAACCCATAGGACGAAGATGCGCGCAGAAGCACAGAACACCGTGGCCGAGATCGAAAAATCGCTGGAGCTGTTGCGCCAGCGTCTGAACTGGGACACCGCGCAGCACCGGCTCGAGGAATTCAATGCCCGCGTCGAGGACCCGACTCTGTGGGACGATCCCGAAGCAGCCCAGAAGCTGATGCGCGACCGTCAGACCCTGATCGATTCCATGGATGTCTATACCGGCATCAAGCAGGACCTTCAGGACAACATCGACATGATAGAGCTTGGCGAGTTGGAAGAGGATGCCGAGGTCGTCAAAGACGCCGAAGCTGCCCTGAAAGACCTAGCCAAGACCGCAGCCCAGAAAGAGCTTGAGGCTCTGCTGAACGGCGAGGCGGACAGCAACGACACCTTCCTCGAGATCAACTCGGGCGCGGGCGGCACCGAGAGCTGTGACTGGGCTTCGATCCTGTCGCGCATGTACGTGCGCTGGGCCGACAAGAAGGGCTACAAGGTCGAACTGCAGTCCATGAGCCCCGGCGAAGAAGCGGGCATCAAATCGGCGGTCTACAAGATCAGCGGTCACAACGCCTATGGCTGGCTCAAGACCGAGAGCGGCGTGCACCGTCTGGTGCGCATTTCGCCCTATGACTCGGCGGCGCGTCGCCACACCTCGTTCAGCTCGGTCTGGGTTTACCCCGTAGTCGACGACAACATCGAAATCGAAGTGAACCCCAGCGAAATCCGTATCGATACCTACCGTTCGTCCGGTGCAGGGGGTCAGCACGTGAACACCACCGACTCGGCGGTGCGGATCACGCACATCCCGACTGGCATCGTTGTGACCTCTTCGGAAAAGTCGCAGCACCAGAACCGTGATATCGCCATGAAGGCCCTGAAATCGCGTCTGTACCAGATGGAGCTGGATCGCCGGAACGCGGACATCAACGCCGCCCACGAAGCCAAGGGCGACGCGGGTTGGGGCAACCAGATCCGTTCCTACGTTCTGCAGCCCTACCAGATGGTCAAAGACCTGCGGACGGGGTTCGAGACCTCGGATACCTCGGGGGTTCTGGACGGGGATCTGGACGGGCTGATGGCGGCGACGCTGGCCATGGACGTCAGCGGCAAATCCCGCGCCGAAGCGACCTTCGAAGACTAAAGATCACCGCGGCCCCAGCGCCGCGGTTTTTTCTTGGGCTCGGCTTAAGCTGTATCGAAATTACATCTTCGCGGCGTGGCATCGGGTCGCTAGGCTCTCTTCCGGAGGAAGAGGGGAGACCATGAATGGATGCCACTGAGCAGGGCAGCAAGCTCGGCGCGCCCGAGTTGGCTCGGGCCAGCATGTCCGATGTTTTTCTGGCGTTGCGGCGCGGGGTCGGGGACTTCCGGCGCTCGCCGGTGTTCGGGCTTATCTTTGCGGGGGTCTATGTGGTCGTCGGCTGGATCATGTGGGCGATCACTGCGCTGACGGGGCAGACCTACTGGCTGGTGCTGGCGGTGATCAGTTTCCCCTTGGTCGGGAGCTTTGCCGCCGTGGGCCTTTATGAGACATCGCGCCGGCTCGAGTTCGGGTTGGCGATGGACTGGCACCGCATCTTTGGCGCGGTCAAAGGGCAGGGGAGCCGCCAACTGCCGTGGCTGAGCGCCGTGGTCGTGATCATCTTCCTGTTCTGGTTTTTCCTCGCGCATATGATCTTTGCCCTCTTCATGGGGCTGTCCACGATGACCAACGTCTCGACCTCTTTCGAGGTGTATCTGACAGCCAACGGGCTGACGATGCTACTGGTCGGGACGGCGGTGGGGGCTGTTTTCGCGATGCTGATCTTCGCGATCACTGTGGTGGGCCTGCCGATGGTGGTGGATCGGGACGTAGATTTCGTGACCGCCATGATCAGCAGTTTCGAGAGTGTCATGCAGGCGCCACTGCCTATGCTGACATGGGCCGCGATTGTGGCAGTCCTGACCTTTGTGGCGATGCTGCCGGGCTTTTTGGGGCTGTTCGTTGTGCTGCCGATCCTTGGCCATGCCACATGGCACCTCTACCGCATCCTGATCGAGAACGCCTGATCCCCGCCCGCGCAGCGCAAAGAAAAAGGCACCGCCGAATGCGGTGCCTTCCTGTCTCGTCCTTGGTGGATCGGCCCGATAGTCCGATCCGGTATTTGCGCCGATTAGCTGGTGCTTTCGGGGCCGGTGATGCGCTTGGCACCTGCGGTCGACAGCGGGTCATCCTGACGCTGTACCGAACCTTCGAAGTGCGCACCGCTCTCGATGGCGATGGTCTTGTGGATGATGTCGCCCTCGACACGTGCCGAAGAGGTCAGGCGGACCTTCAGGCCACGCACGCGGCCTACGATGCGGCCGTTCACCACGACGTCGTCAGCAACAACTTCGCCTTTGATGGTGGCGGTTTCTCCAACGGTCAGCAGGTGCGCGCGGATATCGCCGTCGACAGTGCCTTCGACCTGAACATCGCCGGTGGTGCGGATGTTACCTTCGACGTGCAGATCAGACGACAGAACCGATGCGGGGGGCTTTGCCTTGGTCGCCGCGGGTGCTTTGAATTCAGTCTTTTCCGCAGGAGCCGGAGCCGGTGCCGGAGCTTCGGTGGCCTTGGGGCCAGGTTCGTTGATCTTGCTTTTAGAAAACATCATTAGCAGCCTTGATATATACCATCGGGTTGACGGGTTTGCCCCCGACACGCACCTCGTAATGCAGGTGCACGCCGGTCACGCGTCCTGATGCTCCCATATCACCGATACGGTCACCACGCGAGACCCTTTGGCCCTTGGTCACATTAAGTTTGGACAAGTGGGCATATCTTGTCTCGATACCAAATTCATGCTGGATTTTAACCAAACGACCATAACCCGACGACCAGCCTGCGTGGATTACTACACCATCGGCCGTCGCGTAAAGCGGCGTTCCGGTGGATGCTGCAAAATCTACACCGGCATGCATCCGGCGTCCGCCTGTTTTCGGGTCGCGGCGGTAACCATAGGGGCTGGTAAAGCGGAATGCCGATTTAACAGGCGACGCAAAGGGCGCTTTTTCAGCAGCCATGCGATAGATGTTCAGCATATCCATCTGTTCCAGAAGACGATTTGCCCGATCGATTTCCTGGCTGTGCTCTTCTTCGCCACCAAAAGATAGGGGCATCAAGGGGCCGCCCTGACCGGAATAGCGGCTGCGGATCTGGTTGATGATCCGGTCGGGGTCCATCCCCGCCGAGCGGAACATCTTGTTCAAGGGCTCGACCGAGACCGACATCGCCTCTTCGAGCTGGCGGAACACGCGGTCGTTCTGGTCGCGCAGCAGCTTCAGCTGCATGGCGATCTCGTCCGCGTCACGCAGGGCTTCGCGGGCCTCGAGGGCTTTGGCGTCACGCTCTGCTGCGGTTTCGGACAGGGCGACGCTCAGGGCGTCGACAGCGCCGTTCACTTCGGACCCCATGGCAACCACGCTGGTGGCGCCGCCTTCGCCGTCGATCGCGGCCTGAAGGGCGGTTGCGCGTTCGGTTGCGGTATCACGGGCGTCCATGGTGCGGCGTAGGGTGTCCTGCACAACGGTCAGGCCGGTTTCCAATTCGCGGCGGCGGTCTTCGGAGGACAGGAGCTGGGTCTGCATGACCGAAATCTGCTGGAGCGCGAGGTTGAAGCGTTCCTGAGCATCCGAGGCCTCTTCGGCGCGCATGTCGCGTTCCTGGGCCAGTCGGTTCAGACGCTCTTCGTAGTTTTCCTGTTCACGCTGGGCCTGTGCGCGCAGGTTCCCGGATCCGATGCTGTCCATCAGCAGGATCGACGAGGAAATCGCAGCCCAAGCCATGATCAGCGCCAGACCACCCAGCGCGGTAATCTGGGTCAGCGGTGTCAGGCGGATAAAGCGGGTTTCGGTGTCTGAACGCAAAAATACGCGGCGTTCCGGAAACACATTGCCAAAGCGTGTTTCGATAAAGCGGTTAACGCGGCTTCTCACTGATATGGTCCCCTAGGTCGTTTTTGACGCGTGCACGCCATTAGGCGCAGCGACGGCGTGCTTAGGGGATAAACCGCGCCGTGCTTTTGGGGCAACCTTTTTGGAAAATCGAGAGAGCCGGTTTGGCCGGTTCCCGCCATTTCGGCGAGATACCGCCTATCCGAATGGGACACTGGCTGTGCGGGGAACTCACTCTTGCGTGACTGATCCCGTTTCAGTCAACGGCCAGTAGAAATCCGGGGGGATTCCTGCCTCGGCCCGCTTCTCTTCATTGAAGGGGGGCTTGAGCGCACCGTGGAAGTAACGGCGGACCAGATCGTGGAACACGTCCTTGGGGTCCAGATTCTCGCGTCCGCACATGAAGTGGAACCACTTGGAGCCATAGGCGACGTGCCCGACCTCTTCGGAATAGATGACTTCCAGTGCTTCGACGGCCTTGTCGGCTTTGGCCTTGCGGAAAATCTCGATCATGCCGGGGGTCACGTCCAGCCCGCGGGCTTCTAGCACCATGGGCACCACGGCGAGGCGCCCCATGAAATCCTCGGCGGTGTCCTCCGCGGCTTTCCACATGCCGGCATGGGCGGGCAGGGCGCCGTAATGGCTGCCCAGATCCTCGAGGCAATCGCAGATCAGGTTGAAATGCTTGGATTCTTCCGCTGCTGACTTCACCCAGTCGTCGTAAAAGCCGATGGGCATCGGGATGTGCCCGAACCGTGCGATGATGTCCCAGTGAAGGTCCACCGCGTTCAGTTCGATATGGGCCACGGCGTGCAGCAAAGCGATGCGCCCCTGCAGGCTGCCGGGGCGGCGGCGGGGCACATCGCGGGGATCCAGAAGCTCTGGCTTGGCCGGACGGGACGGTCGCAGGGGCGGGGTCGCGGTGCCCACGGGAATGGGCGTACCTGCCTTGCGGGCGGCGAACCAAGCCTCTGCGTGCCGCTTGGAGATTTCGGTTTTCTCGCGTCCTTCACCGCAGGTCAGAACCTCGGTGGCCATTTCTGCCAGAGTTTTGGTCACAGCGCCTTCACGGCCTCCAGTACGTCTTCGGCATGTCCGGCGACTTTGACCTTGGGCCAGATGCGGGCGATGTTGCCCGACGTGTCGATCAGCACGGTGGTGCGTTCGATGCCCATGTATTTGCGGCCGTACATGTTCTTTTCTTTCCAGACGCCATAGCGTTCGCAAACATCGCTGTTTTCGTCCGATAGTAGCGCCACTTTCAGGCCGTGCTTGTCGCGGAACTTGTCATGCTTGGCAACGGTGTCTTTGGAAATCCCCAGAACCACTGCGTTTGCCGCGCCAAAGGCGTCGGCGTGTTCGGAAAAGGCGATGGATTCCTTGGTGCAGCCGGGGGTGTCGTCCTTGGGGTAGAAATACAGAACCACATTCTGCCCCTGCAGGCCGCCGAGCGAGACATCTTCGCCGCCATCACGGGGCAGTGTAAATTCGGGGGCTTTCGCGCCAACTTCAATCATGGGCATATACCTTGCAGTGAGTGTTTACGGGCAGTCTAGGGCCGCATGACCGAAAAGAAAGAGAACGAGGCACCTGAAAAGGCAGAAACCCCAAAGATTTCGTCGCGCAAGCGTCGGAAATTGTGGGTGTTTGTCGGTGCGGTGCTGTTGCTGACGGTTTTGCTGCCGGTAGGCGGGGCGCTGTATCTACTGGATCGGCCGGTGCGGGTGCCCGAATGGGCCGAAACGCGGATCGAAGAAGCCTTGGCGGGGCAGGGCACCGGCGCCCGCGTCCAGTTGGGGGATATTTACCTGACCGTTGGCTCTGGGCTGCGCCCTTGGGTCGAGCTGCATAACACGGTGATCACCCAACCCGGCGGGGCGGCGCTGGCCCGTGTCAGCGATATGAAGGTGAACCTCTCGGGGCGGCGTTTGATCAAGGGCGTGCTGGCGGCAGAGCATGTGTCTGTCAGCGGGTTGCTCATCGACCTGAAACGCGCGCAGGACGGCACGTTCGAGCTGGCCTTCGGGTCTTCGGATGCACCGGTCGAGCGGTCAATGGACTTTCCGCGCCTGATCTCGGTGATGGATACCGCGTTCGAGACGCCGGAACTGGAGCCGCTTCGGACGATCACTCTGGACAATGTCAGCCTGCGTTATGTGGACTTGCGGGCCGAGCGGTCCTGGACCGTGGACGGTGGCCGCTTTACGGTCGAGCGCGAGGGCGACGATCTGCATGCGGCTTCGACACTGACCCTTTTGACAGGCGGCGCAACGGCGGCGACGGTCGAAGGCAGTTACTGGCGGACCTTGGGGGAATTGTCTGCGGATTTCGGGCTGACCGTGACGGACCTGCTGGCGCAGGATATCGCGACCCAAGCGCCCGCTCTGGCGTTTTTTGCCGCGCTGGATGCGCCGCTTTCGGGGTCTCTGCGCGGGCAGTTGGGCCAAGAGGGCGAACTGGCCAACCTGAGCGCCTCTTTGTCGGTGGGGAAGGGCGCATTGCGCCCGAACGAGGACGCGGCGCCCGTGCCGTTCAACGGGGCGCGGACCTATTTTAATTATGAACCGAAACAGGGTCTCTTGCTGTTCGACGAAGTTTCTGTGGACAGCGCATGGGTCACGGGCCGCGCCGAAGGCAGTGCGCAACTGGTGATGGAAGACGGCAGTCAGTGGCCGTCGGCGATGATCGGTCAGATCCGCCTGTCCGATCTGACCGCCGCGCCGATTGGGGTGATGACCAAACCCTTGGACATCCAGCAGGCGGATGCGAGTTTCCGGCTCAGCCTGCCTGACTTCGCGCTCGATCTGGGGCAATTGACGGTTCAGGTGCCCGAGGGCCGCGCCAATGTGTCTGGGCGGATCGAAGCTGCGGTTGGCGGCTGGGCCATGAGCCTTTTGGCCGAAGTGGACGAAGTGGCCCCCGCCGATGTGGTGGCCTATTGGCCCGAAAGCAAAGGCCAGAAGGTTCGCGCTTGGCTGGACAAGAACATCAAGGCCGGCAGCCTGCGGGATATCCAGTTCCATCTCTCGGCTGATCCGGGTGAAAAGCCGCGCCATCAATTGGATTTTGCCTTTGACTGGGCAGAGGTCCAGTACCTGCCGACCATGCCGCCTGTTCAGAATGCATCTGGCTGGGCCGAGCTGGACAACACACGCTTTGCGCTTCGCGTGGATCACGGAGAGGTCCGGCCCAAACAGGGCGGGATCATTGATATTAGCGGTTCGCGCTATGAAATCCCCAAGTTCGGCAAACCGCCAGAGGATGCGCAGGTCGCGCTGAAGGGGCGGGGGACGGTCACGGCGTTCATGAGCCTGCTGGATTCCGACCCGATCAACGTACCGACCAAGACGAACCTGCCGGTCACGCTGGCGGACGGGATGGCCGAGGTTGAAGGCACCCTGACGATCCCCTTCAAGCCCAAGCTGGGGCCTAATGACGTGGGTTATGACTTTGATGCAGTCGTGCGTCAGGTTCGCACGGACCGTCTGGTCAAAGGCTCGGTTCTGGCCGCGGAAACCCTGACGCTGAAGGCAGACCCCAGCGGCGTGACGATCTCTGGCAAGGGGCGGTTCAACACCATTCCCTTTGACGGCACCTTCCGCGCGCCCAAGGGCGGGACACCGACGGTCGGGGCTGATGTGGAACTCAGTGAACGTACCCTCGATGCGATGAAGATCGACCTCGGGGCTGTTGCGATTTCAGGGCAGGGCACGGGGCGACTGGACCTGTCCTTGCCCAAGAATGCGCCGATCGGCCTGAAACTGACGAGCAACCTTGCGGGCGTGGGCGTCGGGCTGGATTCGCTCGGGTGGGCCAAGGCGCGCAGTGCCAAAGGCGGGCTGACTGTGGCCGGGCAGTTGAACCCTTTGGGGATCAACACGCTGGAGTTCTCCGCGCCGGGTCTGTCCATGTCGGGGAACCTGCGCACCAGCGCCGAGGGCAAGGTCACGGACGTTCGTCTGTCGCGGTTGCGGGTGGGGGATTGGCTGGATTCGACCGTGGCGCTGGGGCTGCGTCAGAACCGGCCGCCTTTGATCTCTTTGTCGAAGGGGATGGTCGATATCTCGAAGATGCCCGCCGCGAAACCGTCGAACCAAGAGGGCAGCCCCCTGCGCCTGTCGGGCATGACCGTGCGTGTTTCCAAGGGGATCGGGCTGGAAAAATTCGATGGGGATTTCGAAACCACCGGCGGAACCCGCGGCACTTTCAAGGCCAAGGTTAATGGCGGCGCTCCGGTCGAGGGGCTTATTGCCCCGAGCCGAGGCCGCAGCGCCATTCGTGTGACCAGCGAGGATGGCGGGGATGTGATGCGCGATGCCGGCATCCTGAAACAGGCCAATGGCGGCGAGATGGTCCTGACCCTGACCCCTGCAAGGACGAACGGCCAGTATGATGGTGTGCTCGCGATCACGAATACCCGCCTCTATGATGCTCCGGCGGTCACGGACCTGTTGAATGCCGTCAGCGTCGTGGGGCTTCTGGACCAGATGGCCAACGGTGGCATCTATTTCTCGAATGTGGATGCGAAGTTCCGCCTGACGCCCGAACAGTTCATCCTGACCGAGAGCAGCGCGGTCGGCCCGTCGATGGGGCTGTCTCTGGATGGCATGATCGGTCTGAAATCGAACCGCATGGATTTGCAGGGCGTTTTGTCGCCGGTCTACATGCTGAACGGCATTGGCGGCATCTTTACCCGTCAGGGCGAGGGACTCTTTGGCTTTAACTTTACGCTCACTGGGACTACCTCTGCGCCGCAAGTCGGGGTCAATCCGCTGTCGGTGCTGACCCCCGGCATGTTCCGAGAGATCTTCCGCCGCCCTCCGCCAAAGGTAAGCCAGTGAAACTAAGCGACTTTGATTTTGATCTGCCCGAAAGCCTGATCGCCACCCGTCCGGCCAAACCGCGCAGCGCGTCGCGGCTGCTGGTGTCGCGTCCTGATGGGCTGTCGGACTTGCACGTCTATGACCTGCCGGATCTGCTGAAGTCTGGGGATCGGCTAGTTCTGAATGACACGCGGGTGATTCCGGCGCGCCTGTTCGGGCAACGCTGGCGGGACAGTGCCCAAGGCCGCGTGAGTGCCAAGATCGAAGTGACCGTGCTGGAGCCGCGCCCGAACGGGCAGTGGGCGGCGCTGGTCAAACCCCTGCGCAAACTGGGCGAAGGCGAGTGGGTCGAGTTTTCGGCTGACCTCAAGGCGCAACTTGTTGGCCGCGAAGAGGGGCAGGCCGTTCTGGAGTTCAATCTGACCGGCGATGATTTCGATGTGGCTCTGGCCGAAGCAGGGGCGATGCCCTTGCCCCCCTACATTGCCGCCAAACGCCCCGCCGATAGTCAGGACAAAGAGGATTACCAGACCGTCTGGGCCCGCAACACCGGCGCGGTTGCGGCTCCGACGGCCAGTCTGCACTTTGACCAGCCGCTGCTGGACAAGCTGGCGGCGATGGGCGTGGGCTTTACCTATGTCACACTGCACGTAGGGGCGGGGACGTTCCTGCCGGTCAAGGTGGATGACGTGACCACCCACAAGATGCACTCCGAATGGGGCGAAGTCAGCGAAACCGCCGCCGCCGAGATTGCCGAAACCAAAGCCAATGGCGGGCGCGTGATCCCCGTGGGCACTACCGCCCTGCGCTTGATCGAGACCGCGGCGCGCGATACTGGCGCTATTCGCCCGTGGGCGGGGGATACGGATATCTTTATCTATCCGGGTTTTGAATTCCGCGTGGCGGACGCATTGATGACCAACTTCCACCTGCCGAAATCGACTTTGATGATGCTGGTCTCTGCGCTTGTCGGTCGGGACCGGATCATGGCCGCTTACGACCATGCGATTTCGCAAGAATACCGTTTCTTTTCTTACGGGGACGCATCCCTGTTGATTCCCTAGGCTTTGTGCGAATACCCAAGGCCCGTGAGGCTTCGGGTGCCATGAACCTTCGAAACTGAAACGCAAACGCCAGGAAATTACTATGCTACAGGTGTTGTCGAGCGCGTGGCCGCTGCTGCTGGGTCTTTTGTTGCTGATGGTTGGCAACGGGATGCAGGGCACCCTTCTGGGTCTGCGCGGCGCTTACGAAGGGTTCGGTACCTTCGAGATGTCGATCGTGATGTCCGCCTATTTCCTCGGGTTCCTTGGCGGGTCGCGCATGGCGCCAGAGATGATCCGGCGCGTGGGGCACGTGCGGGTCTTTGCGGCGCTGGCTTCGATGGTGTCGGCGGTGCTGATCCTCTATCCGGCGATTGCCGATCCGTGGGCGTGGACCGTTGGCCGCGTGGCGATCGGGTTCTGTTTCTCGGCGGTATATGTGACCGCCGAGAGCTGGCTGAACAACACCACCACCAATGAAACGCGAGGTCAGGCGCTGTCCCTGTATATGCTGGTGCAGATTTTCGGTCTGGTTGCCGCGCAGGGTCTGGTCAACGTCAGCGATGTGGGCGGCTATTTGCTGTTCGTGATCCCGTCGGTGCTGGTTTCCCTGTCGTTCGCACCGATTTTGCTGTCGATCAATCCGACGCCGGCCTTTGACCGGACCAAGCCGATGACCCTGCGCCAGCTCTACAATATCTCGCCGCTGGGGTGTGTGGGGATGTTCCTGCTGGGGGGCGTTTTCGCCGCGCAATTCGGGATGGCGTCGGTCTTTGGCACCGAAGCGGGCCTGAACACTGCACAAATTTCGATCTTTATTTCGGTGTTTTTTGCCGCAGCCCTCTTGGTGCAATACCCCATTGGCTGGCTGTCCGACCACATGGACCGCCGCCTGTTGATCGTGATCCTTGCGACCATCGGGGCCGCTGGCGCGGTGCTGGGAATGGTGGTCGGTAGCAACTTCGTGCTGCTGCTGGTGTCTGCGTCCTTGATCGGAGGTGTGACGAACCCGCTCTATGCCTTGCTTCTGGCTTACACCAACGACTATCTAGAACTAGAGGACATGGCCGCTGCTTCGGGTGGTTTGGTTTTCATCAACGGTTTCGGTGCGATAGCCGGACCTGTTATCTCTGGTTGGCTGATGGCGCAGCTGGGTCCGAACGGGTTCTTTGTGATCATCGCTGTGTTGCTAGTGGCCTTGGTTGCCTATGCGGCCTACCGGATGACGGTGCGGGCAGCGCCTGCGCGCGAAGAGTACAATTCTTATGCGCCGGTCTATGCCACCGCGACCCAACTGGCCGTGGAAACCGCGATGGAGGAGTCCAGCTCCAACCCCGTCGACGAGAAATAGTCCGCCTATCTTCCTCTCCGGTTGCATCAGTATGTTATAAATTGTGACTGTCCTCTCCACCCAACCTTACGTAACGCTTTTATGTAGTGTTGAGTGGAGGGCATACAGATGACACCACAAAGTGTATTAGAGTTCTGGTTGGACAAGGTTGGTCCCAAGGGGTGGTACAATAGCACCGACGCCTTGGATGCAGAGATTAGAGACAAATTTTTTGATGTTTGGGCCGAAGCGTCTGAGGGCGCATATGGCCTTTGGCTGACATATCCGACGGGGGCTCTGGGCTATATTGTTCTGCTGGACCAGTTGCCGCGGAACATGTTCCGGGGCGACGCACGGGCCTTTGCGACAGATTTTCCTGCGCGCGCCGCCGCCAAAGTGGCCATCGACCACGGCTGGGATCTGAAGATTCACGAACCTGCCCGCCAGTTTTTCTACCTGCCGCTGATGCATTCAGAGAGCCTGTGCGATCAGGATCGCTGTGTGCGCCTGATGCATGAGCGCCTGCCCGAAACCGGGGAGAGTAACCTGCTTCATGCAAAGGTTCACCGTGAAATCATTCGGAAATTCGGCCGTTTCCCCTATCGGAACAAGGCGCTGGGGCGCAGCTCGACTGCTGCAGAGGTCACATTCCTCGAGGCAGGCGGCTATGGCGAGATCTTGCGTGAGTTGCAGGAAAAACAACAACTCGAGGTCGTTGGTTGACGGCTTTGTTGATGCTCCGTTCAAGATAGTTTAACGTCAAACTAATTCTTGAATCGGAGGAGAGCCAATGGCCGCCAAGGAATTCGATGTTGTTGTTATCGGGGCGGGCCCCGGCGGGTATGTTGCTGCAATTCGGGCAGCGCAACTGGGGCTCAAGACTGCTGTGGTCGAGCGCGAGCACATGGGCGGGATCTGCCTGAACTGGGGCTGTATCCCGACCAAGGCGCTGCTGCGTTCGGCAGAGGTCTACCACATGATGCATCGGGCCAAGGATTATGGCCTGTCGGCGGAAAAGATCGGCTTTGATCTGGATGCGGTCGTCGCGCGCTCGCGCGGGGTGGCCAAGCAGCTGAACGGTGGCGTTGGTCACCTGCTGAAAAAGAACAAAGTCACTACCATCATGGGCACCGCGACCATCCCCGCCAAGGGCAAGGTCAGCGTCAAGACCGACAAGGGCACCGAAGAGCTGGTCGCCAAGAACATCGTCGTGGCCACTGGTGCGCGCGCTCGTGAGTTGCCCGGCCTTGAGGCGGACGGTGATCTGGTCTGGACCTACAAGCACGCCCTGACCCCCAAGAAGATGCCCAAGAAGCTGCTGGTCATCGGCTCTGGCGCGATCGGCATCGAGTTTGCCAGCTTCTACAACACGCTGGGGGCTGACACGACTGTGGTCGAGGTTCAGGACCGTATCCTGCCCGTCGAGGACGCAGAAATCGCGGCATTCGCGAAGAAGGCGTTCACCAAGCAGGGCATCAAGATCAAAGAAAAGGCCATGGTCAAGAAGCTGGACCGCGGCAACGGCAAGGTCACTGCGCACATCGAAATGGGCGGCAAGACCACGACCGAAGAGTTCGACACCGTGATTTCGGCTGTGGGCATCGTGGCCAACACCGGCGGCATTGGTCTGGAAGAAGTGGGCGTCAAGATCGACCGCAGTTTTGCCGTGACCGACGAGTTCTGCCGCACCGGTGTCGAAGGCATCTATGTCATTGGCGACGCGACCAATGGCCCCTGGCTGGCGCACAAAGCGTCCCACGAGGGTGTTATGGTGGCAGAGCACATCGCTGGCGGTCATCCGCACCCCGTTAAGCCTGAGACCATCGCCGGATGCACCTATTGCCACCCGCAGATCGCCAGCGTCGGCCTGACCGAAGAGAAGGCCAAGGCGGCTGGATACAAGATCAAGGTCGGTCGATTCCCCTTTATCGGGAACGGCAAGGCGATCGCTTTGGGCGAGCCCGAGGGCATGGTGAAGACCGTATTCGACGAAGCGACCGGCGAGTTGCTGGGGGCCCACATGGTTGGCGCCGAGGTCACCGAGATGATCCAGGGCTATGTCATCGGCCAGAAGCTGGAGACCACCGAAGCCGACCTGATGGAGACTGTGTTCCCGCACCCGACCCTGTCGGAAATGATGCACGAGAGCGTCTTGGATGCTTGGGACCGCGCGATCCACATCTGATTTCGGTTCATGAGATGGAAGGGGCGAGAGTGGCGCGGGCTGCTCTCGCCCCTTTTTCTTTGCGCCGATGGGGTGCGGCGCGCCGTGAGTATTTTTGCAAAGCAGAAAGCAAAGCGCGTGAAAGAGTGGATGTTCTTAAAAAGTTCTTAACGAATGGTTGGAGACTCGGGCAGGCTGGACTATTTGATAGGGGTCACTTTGTGGGGGTCCTTGAATGGCCGAGCTGAAGCACATCGAGGTTCGCGGCGCGCGCGAGCATAATCTGAAGAACATCGACGTGGATATTCCGCGCGATCAGCTGGTGGTCATCACTGGTCTGTCGGGATCGGGGAAATCTTCGCTGGCGTTTGATACGATCTATGCGGAAGGGCAACGGCGCTATGTCGAGAGCCTGAGCGCCTATGCGCGGCAATTTCTGGATATGATGGAAAAGCCGGACGTGGATCACATCAGTGGTCTGAGCCCAGCGATCTCAATTGAGCAGAAGACCACCAGCAAGAACCCGCGGTCGACCGTCGGGACCGTGACCGAGATCTACGACTATATGCGTTTGCTCTTTGCGCGGGCGGGGACACCGTACAGCCCTGCGACGGGGCAGCCGATCGAAGCGCAGCAGGTTCAGGACATGGTTGATCGTGTCATGGGCATGGAAGAGGGCACCCGTGCCTATTTGCTGGCGCCCATCGTGCGCGACCGCAAGGGCGAGTACCGCAAAGAATTTCTGGAACTGCGCAAGCAGGGTTTCCAGCGAGTGAAGGTTGACGGCGCCTTTTATGAACTGGATGAGCCGCCGACCTTGGACAAGAAGTTCCGCCATGACATCGACGTGGTCGTGGACCGGATCGTCGTGCGTGAAGGGATGGAGACGCGTCTGGCGGACAGCTTCCGGACCGCGCTGGATCTGGCGGACGGGATTGCCATTCTGGAAACAGCCCCGCGCGAGGGTGATCCGGAGCGCATCACCTTTTCCGAGAATTTCGCCTGTCCTGTCAGTGGCTTCACGATCCCCGAGATCGAGCCACGTCTGTTTTCGTTCAACGCGCCGTTCGGGGCCTGTCCTGAGTGTGACGGCCTTGGGGTCGAGCTGTTCTTTGACGAAAAGCTGGTGGTTCCGGATGAGGACCTGAAGGTCTATGACGGGGCCTTGGCGCCTTGGCGCAAGGGGAAGTCGCCTTATTTCCTGCAAACCATCGAGGCGATCGCCAAACACTACGAGTTCGACAAGAACACCAAGTGGAAGGATTTGCCCGCCCACGTGAAGCAGGTGTTTCTGTATGGCTCGGGCGATGATGAAATCCAGTTCCGCTACGACGAAGGTGGGCGCGTCTATCAGGTCAGCCGCGTGTTCGAGGGTGTGATCCCGAACATGGAGCGCCGCTATCGCGAGACAGACTCCAACTGGATTCGCGAGGAATTCGAGCGTTACCAGAACAACCGGTCCTGCGGGACGTGCCACGGGTATCGTCTGCGCGAAGAGGCGCGGGCGGTGAAAATCGGCGGCTTGCACATCGGTCAGGTGGTCGAGATGTCGATCAAGCAGGCTTATGCGTGGTGCCAGACTGTGCCCGAGAGCCTGACCAAGCAGAAGAACGAGATTGCCCATGCGATCCTGAAGGAGATCCGCGAACGTCTCGGGTTCCTGAACAACGTGGGTCTGGAATATCTGACGCTCTCGCGGAATGCGGGGACGCTGTCAGGGGGCGAGAGCCAGCGGATTCGTTTGGCCAGCCAGATTGGCAGCGGGTTGACGGGTGTTTTGTACGTGCTGGACGAACCCTCGATCGGTTTGCACCAGCGGGACAACGACCGACTTCTGACCACGCTGAAGAACCTGCGCGATCAGGGGAACACCGTGATCGTGGTCGAGCATGACGAGGATGCGATCCGCGAAGCTGACTATGTCTTTGATATTGGTCCGGGGGCGGGAGTCCATGGCGGGCAGGTGGTTGCTCATGGCACGCCTGAACAGCTAGCGGCTGATCCGGCCTCTGTCACGGGGCAGTACCTGAGTGGCACCCGAGAGATTTCCGTGCCCACGGAACGGCGCAAGGGGAACGGAAAAAAGGTCAAAGTGGTGAAGGCCAGCGGGAACAACCTCAAGGATGTGACCGTCGATTTCCCATTGGGCAAGTTCGTCTGTGTGTCCGGCGTCTCGGGCGGGGGCAAATCGACCCTGACCATCGAGACCCTGTTCAAGACCGCGTCTATGCGGCTGAACGGTGCGAAACAGGTGCCAGCGCCCTGCCAGACCATCAAAGGGCTGGAGCATCTGGACAAGGTGATCGACATCGACCAGCGCCCCATCGGGCGCACGCCGCGATCCAACCCTGCGACCTATACCGGCGCGTTCACCCCGATCCGCGATTGGTTCGCGGGCCTGCCAGAGGCCAAGGCGCGCGGGTACAAACCGGGCCGATTCAGCTTTAACGTCAAGGGCGGGCGCTGCGAGGCGTGTCAGGGCGATGGTGTAATCAAGATCGAGATGCACTTCCTGCCGGACGTCTACGTGACCTGCGAAACCTGTAAGGGCAAGCGCTATAACCGCGAGACGCTAGAGGTTCAGTTCAAGGGCAAATCCATCGCCGACGTGCTGGATATGACTGTCGAGGACGCGCAGGAATTCTTCCAAGCGGTGCCGAGCATCCGCGAGAAGATGGACGCGCTGATGCGGGTGGGGCTGGGTTATATCAAGGTCGGGCAGCAGGCGACGACCCTTTCGGGCGGCGAGGCGCAGCGCGTCAAGCTGTCGAAGGAGCTGTCGAAACGCTCGACGGGCCGGACGCTATATATTCTGGACGAACCGACCACTGGTCTGCACTTCGAGGATGTGCGCAAGCTATTGGAAGTGCTGCATGAACTGGTCGAGCAGGGGAATAGCGTGGTGGTGATCGAGCATAACCTCGATGTTATCAAGACGGCCGACTGGATCATCGACATCGGCCCCGAGGGCGGTGATGGCGGCGGCGAGGTTGTGGCCACAGGCACTCCGGAAAAGGTCGCCAAAGAGCCACGCAGCCACACGGGGCATTATCTGGTCGATATGCTGAAACCCAAGAAACAGGTCGCGGCAGAGTAGATCAAACAGAGGCGGGACACCTTGGTTCCGCCTTTTTCTTGTCCTGTTGGCGCCGGATTGACTCGTCAGGCTGGCTTCCGTTCTAGTGACGGAGGTTTTTATGAAGAGATTGATAGGTGTAGCCGCTGTGATGATTGCGAGCACAGGTGCGGCCGAGGCGGGGCAGCCTTTTGAAGAGAGCCTCGTGGAATGCGCGGTTCTGATCGAGCTGTTGACGGGGGAACAGACGCCTGTTCCGGGTCAGAGCCCCGAGATGGATTACTATGTGGGGACGGCCATCAATATGCGTGCCGAAGCCCAAGCCCGTAGAGATGCCGAGTATGTCACGCGAACCGCCGCCGAGAAGCGGCAGGTCTGGCATGACCGGTGGGACGCAGGCCAATGGGACTACGCCGAGAACCGCGAGGAATTAGGCGAGTGGATGACCTATTGCTTCAAGTTTGCAGAGCATCTTGATGTGGAAGGTCCGACCCCCTTTGATCAATAGCGGCTCGGGTTATTTGCGCGGGCAGGTGTTCAACCCGAAGAGCGAATAGAGCGGGCACGTCTGCATCAGGCCAGTTGCCAGCGGAATAATTCCGATCAGGTAAAGCCAGCCGTACGCGCCACCGCCGTTCAGGAAAAAGCCGAGCAGAAGCGCAGCGCCAACAACGATCCGTAGAAAGCGGTCAATACCGCCGACATTTTTGGAAAACATAACGAGCTCCTAATGATATTCCATAAAAAGAATATAACACTTCGGAGCTCGTCTTGCTAGTGGAATAGGCTGCGGCGCATTGGCCTCTCTGGCTTGGTTCAGCAGGTTTTGCATGGCGCCGATCAGAGCGAGCACCTCGCCTGTCTGTTCGTTGATGCGGTAGACATAGCCGTTCGAGACCACGCAATTGCCATCGGCCAGGCCGTACCGCTCGGGGCGGTCGAGGCGGTCGTAGTGGTCGATGTGATCCCCGCGGCGGAAGTGCGTGTCGCGGTCGTCGGGCGTTTTCTTGGCCTGTCCCGGGGGCACGCATTCTGGGCTCTTCTTCGCAAGGCCGGGCGGGCAGTGGCCGTTGCCATTTGCGGCGAAGGCCGCCGGAGCGGCGAGCGTCGCAGCAAGGGCGGAGGCGATGATCAAGGCTTTGCGTTTCATGGAGCTTTCCTTTTTGGTTCAGAGCCCTAACGCAAAAGCCGCGAGGCAGTTCGCACTGCTCGCGGCTCTGTGAGGGTGGTGATTGGCCCCGTGATCAGCCGCGGCC
>CAXQKF010000021.1:0-7804 GCA_964224285.1 Donghicola sp. | reverse complement strand
GCAACGGTGCCTTCGGCCTCTGGCGCTTGGTTCTGAGCGGGCATATGGTGGCCTCCATGTCGACGAACGCAAAAATCCGCCTCTATGTAGAGCAGCCCTTGGGTCAGGGGCAATCCATTCCCTTGTCACGGGATCAGGCCCACTATCTGTTTGGCGTGATGCGCCTGACGGCAGGGGCACATGTGCTGCTGTTCGATGGCCAGAATGGCGAGTGGCTGGCCGAAGTGGTCGAGGCTGGAAAACGCGGCGGGATCCTGCAGTGTGTCGAACAGACCAAGCCCCTGCAGATGCCTCCCGACCTGTGGCTGATGTTCGCCCCGATCAAGAAGGCGCGCACCGATTTCATCGTCGAAAAGGCGGCCGAGATGGGGGCAGCGCGGATCATTCCCGTGCAGACCGATTTCACGAACTCTGAACGTATCCGTCAGGACCGCCTGCAAGCCCACGCCATCGAGGCCGCAGAGCAATGCGGCGGTACTTTTGTCCCCGAAGTCACGGACCTGCAGAAACTGGACCGCCTGTTGGCCGACTGGCCAGAGGATCGGCAGTTGATGTTCTGCGACGAGGCCCGCGTGGGCGAAGCGCTTGGCCTCGGGGATGTGTCGCGTGGCCCGTGGGCCATCCTGATCGGCCCCGAGGGCGGCTTTTCCGAGGTTGAACGGAATCGTCTGTCCTCTTTGGCGCAGGCCCGCGTGGTCAGTCTGGGTCCCCGTATCCTGCGGGCAGACACTGCGGCGGTGGCGGCGATGACCCTCTGGCAGCAACAGCTCGGGGATTGGTAACGCGGTGTCGGACTGGCTGGATCCTTCCAGAGAAAGCGGACGGATCGCAGAACTCGAAACGATTTTGACGACCGCAGCTCTGTCCGACCGGTCCAGCGTGAAGGCGATCCTGAAGGACGGCAAAGACGCGCTCGTGGCATTGGGCCAGTTCGATGCAACCCCCGCTGTTTTCAAGGTCTATCGGTCGGATGATGCCGCGACGCTGATCGGGAACTCCGTCGATGCCCTGACCCGGTATTCAGCCCGTTTGCAAGGCGCAGGCAGTGCCGTGGTGAACGTTCTGGCGTCTGATCCTTCCAGTGGCCTTCTGGTGATGCAAGAGGCACAGGGCACGCAGGTCAGCCGCTTGGCAGAGAGGTTGGACGTCGACCAAACTGCTCTGATGCAGCGGGCGGCGCGTTGGATCATAGACTGCGCGGGCTCTGATAGGGACGAACGCCGCTTTGCCCCGAACAAGACCCTGCGCCCGTTGGAAGAGCACATGCAGCGGCAGGATGCGCTTGCGCCTGAATGCTCGGACCTTCTGCAATCCCTGAAAGGCCAGCGTCCCGCCTTGCGTGGCAGTCACCTGATCTGGGGCCCGACCCATGGTGACTTCGCGCCGGTGAACCTGGTGGACGACGGGCACTGCCTGACTGCGTTCGATGTGCAGGGGGTGCCGACTTTGCCTCTGATCAAGGTCGCAACCCATTTCCTCGTGGCCCGTGATTTCAAACGCCCCATCACGCAGCCCCTAGAGTGGGGGCTTGATGCGCAAACCACGCGGGACTTTTTGAACGAATTTGGGCGCGAGATCGCTCTCGACCCCAACGCGATTCGGTTCTTTGTGGGCCATGCGATGCTGCGGCGCCTGCTCTTTGATAGCTTCAAAGGGAACGGCCGCGAAAATGCCGTCCTCCGCGTGCAAAATTATCTGCAAGTTTCGGGGGATTGAACCCGCGGGGTTGGAAAACTCTGCTAGGCTCATACATCAAGATCAACACTGACTTAGACCCCGAGGTCCCATGATACGCAAAGAAGCCAAAGACGCCCTGATGCGCTGGCGGGGCGTGATTGCAGCAGCCTTGATCGGCGCGTTCGGACTGCGACTTCTGCTCGCAACATTCGGAATCATGCCATGGATCGGCGGTTTGCTCGTCGCTTTGTCCGTCGTCCTGTTGGTGGCCAGCCTTCAGAGGATGCGGTTTTTCTCGGGGCGTGGCGGTCCCGGCCTCGTGCAGGTTGTTGAGGGGCAACTGTCGTACTTCGGCCCGCTGGACGGGGGCATCGTATCCTTGACCGAAATGAACAAGATCGAGCTTGATCACACCTGCAAGCCGGCGTGCTGGCGGTTCTTTCAGGGCGGTCAGGTGCCGGTTCACATACCTGTGAATGCCGAAGGGGCGGATCAGCTGTTTGATATATTTGCAAGGCTTCCGGGCATCGACACAGGCCGTATGCTCGACGAGTTGCGCGGAAACGCACAGACTCCTGTTGTGATTTGGCGCAAGGACGACTTGCGGCTGCATTGACTTGGGCTACAAAACGGGCACAGGTGTTGACCTCAATTTCTGACAAAAGCGGAGTGCGCCGATGTCCATCCCCCAGTCCGGTGGCGGCCTAATCGAAGATCAAAGCCAACTGGCCGAATACCTCGCTTCAGGGTGCAAGCCGCGTGAAGATTGGCGGATCGGGACCGAGCACGAAAAGTTCGGTTACTGCAAGGATACCCTGCGCCCGCTGCCCTACGAGGGCCCGCGCTCTATTCTGGCGATGCTCGAGGGACTGCGCGATCGTCACGGCTGGGACCCCGTCCTCGAAGGCGACAAGCTGATCGGCCTGACCAAGGATGGCGCGAATGTCAGTCTTGAACCCGGTGGCCAGCTGGAACTGTCCGGAGCGCCCCTAGAGACCATTCACCAGACCTGCGACGAGGTGAACCAGCACCTGCGCGACGTCAAAGACATCGCGGACGAGGTTGGCGTTGGCTTTATCGGCCTTGGTGCCGCGCCGATCTGGTCGTTCGAGGACATGCCCCGCATGCCCAAGGGCCGCTATCGCCTGATGACCGATTACATGGACCGCGTCGGCACCATGGGCAAATCCATGATGTACCGGACCTGCACCGTTCAGGTGAACCTCGACTTCGGTTCCGAGGCTGACATGGTCCAGAAAATGCGCGTGGCGCTGGCACTGCAGCCCGTCGCAACCGCGCTCTTTGCGAACTCGCCTTTCTTTGATGGGCAGCCCAACGGTCACACAAGTTGGCGCAGCCGCGTCTGGCGCGATCTGGACAGCAGCCGGACTGGTATGCTGCCGTTTGTCTTCGAAGAAGGCTTCGGGTTCGAGCGCTGGGTCGACTATGCGCTCGATGTGCCGATGTACTTCGTCTACCGCGACGGCAAATATATCGACGCTTTGGGTCAGTCCTTCCGCGATTTCCTCAAGGGCGAGTTGCCCGCACTGCCCGGTGAAAAGCCGACGCTGTCCGACTGGGCCGACCACCTGACCACAATCTTCCCCGAAGCGCGTGTGAAGAAGTTCATCGAGATGCGCGGCGCAGATGGCGGCCCTTGGCGCCGCCTCTGTGCGCTGCCGGCCTTCTGGGTTGGCTTGATGTACGACCAGTCCGCGCTCGATGCGGCATGGGACCTGTGCAAGGGCTTTACCTCTGCACAGCGCGATGCCCTGCGGATCGCTGCGTCAGAGCAGGGATTGCAGGCAAAGGTAGACAACATCAACATGCACGAATTGGCGCGCGAGGTTGTCGAGATCGCGGAGCGCGGTCTGAAAGCGCGCGGCAAAGAAGGTGCTGGCGGGTTGGTTCCCGACGAGACCCATTTCCTGAATGCGCTGAAAGAAAGCATCGAGACGGGCAAAACTCCGGCCGATGAACTGCTGGACCGATATCATGGCGAGTGGGGCGGGGATTTGACCCGCATCTATCAGGAATTCAGCTACTGAGCCTGTTACGGGCGTGGCGACATGAGTATTTAGACAAAGCAGAAAGACAGGTTTCTTTTTGCTCTAAATACTCATTGCGCGCCATTGGCCCGACAGAGAGCTGATTGGCCTAACTCACTTCTGCCCGATCTTTGGCTCGGTGCCTGCCAGAAGGCGCGAGATGTTGGCAGAGTGGCGGTAGTAGATCAACACGGCCAGCGCGATGGCGAGGCCCACCAATTGTGGCGCCCCCAGAACATAGGCCCAGACCGGCCCCAAGGCTGCTGCGACAAGCGCTGACAGGGATGAAATCTTCAGGGTTTTTGCCGTGGCCAGCCAGGTCAGACAGCAGGCGATCCCTACCGGCCAGAACAGGGCTAGCATGGTGCCCAAATAGGTGGCCACGCCCTTGCCGCCCTTGAATTTCAGCCAGATCGGGAAGCAGTGGCCAAAGAATGCGGCCAGACCGGCCACCTGCGCCGCGTCAGGGCCAATCAGGTAGCGGGCGATCAGGACGGCGATGGCGCCCTTGCCGCTGTCCAGAACCAGAGTGGCCGCTGCGGCGGGTTTGTTGCCCGTGCGCAGGACGTTGGTTGCGCCGATGTTGCCCGAACCGATCTGGCGCAGATCTCCCAGCCCGCAGATCCGCGCGATCACCAGACCGAAGGGGATCGAGCCGAACAGATAGCCAAGCACCGCTGCGGCGGCCAGAAGGGTCGGGGCAGAGGTGAAGTCAGGCAACATGTCAGAGCGCTCCGTAGACGATGGTGCCGCCGACGATGGTGGCGCGAACGCGGCCTTCCATGCGGGCACCGTCAAAGGGGGTGTTCTTGGATTTCGAGTTCAGGCGGCTGCGGTCCAGAACGAAGGGCGCGTCGGGGTCAAAGACCACCAGATCGGCGCGGGCATCGGCGGACAATCGGCCCGAGGGCAGGCCGAGGCGCTTGGACGGGTTCAGCGACATGGCGCGGAACAGGGTCGGCAGGTCCAACTGGCCCGCGTGGTACAGGCGCATCGCGGCGGGCAGCAGGGTTTCCAGACCGACGGCACCGCTGGCGGCTTCCTCAAACGGCAGGCGTTTGGATTCTTCGTCCTGCGGGGTGTGCATCGAGCAGACGATGTCGATCAGGCCCGAGGCCACCGCTTCGATCACGGCTTGGCGGTCCTCTTCGTCGCGCAGCGGGGGCGTGACCTTGAAGAAGGTGCGGTAGTCCGCGATGTCCAGCACGTTCAGCGTCAGGTGGTGGATCGAGATACCGGCAGTGATGTCCAGACCGTTCTTCTTGGCCCGTTCCAGCGCAGGCAGGGCGCGGGCGGTGGTGATCTGGTCGGCGTGGTATTTCGCGCCTGTCATCTCCAGCAGGGCGATGTCACGGTCCAGCCCCATGCGTTCGGCCATCGGGCTGACGCCGGGCAGACCGCGCAGGGTGGCGAATTTGCCCCCCGTGATGCAGCTACCTGCGGAGAGGCCCGGTTCCTGCGGGTGGCCGATGACCAAGGCGTTCAGGCTACGGGCATAGGTCAGGGCGCGGCTCAGGACTTTGGTGTTCTGGACAACGCGGGTGGTGTCGGTGAAAGCCACGGCACCCGCGTCTTGAAGGAAGCCGATCTCGGTCATCTCATCGCCGCGCAGGCCCTTGGTCAGGGCGGCCATGGGGTGCATGCGGACGGGGGTGACTTCGCGGGCGCGGCGGGTAACGAATTCCAGCGTTTCGGGGGTGTCGATGACGGGGTTGGTGTCGGGGCGGGTGACGATGGTGGTCACACCGCCTGCGGCCGCCGCCAGACCTGCGGTCTTGAAGCTTTCCTTGTGGCGCTCGCCCGGTTCGCAGACCTTGACCCCGATATCCACGATGCCGGGGGCCACGCACAGCCCGTCGCAGTCAAAGGTCTGGTCCACGCGCGGGGCAGGTGCTGCGCCCTCTTTGCCGGTGGCCAGAATGCGGCCGCCGTCATAGGCCAGCCAGCCGCGGTATTCGGTGCCTGCTTCGGGGTCGATCAGGCGGGCGTTGGTGAGCAGAGTGGTCATGCCGCAGGGTCCGTTCAGATTGGGGGCGCGATCAGGCGGCCAGCCACAGGGCCAGCGCGATCAGCACCGCGAGGAGGATTAAAGCGATTACGGTTGGAAACTTGCGCCGACGCGCAACGGGGCCGGTGTCCACGCCGGTCAGCACACCCGCCGAGGATTCCTTGGGCAGGGTGTCGAACACGACGGGGGGCGTTTCCTCGGCGTATTCGCCGATCAGGGTCAGGCGCGGGTCTAGTGTCAGATCATGGGCACGGCCCGCAAAGGCCGCAGACATCACGATCAGAACATGGCCGTCCAGCGCGGCCAGTCGGGCACGGTCGGCGGCCAGCGTGTCTTCGGGAATACCTTGGCCTTCGGCCAGATAGCTGACCAGACCGAATCCCTCGAGGTCGCTGACGGGGAAGACCTCAATGTACTGGGGGTCGATCAGGTCGATACCCAGCAGCCCCGCGACCAGCGCGTTGTTCTCCAGATAGGGCTGGACCTCGGCTGCATCCATCGACAGCGCAAAGACACGGACGCCGCCGGCTTCGTTCTGTTTGATGTGAAGCGGTCGGGTCATGCCATCACGCCCTTTTCCGCGCGGCGGGCGCGCAGGTTGCGGGCCAAGAGGTCCATCGCGGCCATGCGGACGGCGACGCCCATTTCCACCTGTTCCTGAATAACGCTGCGGTTGATGTCGTCGGCGATCTCGCCGTCGATTTCCACGCCGCGGTTCATCGGGCCGGGGTGCATGACGATCGCGTCCGGTTTGGCATAGGACAGCTTTTCCGCGTCCAGACCGTAACGGTGATAGTATTCACGCTCGGACGGGATGAAACCGCCATCCATCCGTTCCTTTTGCAGACGAAGCATCATGACCACGTCCACATCCTTCAGGCCTTCGCGCATGTCGTCGTAAACCTCGACGCCGAAATCCTTGAAGGGCGAGGGCAACAGGGTGGGCGGCCCGATCAGGCGGATGCGGTTTTCCATCTTGCCCAAGAGCAGGATGTTGGAACGCGCCACGCGGCTGTGGGCGATGTCCCCGCAGATCGCGATGTTCAGGCGTTGCAGGCGGCCGCCCTTGGCGCGGCGGATGGTCAGGGCATCCAGCAGGGCTTGGGTGGGGTGCTCGTGTTTGCCGTCACCGGCGTTCAGCACCGCGCAGTTCACCTTTTGCGCCAGCAGGTCCACCGCGCCGGAATGGGGGTGACGCACGACCAGCAGGTCGGGGTGCATCGCGTTCAGGGTCATCGCAGTGTCGATCAGGGTCTCGCCCTTTTTGATCGAGCTGGCCTGCATGGACATGTTCATCACGTCCGCCCCCAAACGCTTGCCTGCCAGTTCGAAACTGGCCTGCGTGCGGGTGGAGTTTTCAAAGAACATGTTGATCTGGGTCAGGCCGGTCAGAGCATCCGAATGCTTGATATCCCGCCGGTTCAGATCGACGTAGACCTCGGCCAGATCAAGCAATGTGGTGATGTCGAACGGGTTGAGTTGTTCGATCCCCAGCAGATGGGCGTGCGCGAAACTCATGGAACCTCCGTAGTCGTTGGGCACGGTATAGCAGGGCTTTGGCCTGCGGCAAGGCATAGGGTCCCTTTACGCGGCACGAAAGCGCCCCTAGCTTGCGCGGTATGGAAGAACACTGGGATTCTCATGCCGCATTGGCGGCGCTCACATGGCAGCTCGAGGCTGGCGTGACCGATGCTGTGTGTGATGACCCCGTTGACCGGTTCGCTGTCGCCGAAGTGGCCGCAAAAGCCGCTGAAACTGCGGTGTCTGCTGGCGTGCAAATGCCCAAGAAGCCTGCTGCACCGCCGCCCAAGATCGCAGAAAAAGACCCGGTGACCGAGGCCGAAGCCGCTGCGAAGGCCTGTCACGACCTGTCTGCACTGCGCGACGCAATGGAGCGATTCGATCTGTGTGATCTGCGGCGCGGGTCCAAGCAGTGGGTGTTTTGCGACGGGCATCCTGCTGCACGGGTCATGATTCTGTCAGAGCCCCCGGATCGGGACGAGGACCGCGAAGGGCGTCCTTTTGTGGGCCGAACGGGTCAGTTGCTGGACCGGATGCTGGCCGCGATCGG
>CAXQKF010000020.1:0-11270 GCA_964224285.1 Donghicola sp. | reverse complement strand
CGGCAATATGGCCCGAGCCGCCAAGGACAAATTCAACCTCGCCGCCGAGTATCTGCGTCGCTGGATAAATCGAGGTCCAGGGGGCGATGTGATCCTCGGACGTGGCAAGTACGAAAACCGGCGTTTCGATCTTGCTCAGATCGATCTTGACACCGTTCATTTCCAATCCACCGGGCTGGCGCAGCCGGTTCTCTAGATAGACCTCTTTGAGATACCAAAGCAGCATGGCCGCAGGCAGTCGTGTGGAATCCGAATTCCAATACAAAAGGTCGAAAGCCCGGGGTTTCCGACCGCGCAGGTAATTGGCCTCGAAGAACGACCAGATCAAATCGTTCTCGCGAAGCATCGAGAACATGTCCTGCAAGTGATAGGCTTCAAGATAGCCTTTCTCTTCCATATGCGCACGCAGGACTTCCAGCCGGTTTTCATCGACGAAGACGCCGATTTCGCCCACGTCCTTGAAATCGACCATGGTGGCCAGTGTCGTGGCGGAATTGACCCGGTCATCACCAATGGCTGCGAGGTAAGCCAGCGTTGCCGTCACCAGGATGCCACCAATGCAGAAACCGAGGATATTGGCCTTTTCTTCGCGGGTGATGTCGCGAATGGCATCAAGCGCGGCCAGCGGTCCGAGTTTCATGTAATCAGCAAAATCCTTGTCCGCGTGATCGCTGGTCGGGTTGACCCAGGAAATCACGAACACGGAATGCCCCCGATCCAGCATGTAGCGCACCAGGCTGTTCTTCGGCTGCATGTCCAGAATGTAGAACTTGTTGATCCAGGCCGGGACAAACAGGATTGGCACACTGTGCTGGTCCGGTGTGCGCGGATGGTACTGGATCAGCTGCATCAGGTCGTTTTGAAACACAACCTCGCCTTCTGTCGTGCCAAGATCCTTTCCGACCGTGAACGCCGACGGATCGTTCGTCGCGATGTCCAGGCGCCCCTCACCGCGCTCGAGATCGTCGAGCATTTTGGACAATCCTTCCCGAAAACTCGCACTGTTGGTTTCAGTGAACATCTTACGCGCCGGAGCGTTGGTCAGCAGGTAGTTACTGGGCGACAGTGCGCTCATCATCTGCCGCGTGTAGAATCTGACACGCATATAATCTCTGGAATTTTTTGGAAGCTCTTCCAAAAGGTCATTGGTCGCGCCTTCAATCGCCAGGAACACATCGCGATAGGCTCGCGATATCGGGTCCTTTTCCCAACTCGGATCGCTGAAACGGCGATCTCGCACACCGCTTTCTTCATCGGGGCCTTGCAGTATCGCCTTCCACGAAGACTGGATCGCCATGCTGGCCTTTATCTGTGCATCAACCAGCTTGCCCGGCTCCTGCAGCATGTCGGCCCAGAAGGTTCCATAGGCTTTGGCAAGTGTCTTGGCGTCGATCAGGGAATACTCTGACCCGCTGGCCTTTTTGAGGGCCCGCACGTGCAGCTGTGACAGCACTTTTGTCGTGCGCAGGGTCAGATCCTGCATTTCCGTTGCGGCCTTTGCTGTGTCGGCTGTGTCGTTCGTTTTAGTCCACTGTGTCATCATCCGAGTCCCATCATGTCAAGTTTGTCTTTCTGGCGCATCCAAGCGGCAACGCCGTCCTGTCAAGCAACCCCAGGAACGTCGTGATACCCACGATGTCCTCTTTGTCGTCGTGGCGGCTGGTGGAATGTTCAGTCACAGGGGACACAATTTAAGTGGCTGACTAAAGGATCGTCGGCCATATCCTACGCGGCTTTTGTGCCCCGTTTGGCGCTGGAGGTCAGCTTGACAGTGGCCTCGCCGTCCACCACGACCTGCCCGCGGACGCGGCAGGTTGTTCTCAAGTTCGCGCGGCAGCGCTCGGTCTCGATTGTTTCGACAATCACTTCAGCGTGAACTGTGTCTCCTGGACGCACAGGTGCCACAAAATTCATCTCCTGCGAGATATAGATTGTTCCGGGCCCGGGTAGTTTGTTGGCAATCGCCGCGGAGATAGTGCTGGCGGTAAGAAACCCATGCGCGATCCGGCCATTGAACGGTGTGGTTTTGGCAAACTCATCATTGATGTGAATGGCGTTGTTGTCGCCGGATGCCCCGGCAAAGAGAACAATGTCGGCGTCGGTGATGGTTTTCGAGAACGTGGCGGTCATGCCCGGTTCGAGATCTTCGATGTCATATCCGTTCAGCTCGTTCATAGTGCGGTTCTCCTGATTTAGGCATTTACATGTTCGGATAATTTGGTCCGTCGCCGCCCTGCGGCGTGACCCAGTTGATGTTCTGGCTTGGGTCCTTGATGTCACAGGTCTTGCAGTGCACGCAGTTCTGGAAATTGATCACGAAGCGCGGGTCGCTGCCGTCTTCCTCGACCACCTCGTAGACGCCGGCCGGGCAATAGCGCTGTGCCGGTTCGCCGTATTTTGGCAGGTTGACCGAGATCGGCAATTTGTCATCACCCAGCTGCAGGTGGCTTGGCTGACTTTCCTCGTGATTGGTCATCGCAAACGACACGTTGGTCAGCCGGTCAAAGCTCAGCTTGCCATCGGGTTTTGGATAATCGATCACCTTGTGCTTGCTGGCCTCTTCGGTGGCCGCCGCATCGGTCTTGCCATGTTTCATCGTGCCAAAGAGCGAAAAGCCCAGCGTGTTGGTCCACATGTCCAGACCGCCCAGCGCCAGCGAGGGCAGCATCCCCCATTTCGACCACATCGGCTTGACGTTGCGCACCTTTTTCAGATCCTTGCCGATGGCGCCGCCCCGCACGTCGTCCTCATACGCCGTCAGCTCATCACCCGACCGCTCGACCTTAATCGCGTCAAACGCCGCCTCGGCCGCGGCCTTGCCGCTGAGCATCGCGTTGTGATTACCCTTGATCCGCGGCACGTTGACCATGCCCACCGAACAGCCCAACAGCGCTACACCGGGTGCCACCATTTTCGGCATCGACTGGTATCCGCCTTCGGAAATCGCCCGTGCGCCATAGGCCACGCGTTTGCCGCCTTCCAGCAGTTCGGCCACCATCGGGTGATGCTTGAAGCGCTGGAATTCCATATAGGGGAAGAGATGCGGGTTCTTGTAGTTCAGGTGCACCACGAACCCGACATAGACCTGGTTGTTCTCGAGGTGATAGATGAACGACCCGCCCCCGGCATTGCCTCCCAGCGGCCAGCCCATGGTGTGGGTCACCTCACCCTCGTTGTGCTTGTCCGGGTCGATCTCCCAGATCTCTTTCATGCCGATGCCGAATTTCTGCGGCTCCTTGCCCTTCGACAGGTCGTATTTGGCAATCACTTCCTTGGCCAGTGACCCGCGCACGCCCTCGGACAGAAACACGTACTTGCCGTGCAGCTCCATGCCGGGCTCATAGGCCGGCCCCGGTGTGCCATCGGCTTCCTTGCCGAACTCACCGGCCACAACACCCTTCACGCCGCCGTTTTCGTCATAAACCAGCTCGGAACAGGCCATGCCGGGGAAAACCTCGACGCCCAGCTCCTCGGCCTGCTCGGCCATCCAGCGACAGACATTGGCCATGCTGACGATGTAGTTGCCGTGGTTGTTCATCAGCGGCGGCATCGGAAACCCCGGCACCCGGATCTGACCGGCCTCGCCCAGCATGTAGAACTTGTCGGAGGTCACCGGGACGTTTAGCGGCGCGCCCTTTTCCTTCCAGTCGGGGATCAGCGCCTCGAGCCCCGAGGGATCGAGTACTGCGCCGGACAGGATATGCGCCCCCACTTCCGAACCCTTTTCCAGCACCACCACGTCAAGCGAACTGTCGAGCTGCTTGAGACGGACCGCGGCGCTCAGACCCGCAGGCCCCGCGCCGGCGATCACCACATCATATTCTATCGTTTCTCGTGCAGATCCAGACATCTCAATGACCTCACGCAACGCTGTGCAGATCAGAGGGTGCCAGCGCCAGAACGCTCGACGCACCATCCGTCGCCGCGCTCAGCCGTGCCAGCGCCTCGGGGAAGACTTGCTGCGCATAGAATTCCGCCAGCCGGATCTTGGCGCCGGCATGGTCGGATTGGCCACCCGCGGCAGGTTCCCCAGCGGCAGCAAGCGCCGCATCGCCCAAGGCCCAGGCGCCCAGCGAAAGGCCGAAGAGCTCTAGCACGTTCATTGCCGACGCGGCCTGCGTATGTGCGGTTTCCTTACCCGCATCAAGCAGCCATCTTGTAGCGGTTTCCACCGTATCGGCAGCGTGCGAAACGCTGCGCGACAAGAGCGTCCAATCACCGTGCGGGCTGCTCTCGCAGGCAAGTTCCGCCGCGCTCAATCGCATGTCGTCGATGATTTCCTGAACCGCCGCACCGCGGTCGCGCAGGATCTTGCGCCCGGTCAGGTCGAGTGCCTGAATGCCCGTGGTACCCTCGTAGATCGTGGTGATCCGGGCGTCGCGCAGGTGCTGTGCTACACCGGTTTCCTCGATATAGCCCATGCCACCATGAACCTGAATGCCAAGCGAGGCGGTCTGGATCGACATCTCGGTCGAACAGCCTTTGACAACCGGGATCAGTAGATCAACCCGGCGCTGTGCACGGTCCCGGGCCTCGGGGTCGACGGCGCGATGCGCAAAATCCAGCGCCGCCGCGGCGCGGTAGGCGAGAATGCGGGCGGCTTCGGTGCGGCTCTTCATGATACCCAGCATGCGGCGAACATCTGGATGGTGAATGATTGCGGCCGACCCCTCGACCCCGTCAACCTTGCCCTGCCGGCGGTCGGCTGCATACGCCGCCGCGTCCTGGCAGGCATGTTCGGCAACGCCGATGCCCTGGATTCCCACATTGAGCCGGGCGTTGTTCATCATCGCGAACATATACTCCAGTCCACGGTTGACCTCGCCCACAAGGTAACCGACGGCGCCACCGCTATCTCCAAATGACAACGTGCATGTCGGGCTGGCATGAATACCCAGCTTGTGCTCAATCGAAACGCAGTGCACGTCATTGGGAGCGCCATCTGGCATCACCTTCGGTACAACGAAGAGCGAGATGCCTTTGACGCCCGCCGGAGCATCAGGCAGTCGGGCCAGCACGAGGTGGATGATGTTGTCAGTAAGGTCATGCTCGCCGTAAGTTATGAAGATCTTCTGGCCGCTGATCCGGTAGCAATCGCCCTCGGGCACCGCCTTTGACCGTATCGCGGCCAGATCAGACCCTGCCTGCGGTTCTGTCAAGTTCATGGTTCCGGTCCATTCGCCGCTCACCAGTTTGGGCAGGTAGGTCTCTTTCAAGGTGTCCGAAGCATAGCATTCAAGCGCCTCGATCGCGCCCTGGGTCAGCATCGGGCAGAGCTGGAATGCCATGTTGGCGCCGTGGAACATCTCCTGGATGCAGGCATTGACCACGAAGGGCAGACCCATGCCACCGTATTCGGGGCTTGCCGACGGGCTGTTCCAGCCCATCTCGACCAGCATGTCGTAGACGGTTTTCCAGCCTTCGGGCATGGTCACCCGGCGATCTTCAAAACCCAGACCGGCGAGGTCGCCGGACCGGCTGAGCGGCGACAGTTCTAGGCCGGCATATTTGGCGGCTTCCTCGAGGATCGCGTCCACCATATCCGGCGTTGCCTCTTCAAGGCCAGGCAACTGGCTGATCGCGTCGAGATCACAAAGCTTGCGCAGAACGAAACGCATGTCCTGAAGGGGGGCGGTATAGGTCATTTTCTGACTCCAGATCAGAGCTTTTCGATCAATTCCGGCACGGCGGTGAACAGGTCGGCGACCAGTCCGAAATCCGCGACCTGGAAGATCGGGGCCTCTTCGTCCTTGTTGATGGCAACGATGACCTTGGAGTCCTTCATGCCGGCGAGGTGCTGGATCGCACCCGAGATGCCGACCGCAACATAGAGGTCCGGGGCCACGACCTTGCCGGTCTGGCCGACCTGCCAGTCGTTGGGGGCATAGCCCGAATCGACCGCCGCGCGCGACGCGCCGACAGCGGCGCCTAGCTTGTCCGCGAGGGCTTCGATCAGTTTGAAGTCCTCTTCGGAACCGACACCGCGGCCACCCGAGACCACGACGCCTGCCGAGGTCAGTTCAGGTCGATCGCTTTCGGCGACCTTGTCCTCGACCCATTCGCTGAGGCCGGGATTGTCACCCGCCGAGATGGTTTCGATCGGGGCCGAACCACCGTCACCGGCCGCATCAAAGGTCGAGGTGCGGAAGGTGACGACCTTTTTGGCATCGTTCGAGCGGACCGTCTGCACGGCATTGCCGGCATAGATCGGGCGTTCGAACGTGTTGCCGTCAACCACGCCCGAGGCATCTGAGATCACCATCACGTCCAGCAGTGCGGCAACACGCGGCATCACGTTCTTGGCGTCGGTGGTGGCGGGCGCAACGATATGCTCGTAATCACCGGCCAGCGACACGATCAGCGCAGCGGTGGATTCCGCCAGGCGGTGGCCGAGGCTTGCGTCTTCGGCGACCAGCACTCTGGACACGCCGTCGATCTTGGCGGCGGCTTCGCCCGCGGCGGCGGCAGAGCCCCCGGCACAGAGCGCGGTCACGTCACCCAGGGCCTTGGCGGCGGTCACGGCCTTGGCGGTGGCGTCCAGCGACAATTCGCCATTGTTCACTTCGGCAAGGAGAAGAACAGCCATTACACAGCCCCCGCTTCTTTGAGTTTCTCGACCAGTTCGTCGACCGAGCCGACGATGATCCCAGCGGCGCGGGCCTCGGGTTCGGCCGTGCTGACGATTTCCAGGCGCGGGGCGACTTCGACGCCGTAATCGGCGGCGGTTTTTTCGTCCAACGGCTTTTTCTTGGCCTTCATGATATTCGGCAGCGAGGCATAGCGCGGTTCGTTCAGGCGCAGGTCGACGGTGACGATGGCCGGCATTTTGACCTTGATAGTTTGCAATCCGCCGTCGACTTCGCGGGTCACGTTGGCGCTGTCGCCGTCGATCTCCAGTTTGGAGGCGAACGTCGCCTGTGCCCAACCCGTGAGCGCCGCAAGCATCTGCCCGGTGGCGTTCATGTCATTGTCGATGGCCTGTTTACCGCACAGAACGATACCTGGCTGTTCTTCGTCGATCACCGCTTTCAGCAGCTTCGCCACGGCGAGGGGTTCGATGTCGGTATGCACATCGTCGGCGGCGACAATCAGGATCGCCCGGTCGGCCCCCATGGCCAAAGCTGTCCGCAGCGTTTCCTGCGCCTGCTTTACGCCGACCGAGACCGCAATGATCTCTTCGGCTTTGCCGGCCTCTTTCAGTCGGATCGCCTCCTCGACGGCAATTTCGTCAAACGGATTCATCGACATTTTCACGTTGGCGAGATCAACGCCCGATCCGCCCGCTTTGACGCGAACCTTCACGTTATAGTCGATCACGCGTTTGACAGGCACCAGCACCTTCATTATGAGGCTCCTTTTTTTGATGTTCGGCCATCGGGAAGTGTCCGATGGGAAACGCGACTTCACTTGGTAGTTTCGTTCAGCTTCCAGAGATTGTTCACCACGTCACTGCCATCTTCGAAAACCCGGTTTAATGTGTTTTCAACTTGCCAAATGCAGCTGATTTTGTGGCTCGCCTTTTTGGCGCCCATGCCAACAATCGACGCAACCGCCACCGGGTACCTTGCTTGTAAGGTACATGTGGACGAGGTGTTTGTAGCTCTTGCTGTCCTTGATCCCCTTCAGGCTGAGGCTTTCCAATTGGGTGGACGACGTGCGGCAGCTGGCATCGCATGTCTTCGATCACAATCCTGAGCTGGCAGCCCTGGTTACAGCCTGCAGCAATGATTTCGTCAACGCGCACCAGATCGGCGACCCCTTTGGTTCCAAGACGACAGTTTTTTTGTCAGCATTTAGGTTTCCTTTTTACTGACTAGTAAGTAATAAATAGCTGAAGCAGTCAACAAAAAATATTGACGCTTTTTCATAAGCTTGGGGATAGCTATCAGAAGAAGCGGGTGCTTTGCCGCGTTCAAACGAGAATCAGAAGTAGTGTGTTATCGTGCCAAGCACATTGTCCGTTCAATATATGCGTTGCGGTCTGTGAACTCTCGTTTCTGCTTGCGCCCGCTCAGTGCCGGTCGGGAACAAGGGAAAAGCACATTTGCGACCCATCGGCTTTAGCCAAAAAAAGACGGGCTCTCGAATTCCCGAGGATCGCAAATACTTAACATAATTTCAATTATGCGATTTCTATCAAACCCCAGGGGCACATTCTAAACTGGGTTGCGACAAATCCCCTATCTTGCTGAAAAGCAAGGAGAACGGACATGGCCCACACAGAGCTGGATTTACGTGAAAGACGCGCAATCGAAGACATGCTGAATGCAAAAGTGCCGGTGAGCAAGATCGCAGCGGAGATCGGCAGGCATCGCTCGACCGTGTATCGCGAGATCAAGCGGAACTATTTTGTCGACGATGAGCTGTCGTATCTGAACGGATACTACGGAATGAATGCTCAGAAATACGCATCCGATCGACGCGCACGGCGTCGCAAATTGATCCGACTTGTTGATCTGCGGTCCCATGTCATCGCTCAGTTGAAGATCGGCTGGACGCCGGAACAGATCGCTGGACGCCTCGGTTTTGATGGCCAGCCCGTGCGCGTCAGTCACGAGACGATCTACGCTTATGTCTACAGCGCTGAAGGCCAATCTGAGCAACTGGCGCGTCATCTGCCCAGTCGAAGAAAGAAACGGCAGCCACGCTACGCCAGACGGCCCAGAGGCCAGGTATTTCCACCGGATCGGTCCATTCATCAACGCCCGGACTATGTGAAGACGCGTGAGACTTTCGGCGAGTGGGAAGGCGATCTGATGATCTTTGAACGTTCTCAAGGCACCATGAATGTCGCCTCACTGGTCGAACGCAAGACCCGGTTTGCCGTCCTGTTCCGCAACAACGACCGCAGCTCGACGCACTTTATCAACAAGCTGATGGACATCATGGAACCCCTGCCCCAGCCACCCCGTCGCTCCATCACCTTTGATAGAGGCTTCGAGTTCCGCGAGTGGCGCAAGTTAAAGTCCGGCATCGGCACCGACAGCTGGTTCTGCGATCCGCAAGCCCCATGGCAGAAAGGATCCGTCGAGAACCTGAACAAGCGGGCGCGACGATATCTCCCCCGAGACACCCAGCTCGCAGCGCTCTCAAATTGCACTATGAAGGCGATTTGTGACTACCTCAACGGAACGCCCAGAAAGTGCCTCGGCTGGCGCACCCCGACCGAAGCGTTCAGAGAAGAGATGATGAAACTGAGATAGCGGAAACCGTCGCAACGACCCTTGAGCCATCACAGGCACACGCTACCCTCAACTGCGACTCTTGTTAGAAAACAGTAGTTTATCTGACGAGAGGAATCGCTATGGGAACGTCTTACACGCAATTGAGTATCACAGAACGACGCAAAATAGAACGCTGGAGGCACGCTAAAGTCCCCGTTGACGAAATGGCACGGGTTTTGAAGCGCTGCAGGTCGACGATATTCCGCGAATTAAAGCGCAATCATTTCTCAGATGAGAGCATGCCGAAAAACGATGGGTATTACGGTGCAGCAGCGCATTTGATGCAGGCGGATCGTCGTGCACGGGACCGTAAGCTCATCAAATATCCAGAACTTTGTCAGCGTGTCATTGAGCGGATCAAAGACGGCTGGACGCCCGAGCAGATCAGCAACCGCATGATCCAAGAACGAGCAAAGCCGCGCGTGTGCCAAGAAACGATCTATCGCTACATCTATTCACGCGAAGGCCAGCGCGAGGATCTATGGTGGTACCTGCCAACGCATCGCGTCGCCCGACGTCCTCGACGCACCCGCCGACGTCGAGAACCCAAATTCCACCGTGATGTCAGCATTCTGTTCCGCCCCGATGACGTGGCCCACCGACGTCAATTCGGTCATTGGGAGGGCGATTTGATGCTGTTCAAACAAAAGCTTGGGCAGGCAAACGTCACTTCGCTTGTTGAACGCGTCAGCAGGTTCACGGTGATCCTTAAAAACCCGAACAAGCGCACCAAACCCGTGATGGAAAAGATCGTTGAGGCGATCAAAGACCTGCCCCATCCAGCGCGCAGATCGATCACCTTTGATCGTGGTTCTGAGTTTATGAACTGGCCACATCTACAAGCTGAGATTGGCACGCAAGCCTGGTTCTGTGATCCGTCCTCTCCGTGGCAAAAAGGAACGGTCGAGAACACGAACCGGCGTGCTCGGCGCTGGCTGCCTAGAAAACGTGATATCCGCTCAATGACGGATCAGGACATGAAAGAGATCTGTGACAGACTGAATAATACGCCCCGAAAATGCTTGGGATGGAAAACGCCTGCAGAGGTGTTCCGTGAAAAGATGATGGAGGAAATGCGATGAACCCCCTACCCTGAACCAAACACGAGTCGCGGTTCAAGTGGTGCGCACACAAATTTCGCTGTAGAATTCGCCCTTTACCTCCTCCCTGTGGGCGAATTCCTAGCGGCACCGGTATTGCCGGTGCCGCCCTTTTCCGAAAGAACGATTGAACGGCCCATTATGTTTGCGAGACGGATCATCCCGTGACCTGCGCATCGGCAGGCATCCCAGTCCGGTGATCTCGCGCCGTTCCAAGAATTCTTCTCTGCACCTCCGAATGTAACATATATCGCGTGGCGATATTTCGCGCAGCGTGTCCGTTTCGCGGGCATGAACTTGCGGGACCGTGTAGCACTGAACATCCAGGACTTGAGACGCGCCCGCGGCCTCAGCCAAGAGGAGCTTGCTCATCGGGCCGACGTGAGCCGCGGCCATATGGGCAAGGTCGAGAACGCCAAGTTCGCCGCCTCCCTCGACCTTCTCGAACGTATCGCCAAAGCGCTGAACGTAGATCCAAAAGAGCTCTTCACAAAACGCTAGCCATTATTTGCCAGCTCCTGATGCGTCCTGGAGTGGAACGTCTCAAGAGGTAGTCAAATGGAGTGCAGAGAGTTCAATGGGTAAGAAGAAGACAGGCTGGCCCTTCCAAGACGGGTTTCTGAACGATGGTGCGCAGGAGATTCACCTGTTCACCGATTACCATTGGAATGATGGCTCGGTAAGCCGCCGCTGGCATGTTGATCCGGAACGCTTTGATGCTTGTCTGGCCGAGCTACGCCCAATTTCCCTAAAGCCCAGTGAAAGCTCAGATCAGTAAGAAAACCAATCCGAGTGGCCCATGTTGCCCTCGTAGTCGCCGTATTCGACCATGATGCTGCGGGAATAGAAGTGCCATAGGCCACCACTGGTCGGATAGGCGATCTCCTGACCGCTTTCCGAGATGAATGTCGCAGATCGGAAGAGCACACGTCTGAACTCCAGTCAC
>CAXQKF010000019.1:0-2200 GCA_964224285.1 Donghicola sp. | reverse complement strand
CGCTGGCTGGGGTGAACTTTGCGCCATCCCATTCCAGAATCCACGCGCCCGAGTGACCGGTGTGGTTCGAGCAAGACGTCGAGAACGGCGGCACCATGCCTTCCATCCCCAGCTCTGCGAGCTTCTCGTCGGTGATGTTCAGGTTCTCGAGACCCCAACGCAGGTCCTTGGGACCGATTTCCGCGTTGCCGGTGTGCGCCTGAGCGGCCTTGATGCCTTCGGCCAGCATCATCGACATGACCAGACCTCGCTGATAGAAAACGCTGTTCAGCTGGTCTTCGGTGGTCTGGGTTTTGCCGGTGTCGATGACGTATTTCTTGATGTCCGCCATCAGGGCGCTGTCGGGCTGCGGCATCGACCAGCTGATCGACTTATAGCCTTTGCCCTCGGCACCTACGGCTGCCAGATCGGGGTCATGACCCGCCCACCAGACGCCATAGAACTGGTCCATGGGATAGCGGGTCTTGACCGCTTCCTGAATGGCGGCGCTGTTCATCGCACCCCAGCCCCACATGATCACATTGTCGGGACGCTCGCGGCGGATTTGCAGCCACTGCGCCGACTGGTTCTGCATTTCCTTCAGACCAACGGGGATCGGAACCAGTTCAAAGCCATGCTCGGCGGCCATCTGCTCCAGCAGCGGCAAAGGCTCTTTGCCAAAGGGGTGGTCCAAGTGCAGGAACGCGATCTTCTTGCCCTTGAGGCTGGCCATATCACCGCCCGCGATGTGCGAGACGATCATATAGGCGCCGTCCCAGTACGATGCAGGCGGGTTATACGCCCACTGGAAGGTGCCGCCCTCGGACATGGGGCTAAAGCCATAGCCGGGCGCAAGGATCGGGATCTCGTCCACGTTGGTCTTGGGCAGAACTTGCAGGGTGATGCCGGTGGACCAAGGCTGGGTCACGATGGCGTTGCCCTTGGTCTTTTCGTAGCATTCGACGCCCTTTTCGGTCGAATAGCCGGTTTCGCATTCGGCAAAGTCCACTTTGACACCGCCGACGCCGCCATCGCGTTCGTTCAGCATGGTCATATAGTCGGCCTGACCGTTCATCAGCGGGATACCCAGCGCTGCGAACGGGCCGGTGCGGTAGGCCATGTTCGGGGCGTACAGGCCCTCGGCCATGGCTCCGCCTGCGATTACGGTCAGCGCTGTAGCGGCTGCCAGTTTCTTCCACAGTTTCATCCGGTCTCCTCCCTTGGATCACGTGGATGGAATTCGGCACGCTCCCTCCTCAAAGAACGCACCAATGGTTGGGCTGCCCCGCGTTAGTGCGGGAACGGCCAGATCACGAGCTTCTCACGGATCAGCGCCCAAAGGCGGGCCAAGCCGTGCGGTTCGATGATTAGGAAAAACACGATCAGTGCGCCGACGATCATGATGTTCAGGTGCTCGACCGTGGCCGAGCTGATCGGCAGGCCAAAGGTTTCGGGCAGGGTGTTCAGGATCACGGGCAGACCCACGATCAGGATTGCGCCCAAGTAGTTGCCAAGGATCGAGCCCAGACCGCCGATGATCGCGATGAACAGAATGCGGAACGATAGCGGGATATCGAACAGGTTCGGCTCTGCCGCGCCGCGCCACATGAACACGAACAGCGCGCCCGCCACCCCCACGATATAGCTGCTGATGGCAAAGGCGGTCAGCTTGGACTTCATCAGGTTGATGCCGATGAGTTCGGCCGCAATGTCCATGTCGCGGGTCGCCTTCCACGTCCGGCCCAGATTTCCACGAGTCAGGTTGATGCACAGCATGGTCATCAGGCTGACGATTCCCAGAACCACATAGTACTGGGTCATGCTGTCTGCGGTGGGGCCAGCGACAGTCACACCGAACATATCAAGGTTCGGCACCTGAATCGCGCCCGAGGCGTTGTAGTTATAGAGCCACGCCCACTTTTCGAACAGCCACACCAGAAAGAACTGCGCCGCTAGGGTGGCAATCGCCAGATAGAAGCCCTTGATCCGCAGGCTGGGAATGCCGAACATCACACCAACCCCGGCAGAGAAGAACCCCGACAGGAGCACCGCCCCCAGAGGGTTCATCCACGGCATGATCGTTACCAGCGTGTAGCAGGCAGAGGCCCCGCCCCCCATGAATGCGGCGGTCCCAAGGCTAAGCTGCCCCGCATAGCCGGTCAGGATATTCAGGCCCATAGCGGCCAGCGAATAGATCAGGATGGGGATCAGCAGGGTCTGA
>CAXQKF010000018.1:0-24128 GCA_964224285.1 Donghicola sp. | reverse complement strand
GTTCGACCGCTGTGCCCCCGAGATGGCGCGCAAGCCGCATCAGGCGTGGGGCTTCAAGACGCTGTTCCGCAACATCGGTCTGTTCAAGAAATTCGGTGTGCACCGGCCCAAGGGGCTGAAGCCGCAGCTGGTGGACCAGATCAACTGGGTGAACGGCTCGGGGCAGCCGATGCCCGAAAAGGAATACCGGACCGCGTGGCGCTCTACGGCGTCCACGGTGGGTTATGGCATGGTGTCGCTGAACCACTACGCCGTGCGGTCGGCCGAGAGTTTCCTCGTGAAGCGTGACCGCGGGCGGGTGAACCACGTGGATCGGGATCAGGGGCTGGCCTACTGGTTCCGGATGAACAACAACTTCGAGGAAAACCGCAGCATTATGCGGATGCTTCCGCAGGTCGAGGCCGAGATGGCGCGCCTGCTCGAAGACCCCGAAATCCGCGCGGCCCACGAGCATTGTATCGCTGCGCATCGGGCACATATTGATCGTCTGATGGCGACCGAGAACTACAAGAAGTTCTACGGCGATATCACCGGCGACCGGATGCAGCGGCTGAGCCGTATGCATCTGCATTTCGGGTCAGCGGTGTTCCACACCGGCCCCGATTGCGTGCCTGATGACGTGGTTTTCAAAGACCAGCCCGAGGATTTCTTTTTCACCGTGCAGGAAATGGAAGGCGAGCAGGAGTTCTAGAGCCCCTGCTCCTTGGCCTTGGCCGTCAGGTTTTTGTGGAACTGGCGGAGCTTCCAATTGTCCTTGTGCTTGCGGGCGTAGGCGGTGGCAGAGAGGGCCAGCTTCATGTGGCCCTTGTCCGCCGCCTCTTGCAGCAGGCGCAGGGTGTAGGGGATCGCGTTCCGGCGGTTGCGTAGAAGTTCGTAGAACCGCTGGCGGGTCATGGTGCCGTCCAGCATTTCCATGGAGACGGGTTTCAGAATCTCCATGCGTTTGAGGCTGGGGGGGACTTTGTGGGTCAGGTGGTTCCAGCCCAGAACCTCGCAATTGGGCTGGGCGAGGCGGTCGATATGGGCCTGATCCTCGGGGACGAGGGGATCGTAGACGAGGTAGGCCTTGCCCGCCGCCGCAAGGCCGGTGGCGGCGTCGCGATAGGGCCCTTGGCTCCAGTCGGCGCGGTCGGCGGCGCGGTCGTAGCGGTTTTCGAATGGTGCTAGGTCTTTGGCCAGTGTGGACTGGGGACTGAACGCGACGACGGTGCATCCGGGGGCAAGGCCGGCAAAGGCGCAGGCCCCGTAGGCCCCCATGCTGGAGCCGTACATGCTGACCGCCGGATAGGACGAGAACACCCCGCAATCGCGCATCCCCTCTAGGATGCGGAACAGGGCCAAGTCGCGGAACCAGTCGGATTTCTTGCACATGACGCCGACGACGCCCCAGCCGTTTTTCCGCGCCACATCAAAGGCCCACGGCTTGCGCGGGCCCTCTTCGCGGTTCCATGACAGGTTGTCGAAGCCGACCAGCAGTCGGTCCTTGCCCGGGATGTGCACCACCGCATGAAGCGGCGTCTCGTGGTATTCGCCTTGTTCCTCGGCTGCGAGGCTTTGCATCAAGGAAAAGTCGAAGCTGGCCAAATTTGCGACCCCCTAGCGTTTCTGGACGATCAGCAGGTTACTCTGCTTGGGCTTCAGAAAGAAGGCGGGCATTAGGATGGCGCCCGAGATATCCAGTCGGAGATCGTTGAACTGGTCGCCGATTTCCTTGTTGCGGTGACGGAAGATCCCGCCCTTGTTGTAGCTTTCGAACAGGTCCGCGGTTGTGGTGAAACGCGGCGGTTCATAGCGGGGAGCCTGACCGCGCAGGCCCTCGATGATGTAGAAACCGCCGGATTTCACCTTGGGGAACAGCTTGAGGAAGGCCATCTGCTGATGGTTCGAGGCGTGGCTGGCATCGTCGATGATGAAATCGAATTCCCCGAGCCCCTCGGCGACCTGATCCAGAGCAGCCTCGTCGTCCAGATCGCACTGGATGAATTTGAAGCGGTCGTCCTTGAACCAGCTGAAGTCGGAGATGTCGATGCCGGTGATCTCGCCCTTCTGGAAATAGTCCAGCCACATGCGGATCGAAGGCAGGTCGGTGGTTTCACGGTCGATATCGCCGCCGCGTTCGGGGCCGCCCTCTTGAAGACCGAGTTCCAGCAGGCTGACCGCACGGTTCCGGTGGGGCAGCATGATCATCTGGTAGGCTTCGGTATAGCGGAATTTCTTGCCACCCTTGCTGGTGCCGTGTTTGTCCGCCAGATCGGTCAGGTTCACCTTGCCACGACCGGCCTTCTCGGCGGCGCGCACGGGGGCGAGGGGGACCACGACGGTGCCGTCCTCGGCCACTTTGGGTTTGCGGCGGATCGGCGCCTTGTCGGGGTCGATTCCGTGCTTGATCATCAGCTTGCCAAGCAGGCTCTTGGGGTGGGGCGGTTCGCCAGCCTCGCCCAACCGGGCGCGCATCCGGCGGCCGTACAAGTGCACGGAATAGGTGTTTTCGGTGATGTAGCCGGTGGTGTCGAAATTCTTTTTCAACATGTAGCGGCGGTCTTTGAACGTGAAGGGATAGAGCCCCTCTTGGGGGAGGGCAAAGCGCGCCTCGCCGGTTTCGTGCAGGAAATGCGTGACCGCGTGCGGCCCCCACACGCCCCAAGGCTGTTCGCTGGCGTGGACGGGTTCGCCCGCATCGCGCTTGGCGATCAGTTCAGCCTCGTATTCGGGGCCATAGTAGCTGGGGATCGCGAATTCATCGCTGGTGAAATCCAAGAGCGCGTTCAGGGTGTCACTGTCATGGGGCAGGCCCAGAACGCCGCCGTTGATGTGGTGCGCGGATTCCCAGCCGTAAAAGTGCCCGTTCGGGGTTTCGAACGGCTTCATGCAATAGGCGTCGGTGTCGGCCCAGATCGCATTGCGCATCTTCTTGAGCATTTTGTAGCGGAACAGGTCCGAATGCAGCGCGGGGCTGCCGGTGCGTTCGTGCTGCAAGAAGTTGGTCTGCGGCAGGATTTCGTTGGCGTCTGCCAGTTCGATCCCGTCAGGGACATTTTCCAGTGGTCCGTAGTGATAGAGAACCGTCGGGTGCCCTGCATCCACAAAGGACTTCATGCAGAGCTGTTCCAGATAGCTAAGCGGGCCTTCCATCCACAAAGCCGCGATCGTGTACTTTTGTTCAACCATTGGAAACCTGTCTCTACATCAACGCTGCACGGTATTTGCACGAGGGCAGGTTACTGGGGGTAGATGAGCTATTTCCAGTACTTCTTGGGATAAAACCTTGAAAAAAATGGGTTGTGTTGTGTGGAATGCAGAAACAACGAATAGGGTTTTTCTACGTTTGATACTTACGGTTTGGGGCGGTCATCCCACTTGTCACTGAGGATGCGCTGGCTGTCCCCGTCGGGGTCATCGTACTGGCTGGAGCGCAGCGTGTAGACAAAACCGACGAGTCCGAGGCCCCCAAGAATGAGCGAGATCGGGATCAGGAAGGTCAGGACTTGCATGGGTTACCTCAGGCGGAGCGCGTTAAGCGACACGATGATGGAACTGGTGGACATGGCCAGCGCCGCGATCAGGGGCGTCGCCAGACCGATGATCGCGAGCGGCACGGCGATGACGTTGTAGGCCGTGGCGATCTGGAAATTCTCTTGGATGCGTCGGGTGGCTTTGCGGGCTGTCACCAGAGAATCCGCCACTGGGGACAGGTCACGGCCTAGCAAAACGATATCCGACGCGACGCGGGCCGCATCCAGTGCCGTGGCGGGGCTAATTGACACATCTGCGGCGGCCAGCGCGGCGGTGTCGTTAAGACCGTCGCCCACCATCAGGACATGCGCGCCGCTGGCGGACAGGGATTCGATTGTGGCGAGCTTGGTCTGGGGCAGGCAGTTCGCTTGGAATTCGTCGATGCCAAGGCGGTGCGCCAGATCAGCGACGGGGGTTTCGCTGTCACCGGACAGCAGGATGACCCGTTTTCCAGCCGCTTTGAGCGCGGTGATGGTTTCTTCGGCGCCGGCCCGCAGGTCATCGGCAAAGCGGAACTGCACGGGCGCGTTGATGCCCACGCGCAGCCAAGCAGAGGTCACGTCCCCCGCCTTTGCGCCGATCCAGTCGTTGCGGCCCAACCGGACGGTCTGGCCGCGCCAAGTGGCTTCGGTGCCTTGGCCCGGACGTTCGGTGATCTCGGTGATCTGCGCGGGTTTGATACCAGCGGCGCGGGCGGCACTGGTGATGGCGCGGGACAGAGGGTGACCCGAGCCTTCGGCTAGGGCCAGCGCGATTTCCAGATCGGCGGTGCTGTGATCGCCAAGGTTGGACAGCACGGGGGTGCCTTCGGTCAGGGTGCCGGTTTTGTCAAAGACGACGGTGTCCACGGTGGCCAGACGTTCCAGCGCGGTTTCGTGCTTGATCAGCATCCCCTTGCGGAACAGGCGGCCAGAGGCAGCGGTGGTCACTGCCGGAACAGCCAGACCCAGCGCACAGGGGCAGGTGATGATCAGTACAGCCGCGGCGATATTCAGCGAGGTCCGCAGATCCTGCGAATAGATGAACCACCCGACAAAGCTGAGGGCCGACAGGATGTGCACGCCGGGCGCATAGAGTTTCGCCGCGCGGTCCGCCAGTGAGGTATAGCGCGAGCGGCCGGACTCTGCGATGGCGACCAGATCGGCCATGCGGTGCAAGGAGGTGTCCTGTCCCACGGCATTGGCGCGGATGGTCAGGGGGCCGGTCAGGTTGACCTCGCCCGCGCTGATCGCTTGGCCGGGGGCGGCGGCGACAGGGACGGTTTCGCCGGTCAGCAGCGATCGGTCGAGTTCAGAGGTGCCGGTGACAATCTCGCCATCCACGGGGCAGCGCGAGCCCGGACGGACAAGGACGATATCCCCGATCCGCAGGTCTGCGGGGGCGACGGTCTGTTCGGTGCCATCGGTGATGCGGATGGCGCGGGGGACTTCGAGTGCCGCCAGTTCCTCGGCAGCAGAGCGGGCCACGGCGCGGGTGCGGTGGTCCAGATAGCGGCCCGCTAGCAGGAAGAAGGTCAGGGTCAGCGCTGCGTCAAAATAGGCGTGGTGCCCGGAGAGCGCGGTTTCCCAGACGGACATGACCACCGCCAGCAGGATCGCCAGCGTGATCGGGACGTCCATGTTCAAACGGCCTGCGGACAGAGCCTTCCACGCGTTGCGAAAGAAGGGTTGGCCCGAGAACCCGATGGCGGGCAGGGTGATCGCCGCCGAAATCCAGTGGAACATGTCGCGGGTGGCGTCAGCGGCTCCGGCCCAGACGGACACGGACAGCAGCATCACGTTCATCGAGGCAAAGCCCGCAACGGCCAGACGCATCAGCAGATCGCGGCCCGCTTTGTCCGTGGCGGTGGATTGGATGGTGGCGACGTCGAGTTCATGCGCCTCGTAGCCGATCCCTTCGAGCAGACCCACCAAGTCGGCGGGATCGACGGACATCTCGGCGTCCACGTTGGCGCGCTTCAGGGTCAGGTTGACCCGCGCATCCTTGACGCCCGGATAGGCGTTCAGGGCTGTCTCGACCGCGCTGATGCAGGCCGAGCAGTGAATGGTGGGCAAGGACAGCGCGATCCGTGTGTCTTTGAGTTCGGCGGCGCGGGCGGCAATCGCCTCGGCCGAAGGGGCAGCAACACAGGCCGGACACGCCGAAGGGGCCTGACGACTGATCGCGACTGTCATTTCCTTAACCTTTCACGTGCAGCACAAGACGCTGCTGGAACAGAGTTCCGTCTTCGGACCGCGCCTTGAGACGCAGGTTCCAGTTACCACGGCCCAGAGTGACGGGGGCCGACAGGTCAGATCCCGTCCACGCAAAGACGGGGGTGGTGTCGTCCCGCGCTTCGGTCGCGCGGCCAAGGATCGCTTCTTCGATCTGGGGGTTCACGGGGGCGCCGTTTTCATCGCGGATCGAGAGGATCAGGTTGCCCCGCTCCAGCCGGATCTGGGCGTCCCAGCCCAAGGCGACCTGCGCCTTCTTGGCTTCGTTGAACTTCTGACTGGCGACGTAGGAGTTCTTGGTCTCCAGCCCCGGGAAGGTGTGGATGGCGTTGTACGCCATCACGAGGTTCACAGTGATGATCACACCGAAAGCCGCCGCAAATCCGGCAAACACATGCCAGCCTTTGATGCGGAATTCCTGTTTCGCTGCCTGAGCCATTAGTTATCCCTTCCGTTAAAGACGGTTTCTTTGGCGACCTGTTCACCGGCGATGGGATCAGAGACCGTGATGGTCATTTCGGTCCGCTCTGCCTTTGCCGCGTCGGTGTCCGGTGCGGCGACGATGTAGACGCGCTGTAGTTTGGTGCTGTCCGCCGGAACGTCGGTCACGTTGTCATCATAGCCCTCGAGCTTGAGTTCGAACACATCCGACGGCGCGACGGTGACGACAAAGCCGCGATCCTCGCCGTGTTTGTTCCGCAGGCGCACGTCGTATGTGTTGCGGATCGAGCCATCGGACAGGGTGACAAAGGTCGGGTTCCGCACGGGTGCCACGGTCATGTCGATGTCCTGACGGCTGAGCAGCGCGACGATCAGGCCGAAGCCCACCAGCGACCAGAGCGCGGTGTAGAGAATGACGCGCGGGCGGAAGACGTGCTTCATGATGGGGCGGGGCGGGTTGCCCTCGCGTTCCAGTTTCTCGTCCGAGAGCGCGATATAGTCGATCAGGCCACGGGGCTTGCCAATCTTGGCCATCATGTCGTCGCAGGCGTCGATACACAGGGCGCAAGTGATGCACTCCATCTGCTGGCCGTTGCGGATGTCGATGCCTTGGGGGCAGACGTTCACGCAGGCCATGCAGTCGATGCAATCGCCAAGGTTCTCTGCGCCTTCGGCTTTGCGGTGCTTGCCGCGAGGTTCGCCGCGCCATTCGCGGTAGCCGACGGTGATGGTGTCTTCGTCCATCATGGCGGCCTGAATGCGGGGCCACGGGCAGGCATAGATGCAGATCTGTTCGCGCATGAAACCACCGAAGACAAAAGTGGTCAGGGTCAGAACGCCCATGGTGGTGTAGGCTACGGGGTGCGCACGGAAATGCAGCAGGTCATTCAGCAGGCTCGGGGCGTCGGTGAAATAGAACACCCAAGCGCCGCCGGTGGCGAGGGCGATCAGGAACCACAATGCCCATTTGGTTGCCCGAAGCCGCGCCTTGCGCAGGTCCATCTTTTTCTGGCGGTGCAGGCGCAGGCGTGCGTTGCGGTCGCCCTCGACCCAGCGTTCGACCAGAATAAAGAGGTCAGTCCAGACGGTCTGCGGGCACGTATAGCCGCACCAGACACGTCCGAGCGCGGAGGTAAACAGGAACAGGCCAAGGCCCGCCATAATCAGCAAACCCGCGATGAAGTAGAACTCGTGGGGCCAGATCTCGATAAAGAAGAAAAAGAAGCGGCGGTTGGCCAGATCAACCAGAACGGCCTGATCGGGCAGGTTGGGGCCGCGATCCCAGCGGAGCCATGGGGTGATGTAGTAGATGCCCAGAGTGATCGCCATGATCACCCATTTCAGGTTCCGGAACTTGCCGCTCACGCGTCTGGGAAATATAGGCTCGCGGGCGGCGTAGAGTTGTTCGTCTGGCTGGTCGGCTTGGCTCACGGAATCGCTCCGAAATAAAAAAAGGGCATCTGATGTTGCCCTTTTTGCAGGAGCCGTGTCTTCGGGCTTTGACACAGGTCAAACCCGAATCTTTGCCATAGCTATTGCGACAATTGGCCCTTCAGCCATTCGGCAAATGTCGACAGGGATTTCCGCTGAACACCGGGACGGGTCACGAAATAATAGCCCAGAGCTTCGTTCGGAGATTCGAACAGAACCTTCAGCGCCCCATCGTTGAGCGGACGGCGGACCATCGCACGGCTGACAAGGGCAATGCCTTCGCCATCGAGCAGGGCATCCATCAGCTGAGCGTTCGACAGGGGAGTGACCTGCGGACCCTTGGCTGCGGAAATGCCATGCGCTTCGAGCCAGACACCGGTCTCGTTCGAGCCGTTTTCCTGGAGCCATTTCTGATCCATCAGATCAGCAGGGCCAGAGATTTCGCGGTCGCCGACCAGATCGGATTTCCCGACCAGCACCAAGTCAGAGGGCAGCAGCTGAGTGGCCTCGAGTGCAGGCCAGACGCCGGCGCCGTAGCGCACTGCCATGTCGATGCCTGCGGGACGCAGGTCAACGATTTCCGACGTCGGGTTGAGTAGGACCTCGATCTCGGGGTGGAGCTGGCGGAAAGCATCCAGGCGGGGCATCAGCCAGTTGATGGTGAACAGAGGCGCCGCAGCAACCTGCAGGGGGCGCGTCTCGTCACCATCGGTCATTTCCTCGACCTTCTGGTAGATTGTCTCTAGCGCGGGAAGCAGCACCTGAGCGAGCTGCGTGCCTTCTGGTGTCAGCATGACACCACGACCCTGACGCGCCACAAGAGGCGTCCCCAAATGCCCCTCCAACTGCCGGATCTGCTGGCTGATCGCCGCGTGTGTTACGTTTAAAAGTGCCCCTGCTCTAGAGACACTCCCCGACTGCGCTAGGGCAGCAAATGCCCGGAGCGCGGGCAAAGAAGGCATGCGAAGCCAATCCATCTATTAATCTCGACTAACAATTTTACAAAATCGGCGTGGAAAAAACACACTCATACAAAGTTAATATGACCATTACATACTTACTCAAGCAGCAAAACAGTTGAAATTTCTATTTTTCCTAGCCGGAAGTACAATAATGATCCTTAAGCGATTGCAAAAACATAGATAACTCTACAGCGCTCCTGACGGGTATACACGTTTAAGGTGAGTTGCGCGACCCTAATCATTGAATCCAAGGCAGATTTTCTACGAATTAAGCACGATAAGCCGCGATTGCTGCTTACAGGTGCATTTGGTTAATGGATATTTGGGGCTTTTCCAAAGCAGAGCGGTCGGTAAATTCCGGTCTGAGAAAAAAGCGCCGACGTTCTAGGAAACGCGCGAACAGGACAGAACGTCGGCGCAACCCCGTAGGAAAAAACGGGGTATTATTTGGTCAGTGGCGGTTATTCCCCGCCACCCAGACCATGGACATATGTTGCGACTGCAGCGATTTCCGCATCCGACAGGCGTTCATTCCAATTGGGCATAACACCAAATCGGGCCTGAGAGACGCTGGTAATCAGCGTTTCGTAATCCCCACCATACAGCCAAATGGCGTCGGTCAGGTTAGGTGCACCTTGGCTACGGTCACCTGTGCCGTCCTCTGCGTGGCAGCTGGCACAGTTGTCCGCGAACACGACAGAGCCTTCTTCGACCAGAGCCGGATCTTCGGGCTCGGTGCTCAGGGACATGACGTAGTTGGTGACCTGACGGATCTGTTCTTTGTCGAGCAGTTCGTCAGTGCCGAACGCGGGCATCTGGCTGTAGCGGGCATCTGCGTCTTCTTCGTTGCGGATGCCGTGCGCGATGGTGGTGTGGATCTCTTCGATAGAACCACCCCAGAGCCAGTCGTCGTCCAGCAGGTTCGGGTAGCCGGTTGCACCCGCCGCGCCAGAGCCGTGACACTGTGCGCACCAGGTGCGGAACACAGCGGCGCCAGCGTTGTTGGCGTAGCTCTGCAGGTCGGCGTCTGCGCTGATCTCGGTCAGTTCTGCGCTGGCCAGCCGGGTGTTGATCGCTGCGTTCGCCTCTTCGACAGCGGCGATTTCAGCGGCAACGTTCTGGCGGGTCGAGAAGCCCAGAATGCCGGGGGTTGCGCCGTTCAGCAGGGGCCATGCCGGATAGGCGATGGTGTACAGAACGCCCCAGAAGATACAGGCATAGAAGGTCCACAGCCACCAGCGGGGTAGGGGGTTGTTGAACTCTTCGATACCGTCCCAGCTGTGACCGGTCGTTTCGACCTCTTTCTTTTCAGGTTTCTTGCTCATGTCCGAGCCTCCTCGTGGTCATTGGCCGGGCGATCTTCGTTGCGGAAGATGCTTTCCGCTGGTTTGCGGTATTCCTTGGATGCACCGGGACGGAACACCCAAAGAATTGCGGAAACGAAGAACCCGAAGAGGAATAACAACATCCAGCTGTCCGCGAATTGGCGGGTAATGGTATACATATCCATCACATCACCTCTTAGCGGCTGGTTTCCGGGTTGAAGGTCGAGAAGTCGACCAGCGTACCCAGCATCTGGAGATAGGCGATCAGAGCATCCATTTCGGAAATGCCGGGCTGACCGTCAAAGTTACGCACCTGCGCGCCGGGGTAGCGTTCCAGCAGACCGTCGTAGTCGCCCCAAGGGTCGATCTGGACGGTGAAGTCTGCGGCCGCGTTTTCCAGCATTTCTTCGGTGTAGGGGACACCAACCAAGGCGTTGGTTTCCATCAGTTCACGGATGTACTCCGCTTCGATCAGGTTGTCCTCGAGGAAGCCGTATTTCGGCATCACCGATTCAGGAACCACGGACTGCGGGTCACGCAGGTGATCAAGGTGCCATTCGTCCGAATAACGGCCACCCACGCGGGCCAGATCGGGTCCGGTCCGCTTGGAGCCCCACTGGAACGGGTGGTCGTACATCGATTCCGCAGCCAGCGAGTAGTGACCGTAACGCTCGACCTCGTCGCGCATCGGGCGGATCATCTGGCTGTGACAGACGTAGCAGCCCTCGCGGATGTAGACTTCGCGGCCCTGTAGCTCCAGCGGAGAGTAGGGGCGGACGCCCTCTACTTCTTCGATGGTGTTTTCCAGCCAGAACAGCGGGGCGATCTCCACGATGCCGCCGATGGTGACAACGAGGAAGGCGAACACGAACAGCAACGAGCCGTTGGTCTCGAGGATTTTGTGCTTATCGAGAATAGACATGCTCCGGCACTCCTTATTCAGCCGGGACAGCGGCGCTGGCTTCGGCTTTCGCCGGCGCTTTGGCCACAGTCATCCAGAGGTTATAGCACATGATGATCGAACCGGTCAGGAACATCACACCACCAAGGCCACGGGCAACGTACATCGGGAACTTCGCAGCAACGGTGTCGGCAAAGCTGTTCACGAGGAAGCCGTTTGCGTCCACTTCACGCCACATCAGGCCTTCCATGATACCGGTCACCCACATGGATGCCGCGTAAAGGATGATGCCGATGGTCGCGAGCCAGAAGTGCCAGCTGACGAGGCTGAGGCTGTACAGACGCTCTTTGTTCCAGAGCTTGGGAACGAGGTAGTACAGAGCACCGAAGGTGATCATGCCGTTCCAGCCCAGTGCGCCAGAGTGTACGTGGCCGATGGTCCAGTCAGTGTAGTGCGACAGCGAGTTCACAGCGCGGATCGACATCATCGGACCTTCGAAGGTCGACATGCCGTAGAAGCCAACCGAGATCACCATCATGCGGATCACGGGGTCGGTGCGCAGCTTGTCCCATGCACCCGAGAGGGTCATCAGACCGTTGATCATACCGCCCCAAGAGGGCATCCACAGCACGATCGAGAACACCATGCCAAGGGTCGAGGCCCAGTCAGGCAGTGCGGTGTAGTGCAGGTGGTGCGGACCGGCCCAGATATACAGGAAGATCAGGGCCCAGAAGTGGATGATCGACAGTTTATAGCTGTAAACGGGGCGCTCGGCCTGCTTGGGGATGAAGTAGTACATCATGCCCAGGAAGCCCGCCGTCAGGAAGAAGCCCACAGCGTTGTGGCCGTACCACCACTGGGTCATCGCATCCTGAACGCCAGAGAAGACCTGCACCGATTTCGAACCCCAGATGCTGACAGGCACCGACAGGTTGTTGACGATGTGCAGCATGGCCACGGTGACGATAAAGCTCAGGAAGAACCAGTTCGCCACGTAGATGTGCTTTTCTTTGCGCTTGAAGATGGTGCCCATGAAGACGACCAGATAGACGACCCAAACGATGGTCAGCCACCAGTCAACGTACCATTCGGGTTCCGCGTATTCCTTGGACTGGGTTGCGCCCAGAAGGTAGCCGGTCGCCGCCAGAACGATGAACAGGTTGTAGCCCCAGAACACGAACCACGCCGCGTTGCCGCCGAACAGGCGCGCCGCAGAGGTACGCTGCACGATGTAGAACGATGTCGCGATCAAGGCGTTGCCGCCGAATGCGAAAATCACCGCGCTGGTGTGCAAGGGACGCAGACGGCCAAAGTTGGCGTAGCCTTCTGCCCATTCAAAGTTCAGTGCCGGAAAGGCCAGCTGAAATGCAATAAAGGTCCCGGCGAGAAAGCCGACAACGCCCCAGAAGGCGGTGGCGATCACACCATAGCGCACGACACCGTCCATGTAGCCGGTTTCCACGGCAACCTTCTTGGAGGGTTCGTCGGTGTTACGCAGGGTCCAGAGAAAAAGGCCACCGGCCACAACCATAATAATAATGGCGTGTACCATGTAGGCCAGATCGCGCGCGTAGTTGGCGGCGATGGCTGCGAACAGCGTAATCACCCCCAGCGCGGCTAGCTTAAGATAGTTTATCATACCACGTCCCTTTGTCTTCCCGCGAATCCGAAGTGAAATGGACACACGGGCTCCATTGACTGGGCTCATATGGCGTGTCTGGGGGTCACAATTCTTTGATCTGAGTCAATCGCGTCACCAAGGTCGCATTCGAATTGTTGATGCATCTCAAAGTCGAGTGCCCTGTCCCGAAGTAGAGTCGGTCCCAGATGTCCAACTCAGGCGGACGAGATGGCTTACAAAACACTATTCACCACTGTGACTGATCCTGCAGCGGCAGAGGCCCCGCTGAATGTAGCCAAGGCGCTGTGCCGTGCTTGGGATGCACATCTGGATGTGCTGACCATGGGTATCGATCGCACCCAGACCGGATATTACTATGCCGGTGCCAATGCGATGGTTTTGCAGGAAACCCTGCAACGGGCCCAAGCCGAAGCCACCGAGCTGGAGGCTGAAATCCGCGCCAAGCTGGAACCCGAAGACCTGCGCTGGAACGTCGAGACCGCCGTTGCTGCGATTGCGGATCTGGGCCGTCACGTGGCTGCCCGCGCCCGATTCTCTGATCTGGCGGTTATGGCGCAACCTTATGGCGACGGGACCGGCGTAGAGCTGGAGCCCGTGCTGGAGGCAGCCTTGTTTGACGGGGATACCTCGGTGCTGATGGTGCCGACCGGCTATGACGGGGCGACGGACTTCAAACGCATCATCATCGGTTGGAACGAAAGCGCCGAGGCTCTCAATGCGGTGCGCCGTGCGCTACCGCTGCTGAAAAAGGCTGAATTCGTGTCGATCGCGATCATCAACCCGCCGACCCATGGCCCCGAGCGTTCCGATCCCGGTGGGCGTCTGTCCGAATACCTGTCGCGCCACGGCGTGCATGTGGAAATTTCGGTTTTGGCGAAAACCATGCCGCGGATTTCGGACGTGCTGGCCCGTCATGCCGAAGATATCGGCGCCGATCTGGTGGTTATGGGCGGGTATGGTCACTCGCGCTTTCGCGAAGCGATCTTGGGTGGCGCAACCCGCGGCATTCTGGAGAACGCGAAACTGCCGGTGTTCCTGTCCCACTAAGGTCGCATTCAGACAGGATCCGAAAAAGACAAAAGGCGCGGGGGTCCGCGCCTTTTTCGTGTCGGGGTGTTAGGCCAGCATACCGCCGTCGGAATCGTCGCCAGCCTCTTCCAGCAGGCGGCCCATGTCAGGGATAGTGACGTGGCGCTTGCCTTCGAGTTCAATGACACCCTCGCGCTTCAGGGCGCTGATCTGGCGGCTCACGGTTTCCAGCGTCAGGCCCAGATAATCGGCCATCGCCTCGCGGGTCAGGGGTAGGTCGAACACCAAGCGGCCTTGGGTCGATGCCAATTTCAGCGTCGCATCACGGCGCGCGATAATCGCCAAGAGCGAGGCGATCTTTTCCCGCGCGGTCTTGCGACCCAGAACCAGCATCCATTCGCGGGCGGCATCCAGTTCGTCTAAAGTCATTTCCAGAAGACGCTCCGCGATATGCGGGGTCTTGGCCATCATGGCCTCGAACGGTTTGCGGCGGAAGCAGCACATCACCATGTCGGTCACGGCCACCACGTCATAGGCCGCACGATCACGCCCCGGACGGCCCACGAAATCGCTGGGCAGCAGCAGACCCACCATCTGAGTGCGGCCGTCTTCCATTGTTTGGGTCAGGGTGGAAATGCCGGAAACAACCGAGCCGACAAAGTCCATTTGGTCACCGGACCAGATAACAGTCTGGCCTGCCTCGTAACTGCGATAGTACTTGATCTGCTCCAGCAGCTCGAGCTCGTCCGTTTCGCAACGCGCACAGACGGCACGATGACGGATCGGGCACCCATCGCAATTATGGGCATCAAATTTCAAAGCATCATTCAACATCTTGTTCGCGCTTGATCTGGGTCAAGGATGACCCTCAAAGTCATCTTTAACGGTAGGCCCATGGTTACGAAAACACAATTCGCCAAATTGGGTCTGTTTGACGCGAAAGTCCCGCGTTACACCAGTTACCCCACCGCACCGCACTTTTCGAACGACGTCGCGCCGACCGATTTCGAAGGGTGGGTGAAGGCTATTCCGGCCGGAAACAGTATCTCGCTGTATATCCATGTGCCCTTCTGCCGTCGGCTCTGTTGGTTCTGTGCATGCCGCACTCAGGGCACACAGAGCGATGATCCGGTACGGGTCTATCTACAGACACTCAAGGCAGAAATTGCATCACTTGGTCAAATTCTACCAGAGGGCGTCACTCTGTCGCGTCTGCACTGGGGGGGCGGAACGCCGACCTTGCTTTCGGCGGAAATGATGACCGATCTGGCAGCGGCGATCGCGGCGATTGCACAGTTTGCCAAAGGCTACGAATTCTCGGTCGAGATCGATCCGAACGAAATTGACGAGGCCCGTCTGGATGCGCTGGCAGCCGCCGGAATGAACCGTGCGTCGATCGGTGTTCAGGACTTTGACGACGAAATCCAGCAGACCATCGGGCGAATCCAGAGCTTCGAGGTCACGAAAAAAGCGGTCGACATGATTCGCGCGCGGGGGATCAACAGCCTGAACGCGGACATTCTGTATGGCCTGCCGCACCAGTCCAAAGAGCGGATCAACGAGTCGGTCCAAAAGCTGCTGTCGCTGTCGCCCGACCGCGTGGCGCTGTATGGCTACGCCCATGTTCCGTGGATGGCGAAACGCCAGCAGATGATCCCGTCGGACGCGCTGCCGACCCCCGAAGAGCGGCTCGATCTGTTCGAAGCAGCGCGCCAGCTCTTTATGTGGGACGGGTATACCGAGATCGGCATCGACCACTTTGCGCTGAAAGGTGACGGGCTGGATGTGGCCCTGCGCACCGGCAAGCTGCGCCGGAATTTCCAAGGTTACACCGATGACACGGCGGACGTGCTGATCGGGCTCGGGGCCTCTTCGATTTCGCGGTTCCCGCAAGGCTACGCGCAGAATGCGTCCTCGACGTCGGCCTATACGTCGGCAGTCCGCGCAGGGCAGTTCGCCACGGCGCGGGGTCACACCTTCAAGGGTGGAGACCTGATGCGCGGCCGGATCATCGAGATGCTGATGTGCACCTTCGGGATCGACGGGGACGAACTGCAACGGACCTACGGTTTGGGCATGGCGACCTTGATGGCCTACTACAACGAGGTCGCGACTAAATACGAAGGCATGATCGAGGTTGTCGGCACCCAGCTGACGATCAAGCCCGATGCCCGCGCCATGACACGCATCATCGCCCGCGATTTTGATGCCTATGACCTGAGCAAAGCTGGCCACAGCTCTGCCATCTAACTTCGAAAGAAGCCGCCGCTCGCGGAAGGCCCGAGGGAGAAATCCCTCGGGTCTTTGCTTTTTCTGGCTCTAGCGGCGACAGAGTTCCTTGATGCCCATGGCGATTTCCGGCTTGGCGGCGAGGGTGTCCTGAACGATGGACGTGGCCTCCTCCATCAGCGCGTCCGGTGCGACCAGCCGGTCCACGAGGCCAAAGGCGTAGGCTTCGTCCGCAGTGATCTTTTGACCGCCCATCAGGATGAACTTGGTTCGCGACGGGCCGATCAGCTGGGCCATGCGGACGGGGTCACTGGGTTGAGGCATGAAGCCCAGTTTCATCACAGGATAAAAGAACTTTGCCGTCGGGACCGCGATGCGCAGATCACAGGCCAGCGCCATGCCCATCGCGCCGCCAGCCAGCGTGCCGTTCAATGCGGCAACCGTGAGCCCCTGAACCGCGGCAACCGCCGAAGACAGACGTTCCCACACCGTATCCACAGCCAGCCCTGCGCGGGCCTCGTCCAGATCGGCACCGGCGCTGAACACCTTGCCTTCGCCGGTCAAGATCACGGCGCGGGCGTCTTTGGCGGCCTCGAAGGTGTCGGCCAGCGTGGTCAGCATCTCTTTGGTCAGAGAGTTCGCCTTGTCGGGGCGGTTGATGCGGATGGTCCAGAGGTCCCCTTCGCGGGTTACGTCAATCATAGCAGTCCTACCTTGCGCCGGATGTCCTCATCCCGCAGAGAGATTTCCCCGCCGAGCCAGTCGTCGGCCTCGGCGCTGCACATCCAGACGAGCGCTTTGGCGGGCCACTCGGCGGGGATGTGTTCGGACCAATCAAGCTGACTGACAGGGTTAATGCCACTGGCCTTGATGTCGCGCTGCATGTCGGTGGCCACGGTGCCTGGGGAAAGGCCGATGGCGCGGATGCCGTTCCCGCGTTCTTCGAGATCAAGAGAGCGGGTCAGCATCTGGGCCGCGGCCTTGGAGGCGCAATAGGCGCTCCAGCCTTCGACGGGGCGTGCGGCGGCGCCCGAACTGACGGTCAGGATTGTCCCGCCGCCCTGTGATTTCATGACGGGCAGGGCCGCGTGCATTCCGTGAAAGACGCCTTTGACGTTGATGTCGATCAGGTGTCCCCACGCGTCGGGGTCGTTGTCCTGCAAGTGGCCGATGGGGTCGATCACGCCTGCATTGCCGATCAGCACGTCCAGACTGCCAAAGGTGCCGAGGGCGGCTTGTACGGCGGCTTCGACCTCCCAATAGCGGCTGACATCGCAGGGAATGGCTAGGGCCTGCGGGCCGATTTCGCCTGCGATCTCTGCGATTTCATCCCCTTTGCGTGCGGCCAGAACAACATTTGCGCCTTGCGCGGCGAACTCCCGCGCGGCTGCGGCGCCGATCCCGCGGCTTGCTCCGGTCACAAATACGCACTTTCCCGCCAAGTCTGCCATGAGAACCTCCTGATGCACTTTGAACATTCGTAATAAACCCCTAAGTTCAGGTCCAGAAAATCGACCTTGACGATTTTGCGAGCAAGAGCGGAAGGTCGGCCCAAAATGCTATTTTCTGAAAGGTACGTTATGACGACCCGTTTATTGCTTGGCGCTTCTGTCGCGTGGGGCGCACTGGCCACGGTCGCAGCCGCCGATGTCACCCCCGAAGAGGTCTGGGCTGGTTGGCAGGCCGCGATGGAAAGCATGTATGGGGGCTATACCGCCACCAGCGAAGAAAGATCCGGCGACACGCTGACAATCAAAGACCTGAGGGTTTCCATGGGCTTCCCCGAGGGGTCCATGTCTTTCGTCGTTCCCAGTGTCGCGCTGACGGACAATGGCGACGGTACGGTCGTCGTGACGACCGCCCCCGAATACGACGGCATGATCAGCTACAAAGAAGACGGCCGGACCATGGATCTGGACCTCTATGTCCGTCAGATCGGTGCAAACATTGTCGTCAGCGGAACGCCCGATAACCTTGTTCAGACTTACACGGCAGAATCCGTGTCTGTTGGTCTGGACGAGCTGAAAACCGACGGGAAAACGATCCCGGATGCGCGGGTCGACGTCACGATGAACGGAATGTCGAGCACCTCAAAGCTGCAAGAGGCGCTGATCGAGCAAGCCTATCAGGTGGAAAACGTACAGCTCGATGTGTCGGTCAAGGACGCGGGCTCTTCGGATAACCTGCAGTTGGATGCTTTGCTGAACGGGATCGATGTGGTTTCGACCTCCGCAGGGAAAATCGGCGGGATGAATGATCTGCACCAGATGGCCATCGAAGGCGGGACGTTCTCGTTCGACGGCTCTGTGGCCAGCAGTGAAATGGCCGTAAACGCAGTCACAGATGGCAGTCCCTTTGCGATGGCGCTGGGGTCCGGTGCGAGCACGTTCTCTTCGGATTTCACCGAGGACGGTCTGACCTACAACACCCTGACCAAGGACGTGAAGGCCACGGTCGAGGTGAACGCCTTCCCGCAGCCGATCGAGGTCGCGGTCGCGGAATACGGCAGCAATGCCATCGTGCCGGTCCTGCCTTCGGATGAACCGACGCCTGCGGCCATCGGTATTGCCCTGCGCGATTTCACCATGTCGGACGCGCTGTGGGATATCTTTGATCCCGCGAAAATCCTGCCCCGCATTCCGGTGACAGTCGCGCTGGGCCTCGAAGGGGACGCGATCATGCGTGAGGCGATGTTCGATCCCGCACAGGCCGAGAGAATCGCGCGGATGTTCGAAGAGGGCAATCCGCCCGTCACCCTCGACAATCTGCGGATGACCGAACTGGAGGTCACGGCCGCAGGTGCGATGATCACCGGCACAGGCGCTTTGACCTTTGATAACTCGGACCTGACGACCTTTAACGGTTTCCCCCGCCCCGAGGGTCAAGTCAGCCTGCGCGCAATTGGCCTGAACGGTTTGCTAGATAATCTGGGCAAGATGGGCGTCCTGCCGCCCGAACAGCTGATGGGCCCGCGCATGATGCTGTCCATGTTCACCGTGGTCGAGGCGCAGGACACCCTTACATCCACCATCGAGTTCCTTGATGGCGGTCAGATCAAAGCAAACGGTCAACGCATCCGCTAATTGCATTGGCAATTTCAGGTTGGCCCTTCTGCATGAGGGGCCAACCTTGCAAGCGCGCCGTTCAAAGGCTACCTCAAGACCCTAAGATCGGAGGTACCGAATGACGCAACGGCTACAGACCCTCACCCAGCAATTGCTCGACGCGGCCAAGCGGGCCGGCGCAGACAGCGCCGACGCGATGGCGATGCATGGCACATCGGTGGAAATCGATGTCCGTCAGGGGCAGCTGGAACAGGCAGAACGCTCCGAAGGGGTGGATATCGGCCTGCGCGTCATGGTCGGGCAGCGGCAGGCCAATGTGTCGGCCTCCGATACCAGCAGCGCGACGATTGAAACGCTGGCCGCACGCGCCGTTGCTATGGCCAAAGAGGCCCCCGAAGACCCCTATCTGTGTCTCGCCGAGGCTGGTCAGTTCGCCACAGACTGGGATGCGGATGCGCTGGAACTCTCTGATCCGGCGGCAGAACCTTCGGCGGCAGAACTCCAGGAAGACGCCCGCCGCGCCGAGGCCGCAGCCCTGGCCCAAGAGGGCGTGACCCAAGTGCAATCGGCCGGTGCCAGCTATGGTGCCCGTGAAATCTGGATCGCGACCAGCAACGGGTTTTCGGGCGGATATGGCCGGACCGGACGCAGCCTGTCCTGCGTTGCCATCGCGGGCGAAGGCCTGAAGATGGAGCGTGACTACGACGGCGACTCGCGGGCTTTCCAGTCGGACCTCCGCAGCGCCGAAGAGATCGGCGCAACCGCCGGTTTGCGTGCGGTCGAGCGTCAAGGCGCCCGCAAGCCCCCGACCGGTGCCTATCCGGTGATGTATGATGAACGGATTTCCTCGGGGCTGATCGGGCACCTGTTGTCGGCCGTGAATGGCGCGATGGTGGCCCGTGGTTCCAGCTTCTTGCGGGATGATCTGGGGCGGCAGGTTCTGCCCAAAGCCCTGTCGATCACCGAAGACCCCCACCGCTTGCGCCAGACCGGCTCGCGTCCCTTTGACGCCGAAGGTCTGCCCACTGCCCCCCGCACCATCGTGCAGGACGGGGTCTTGATGGGCTGGACGCTGGATCTGTCCACGGGCCGCAAACTGGGGATGCCGTCCACCGCGAACGCTGGCCGTAGCACGGGGTCGTCCCCGTCGCCGGTGGTGTCGAACGTGGCCTTGACCCAAGGCGACAAATCCCGTGACGAGCTCCTGCGCGAGATGGGCACCGGCCTGCTCGTCACATCCCTGATCGGCAGCAGTATCAACCCCACCACTGGCGACTATTCCCGCGGGGCCTCGGGCTTCTGGGTCGAGAATGGCGAGATCGCCTATCCGGTCAACGAATGCACCTTGGCGGGGAACCTGCGCGATATGCTGATGCAGATCACCCCTGCGAACGATGCACGCGGATACCTGAGCCGCGTGGTCCCGTCTTTGCTGGTCGAAGGGCTCACCATTGCTGGGGCTTGAGGACGATCGGGCACTTTTGGCAGAAGCGGCGGAAAAGGCAGGAGAGATTGCCTTGCGCCACTTCCGCAATGCGCCGCAGGTCTGGAACAAACCGGGCGACGCGGGGCCAGTGACCGAGGCGGACCTAGAGGTTGATAACTTCCTGCGGGACTTCCTGACGGCGGCGCGGCCCGACTATGGCTGGCTGTCCGAAGAGACCGAGGATGACGCCGCCAGACTGGAAAACGACCGTGTGTTCATCGTCGATCCGATTGATGGGACGCGCTCTTTTATTCAGGGCGAGAATAGTTGGTCCCATTCTTTGGCCATCGCGCAAAAAGGGCAGGTCACGGTCGGGCATGTCTTTTTGCCGGTCAAAGAGATGCACTACACTGCGGCTCTGGGGCAGGGCGCTTTGTGCAACGACGCGGCCTTGCAGACCGCGCAGCGTGACCGCCTGACGGGCGCGGATATTCTGGCCACTCGCCCGAATATGGAGGCACAGAATTGGCGCAGCCTGCCGCAGATCACGCGGCATCACCGTCCTTCGCTGGCGTATCGGCTGTGTCTGGTGGCCGAAGGTCGATACGATGCGATGCTGACCCTGCGGGATGCATGGGAATGGGACATTGCGGCGGGCACCCTGATCGCCGCCGAAGCGGGCGCTTGTATCACCGACCGCAAGAACGTGCCTCTGGTCTTTAATCGCCCCGATCCGGCAAGCGAGGGCGTGATTGCCGCAAATCCCGTCCTGCATCAGGAAATTTATGCGGCTTTGCGGTAGAAGCGGTCACGGGTTGGTGTCCGCCTATTGCACGGCTTGACCCGTCTCCGTAGACCCGTAGGCTGCGTAGGCCCTTCTTGCCTATTTGGCCCGATTTGAAATCCGAATATGTACCGCCAACTTGCCCTTTCTGTTGCTGTCGGCCTGAAACCCGGACGACGTGTGGATGCAGACGCCCTGTGGCCGCCGCGCCCCGAAGGTATGCTTTTGTGGCTCCATGCGGCGACGGCACCCGATCTGGCGGCGGTGCTGCACCTGATCCCGCGACTGGAAAATCTGGAGCCGATGCCGTCCGTGCTGCTGACACTGCAAGAGGGGCTGGGCTGTCCGAGCGCGCTGCCGGATTACGTTCAGTTGGGCCAATTGCCTCAGGATACGCTGGCGCAGACGGCGGCCTTTGTGCAGCATTTCAAACCGGACATGGGGCTGTATTGCGGCGCTCCCCTGCGGCAGGCGCTGCTATGGGCGATGGAGCGGCAGAAGGTGCCGCTGACTCTGACCAACGCCAACGCGTCAGAGCTGGACCCACCGGGGTTCCGGTTCGACCGTGCGGCGCAGCAGGCTTTGGCCCAGTGTTTTCAGCACATTATCGTCAAGGACGAGATCGCGGCCCGCCGGATCAACAAATTGCGCGGGACGTTGCCGCCCGCGATCCCGCTGGGTCGTCTGGAAGAAGGCAGCGTTGCCCCGACCGCGGACCCCAGAAAACTAGAGGCCCTGCGCCCTGCGCTGGCGGGGCGTCCCGTCTGGCTGGCTGCGCAGACCAGAGCGGGCGAAGAGCCGATGGTCGCCGAAGCGCAGCGCCAGATGACGCGCTTTTCCCACCGTTTGCTGAGTGTGATTGCACCAGATGACCCCGAGCGTGGCGGAAGTCTGGCCAATAGTCTGCGGGATCAGGGGTGGAACGTCGCGATGCGCAGCACGGGTGATCCCATCACCGAGGATGTGCAGGTCGTGATCGTGGACGTGGGCAACGAATTGGGTCTGTGGTACCGGCTCGCGCCGATCACTTTTGTGGGCAGTTCGTTGGTGCCGGGGTTTGGCGGGCAGGATCCGTTTGCACCCGCGACGTTGGGGTCGGCGCTGCTGTACGGGCCGAACGTGGGCAGCTATCTGGACAGCTATAGCCGGCTCGTGAATGCGGGCGGGGCAAGGATCGTCAAGGATGCCAGCTCGTTGGCGCAGGGGCTGCAACTGCTGCTCGCGCCGGACAAAGCGGCGGCGCAGGCTCATGCCGCGTGGGAAGTGGCCTCGCGCGGGGCCGAAGTGACTGATAAGGTGCTCGAAATCCTGCAAGAGCAGCTCGACGAAAAGGCCTTTTGATCCATGCAAGCACCGTCTTTCTGGTACACCGCGCCGGACCGCCCGGATTGGCGGGCTCGGGTTCTGGCACCTGTCGGGGCTCTGTATGCGGCGGCGACTGCGCGGCGACTGGCCAAGGGCGCATGGGCCAAGCCCGGCGTGCCAGTGATCTGTGTCGGCAACATCAACGCGGGCGGAACGGGCAAGACCCCGACCACCATCGCGATTGCGCAGCGCCTGATCGAAGCGGGGTACAAGCCCCACGCGGTCAGCCGCGGATATGGCGGGTCGGTCAGCGAACCAACCACAGTCAAAGAGCAGGTGCACACCGCCCAAGAGGTCGGGGATGAGCCCTTGCTGCTGGCTGCCTTTATGCCGGTGCATGTTGCACCGGATCGGGCGGCGGGGGCGGCTTTGGCGATTGCCGAAGGGGCGGATGTGATCTTGCTGGATGACGGGTTCCAGAATCCGGGCCTGCACAAGGATATCAGCATTGTCGTGGTGGACGCGGACAAAGGGTTCGGGAACGGGCGCTGCCTGCCTGCGGGGCCATTGCGTGAACCGGTCAGTGTGGGGCAGGCGCGGGCGGATATCACCCTGTCGATCGGTTTGCCCGAGGCGCAGGAACGGTTCGCAGCCCAGTGGGGCGATGCCGTCACCACGCCGCATATGACGGGGCAGCTCAAGCCTCTGCGGACGGGCATGGACTGGTCGATGATGCCTTTGCTGGCCTTCGCGGGGATCGGGCACCCCGAGAAGTTTTTCGCTACCCTGCGCAGTCTGGGTGCGCCTTTGGTGCGGGCCGAGGCGCTGTCGGACCATCAGGAACTGACGCCTGCCGTGATGCAGCGGCTCGAGTCCGATGCTCGCGGGGCAGGGGCGCAACTGGTAACGACGGAAAAGGACGCAGTGCGCCTGCCGGACAGCTTCCGCCGTAAAGTGCTGACGCTGCCCGTGCGGCTGGAAATGGCGGATTGGTCGCCCTTGGACGCCAAGCTGGCAGAGATCGGGCTGCCCATCGCGTGAAACGGGGCGCATGATGCGCCCCGTTTGATCAGACTTCGGATGCTTTGATCAGGTCGATCGCCTCTTGGGCGGTTTCGACATAGTGGAACAGGTCCAAATCTTCGGGCGCGATGGTGCCCGCGTTCTTCAGAGCGTCCCAGTTTACGATGCTTTCCCAGAACTCGCGACCGAAGAGCAGAATTGGCACAGGCTTCATCCGTTTGGTTTGGATCAGGGTCAGGGTCTCGAACAATTCGTCTAAGGTGCCGAACCCGCCGGGGAAGATCGTGATGGCGCTGGCGCGCATCAGGAAATGCATCTTGCGGATGGCAAAGTAGTGGAAGTTGAAGCTGAGTTCCGGCGTCACGTAGGGGTTCGGTGCCTGCTCGTGGGGCAGAACGATGTTGAACCCGATGGACCGGCCGCCTGCGTCAATCGCGCCAAGGTTGCCTGCCTCCATCACACCGGGGCCGCCACCTGTCGCGACGACATTCTCGGTGCCGCCGGTTTTCAGGGACTCTTCGGTCATCAGGCGGGCAAATTCGCGGGCCTCGTCATAGTAGTTTGACAGCTCTGCCATGGCAGGGCTGCGGGCCATGTCGCGGCGTTCCGGACTGGGGATGCGTGCACCGCCGAACATGACCACGGTCGATTTCACGTTCTGCTCGTTCAGGATCATCTCGGGCTTCAGCAATTCCAGCTGCAACCGGACGGGGCGCAATTCGTCTTGCTTCAGGAAATCCAGATCGTGGAAGGCCAGTTGGTACGAGGGGGACAGAGTTTGCGGTGTGCGGGGCACGCCTTCGGCCAGGCGAATGTCGCGTTCGGCGTCGGGCAGCGGG
>CAXQKF010000017.1:0-8127 GCA_964224285.1 Donghicola sp. | reverse complement strand
GCGGGTCTGGTGTCGGAAGATGAAGAAGAAGCAGCAGAAGGCGGCGAAGAGTAATCTTCCCCCTCTGATCCATGCGGATACGGAAAACGGAGCCTTCGGGCTCCGTTTTTTGTTGTCAGATCAGGTTCTGTTTTCAGGTCAGGCGACCGACTGGACGGTCTCGAAAATCTCCAGCTCGGGCGGGCCCAAGTACATGTCCTTGTTGCTGCCCGCGCCCTTGTGGGCCATGCGGAACGCCTCGGACTTGGTCCACGCCACGAACGACGCCTCGTCCGCCCATGCAGTGTGCGAGGCATAGAGGACATAGTCCTCGGCCACCGGCCCCTTCATCAGGTGGAACGCCTTGAACCCGGGAACGGTGTTCAACTGGCTGTCGCGGCTGCGCCAGACCTCTTCGAACGCCTCTTCGGATCCCTTTTTGACTTTGAACCGGTTCATCGTGAGGTACATCAGCCTCTCCTTTACGTCTTTGTCATTGCGGCAAGGGTGGCGAAGGCTGCCCTGACTTGGCATATATGCCCTCGCAGCCCATCAGCAAGGAAGGTTCCAGATGCTCCTCTTCGTCGGTCTTGGAAATCCCGGTGCGAAATACGCAGGCAACCGGCACAATATCGGCTTCATGGCACTGGACCAGATCGCCGCCGATCACGGCTTTCCCCCGTGGAAGTCCCGTTTCAACGGTCAGGTGACCGAGGGCCGCTTTGGCTCTGACCGCGCGATCCTGCTAAAGCCCGAGACCTTCATGAACCTGTCCGGCCAGTCCGTCGGCGAGGCGATGCGCTATTACAAGCTGGAACCGCAGGACGTCATCGTCTTTCACGACGAATTGGACCTTGCCCCCGGCAAGCTGCGCGTCAAACAGGGCGGCGGCCACGCGGGCCACAATGGCCTGCGCTCGATCCACCAGCACATCGGGGCCGAGTATGGCCGCGTCCGTCTGGGCATCGGCCACCCCGGTCACAAGGACAAAGTCGCCTCTTATGTGCTGAACGATTTCGCCAAGGCCGAACAGGGTTGGCTTGACGACATGATGCGCGGCATCTCGGACGGGGCCCCTGCCCTTGCCCGCGGGGACAACTCCAAATTCCAGAACGCGGTCGCCCTGCGTGTGAACCCTCCCCGCAGCGGCACAGGCACCGGCGGCGATCCGGCGAAAAGCCCAAGGCCAAGCCCGAACCCAAGCCGCAAACCGCGCCCGATCCGCAGGCCCCTGCCGAAGACACGCGCACGCCCCTGCAAAAGCTGGCCGACAAGTTCCGCTAGGGCTGGTCAGCCGCCCGCGCCGGGCTATCCTACCCAAGACATCCAGAAAGGCAGAGCAGATGGAAAAGGATCCTTCCCTCAACGTGAACGGCGGCCCCTTGCGCCCCTGCTCCACCGACCCGCTGACCGGTTTCTTCCGCGACGGATCGTGCAACACCTGCTGGCAGGACCAAGGCAGCCACACGGTCTGCGCCGTCATGACCGCCGAATTCCTCGCGTTTTCGAAATATGTGGGGAACGACCTGTCCACCCCGCGGCTCGAGTTCGGCTTCACCGGTCTGAAACCCGGCGACAAATGGTGCCTCTGCGCCAGCCGCTTCCTTCAGGCCCATGACGAAGGCTGCGCCCCTCAGGTTGATCTCGAGGCCACACACCAGCGCGCCCTCGACATCATCCCGCTCGAAGTGCTCGAGACCTACTCCGCCGCCTGACGGAACGGACTGGGCTGGGTTTCGTCCATCAGAAGGTCTTCGATAATCACGCTCATCAACTGCGCACGGCCGGACACACTGGCCTTGCGATAGATGGCGGCGGTCTGCGCCTTGACCGTGCCTTCGGAGGTGTTGCGCATTCCCGCAATCTCGGCGGTGGACATCCCCTTGAAGGCAAACAGCGCCACGTCCCGTTCAGCAGGGGTCAGCCCCCACTCCAGAAACCGCTCCTCCAGCAGTTCCATGAACTCGCGACTGGCCGCCCGCAGCCGCGTCTCGGCCTTTTCGGCGCGCCGCGCGGTTTTGCGCAGCACCATCCCGCCAACCACAATCCCGAGCAGCAACCCGACAGCCGCCCCGATCTCGACCAGTTCAAACAGCGCCCAAGGCACCAGATTGAACGGCAGCCCCAGCACAGACACAACGATTTCCCAAATAAACACCAGAGCACAAAACGCCTGCAGCCCGATCACCGAGGCCATGCCTAAACGCTGCAGCCGCATCTTCTTCTCTGCTTCTGTCATCGTGTTCCCCTAGTCATCATCGCGATCGTTGTCCCGATCGTCCTTGTCATCGTCGCGATCATCCTTGTCGTCGTCCCGATCATCATCACGGTCGTCGTCACGATCATCGTCCCGATCGTCATCCCGGTCATCGTCACGGTCGTCATCACGATCATCGTCGCGATCATCATCCCGATCATCGCTATCGTCCTTGCCGCTGCTGCCCCGCTTGTCATCGTCATCGGACTTGCCAGAGCGGTTGCGCGACCCGCCGCGGTCGTCATCGTCATCCTCGAAATGATCTCGCAGCACAGCGCCGTTGCTGGGCTGAACCACAACCTCGCGGGTGCCATTGGCCCCCGTCGCCACAAAGCGCAGACGCCCCAGCAACGTCCGCGACACCGTGATCTGGCTGTACCCGTCTTCGGCCAGTTGCTGAATGATCGCCTCTTTGACCGTTTCCGCATGGCCCGCGACAGGCACCAGCCCGATCCCGACAACCAATCCTGCCAAAACTTTCTTCATGCGTTCGTCCCAGTCTTTCAGCGTGCGCCCTGCGCATGATACCATGCACAGGGCTCGCTTGCCTAAATTTTAAACGTTGGACCTAGTGGTTTCCGCCGCGGTCCCGATCACGATCCCTGTCGCGGTCCCGATCCCGCCCGCCGTGATCATCATCCGAATCGTCATCATCATCATCATCGTCGTCGTCGTCGTCCGAGCTGCTGTCATCGTCGGAGTCATCGTAGTCGTCGTCATAATCGTCATCATGACCGTCATCATCATCCGACCGGTTCCGGTCACGGCCATGCCCCTTGCGCCCGCCGCGCGTGGCTTCGGTGGTGGTCGCCGTCTCGGTCTCGCTGTCATAGCTGACCTCGTACATCGCGTTGCCATCGGTGGCCAAAACCTCGACGCCGCTATCGGTGTCCCGCACCGCCACAACGGTCAGCCCCGCCTCTTCGGCGGCAGCAATCGCGGCCGAGGTGTCCTCGGATGACAAAGTCTCGAAGCTGGTGTCGCGTGGCGTCACCTCGGTGGTCGAGGTCGCCGACCCGCTGTCCGTGTCATAGTCGATCTCGTAGTAGCTGGTCCCGTCCGTCGCCAGCACCGAAGTCACCGTCCCGTCCCGCGACGTCCGCACCGCCACCGCGCTGTAACCCGCCGCGGTCGTCGCGCTGATCGCCTCTTCGACGGTCAGAGCAAAAACCTGCGCGCCGCCGACACACAGAACCCCCACCAGCGCCACCCGCGCCGTCAGCTTGTTGATCATCGTGATCTCTCCCGTTGGTGCCGGAACAGGCTCCGGCCTCTGCCCTCTGTCATGGGGACGGAACGGCGTCGGGAAAATGCGCCGCAGGGTATACTCGGGGTTATGCGGGGGCCTCTAACCCGCCGTAAACCATTGGCCTAGAGCCAGCCGCCCACGTCATGACGTGAACCATACGCAAACCATACGCCTGCTGGCATCGCCAAACCCCTTGTTTTCAAGGGGCCGGAACGCGAAACCCCGCAGGCGGACCTGCGGGGCTGCAATTGGTTAATTCAGAGAGGGCTTATCAGCCCAGATCGCGACCTTCTTCGCCCGCGATGTTCACACCCAGATGGCGCGCCACGGTAAAGATGTCCTTGTCGCCGCGGCCACACATGTTCATGACGATCAGGTGGTCTTTGGGCAGCTCTGGTGCGATCTTGGCCACGTGGGCCAGAGCGTGACAGGGCTCCAGCGCGGGAATGATGCCTTCGGTGCGGCAGGACAGTTCGAACGCCCCCAGCGCCTCTTTGTCAGTGATCGAGACATACTGCGCGCGGCCGGTTTCATGCAGCCAGCTGTGCTCGGGGCCGATGCCCGGATAGTCCAGACCCGCAGAAATGCTATGCCCTTCAAGGATTTGGCCGTCGTCATCCTGCAACAGATAGGTGCGGTTGCCATGCAGCACGCCGGGGCGGCCGCCAGTCAACGAAGCGCAGTGCTGCATCTTTTCGTCCACGCCCTTGCCGCCGGCTTCGACGCCGATGATGCCCACGTCCTTGTCGTCAAGGAACGGGTAGAACAGGCCCATCGCGTTCGAGCCACCACCAATCGCAGCGATCAGGGTGTCGGGCAGACGGCCTTCGGCTTCCATGATCTGCTCGCGGGTTTCCTTGCCGATGATGGCCTGGAAGTCGCGAACCATCGCCGGATAGGGGTGCGGACCGGCCACGGTGCCAATGCAATAGAACGTCTCGTCCACGTTGGTCACCCAATCGCGCAGAGCGTCGTTCATCGCGTCCTTCAGGGTGCCACGACCGCTGGTCACAGGCACAACCTCGGCCCCCAAGAGGCGCATCCGGAACACGTTGGGTTTCTGACGCTCAACGTCGTGCGCACCCATATAAACAACGCATTTCAGGCCGAATTTGGCACAGACGGTCGCGGTCGCAACGCCGTGCTGGCCGGCACCGGTTTCGGCGATAATGCGGCTCTTGCCCATGCGGCGGGCCAGAATGATCTGACCCAGCACGTTGTTGATCTTGTGCGCGCCGGTGTGGTTCAGCTCGTCACGCTTGAAGTACACCTTGGCCCCGCCAAGCTCTTCGGTCAGGCGCTCTGCGTAGTACAGGGGCGACGGACGGCCCACGTAGTGTTTCCACAGATAGTCCATCTCGGCCCAGAACTCGGGATCGGTCTTGGCGTGCTCGTACTGCTCCTCCAGTTCGAGGATCAGCGGCATCAGCGTTTCCGACACGAACCGACCACCGAACTTGCCGAAACGGCCTTTGTCATCGGGTCCGGTCATGAAGCTGTTGAAAAGATCATTCATCTCGGGCGCCTTTCAACTGAGATTTCTGGACGTGGATATGCAACATAGGGCGGCATTTCCAGCGAAAAGCGGCAAATGGCAGCACGTCGCCTGACGCACCGCCCGAAACCGCCGCATCAGGCCAGCGCGGCCTGCATGAATTCCTTGATTTTCTGGGGGTCTTTGACGCCGGGCGCGCTTTCGACACCCGAGGACAAATCGACCTGACGGGTGCCCGTCCGCGCGATTGCCTCTGCCACATTGCCCGCGTGCAACCCGCCCGCCAGCATCCACGGCACCGCCCATTCGCGGCCCTCCAGCAGACGCCAGTCAAAGGACAAACCGTTGCCACCTGGCAAATCCGCCCCCTTGGGCGCCTTGGCATCCACGAGGATCTGGTCCGCGACCGTCTCGTATTCGGCAATCCGCGCCAGATCGTCGGCAGAGGACAGCCCCACCACCTTCATCACCGGCAGGCCATAGCGCGCCTTGACCTCGGCCACGCGCTCGGGGCTTTCGGACCCGTGCAGCTGGATCATGTCCAAGGGCACCGCCTCCGTGATCGCGTCCAACAGATCGTTATCCGCGTTAACGGTTAGCGCCACTTTGGCCACGCCCAACGGCACCTCGACGGCCAGATCACGGGCCTGTTCGACGGTCACATTGCGGGGGCTCTTGGGAAAGAAAACAAAACCGACGTAGCGCGCCCCGGCCTCTGCCGCAGCGCGCACGTCTTCTGCGGTGCTCAGACCGCAGATCTTCACTCTGATTCCAGAGGGCATGACTTAGCCGTTGCTCTCCAACAGGGCCAGAACCTCGTCCTTGCCCTTGTGCTTCTCGCCGCGCAGCTTCTCGACTTCGCGGTTCAGGTTCTGCGCAGCCTTCTTCTGGCGGCTGGCTTCGGCGCGGTGCTTGTGCTCGCGCATCCATTCCCAGACGAACCCGATCAGCAGACCGGTGATGACACTGGCAAAGATCACAAGGAACAAGGGAAGCTGGATCATGAAGTTCCAGCCAGCGATGTCCGCCAGACCTTCAGGCAGCAGTTGCAGGGAAACAGCGTTCCGGTTGGCCGCAGCAACCGCGACCAAAACGACCGCAATCACGGCCAAAAATGCATAACGAATATAGCGGATCATTATTCTTCTTCAGACTCTTCCAAACCATTCAACCGGTCTCGCAGCAGCTTGCCGGTCTTGAAGAAAGGTACGAACTTTTCCTCGACTTCAACAGTCTCTCCGGTTCGGGGATTGCGACCGATCCGCGCATCACGCTTCTTTACCGAGAAGGCACCAAAGCCGCGCAACTCGACTCTGTCTCCCCGTGCCATCGCCTCGGTGATTTCTTCGAACACTGTATTCACGATGCGCTCGACATCACGCTGATACAGATGCGGATTTTCGTCGGCAATGATCTGAATGAGTTCCGAACGGATCATCAGATGTCTCCCCCTCGCCAGCAATATATCTTGTAAATTCGATAATAGGGCCAAACGTCTGAAAACGAAACAAAATCGCAGGCAACTAGCCAAATTTGGCCTGTTTCAGGGGTCCAGACCCCTTTTTGCGGGAGAACGGGCACAGCGAAACCGTCCATTTGGTCGGAAATTCACCGAATCGGCATGAAAAAAGCCCCGCAGAATCCTGCGGGGCTTTTGTAACTCTTTGATATAAGGAACGAGGATTACTCGTTGCCCTTCAGCGCTGCGCCAAGGATATCACCCAGCGATGCACCCGAGTCCGAGCTGCCGAACTGTTCGACGGCTTCTTTCTCTTCTGCGATCTCGCGAGCTTTGATCGAGAGGCCCAGACGGCGCGACTTGCTGTCCACGTTGGTGACGCGAACGTCGATCTTGTCGCCAACCTGGAAACGCTCGGGGCGCTGGTCTGCACGGTCACGCGACAGGTCCGAACGACGGATGAAGGACTTCATGCCTTCGTAGTCGACTTCGATGCCGCCGTCTTCGATCGCGGTCACTTCAACAGTGATGATCGAGCCGCGCTTCACGCCGCCGATAGCATCCGCAAAGGGATCGCCGTCAACTGCTTTGACCGAAAGCGAGATACGCTCTTTCTCGACGTCGACTTCCGAGACAACCGCTTTGACAACGTCGCCTTTGTTGTAGTCGCCGATAACGTCTTCGCCACGACCTTCCCAGGTGAGGTCCGACAGGTGAACCATGCCGTCGATGTCGCCTTCGAGGCCGATGAACAGACCGAATTCGGTGATGTTCTTGACTTCGCCTTCGACAACGGTGCCCTCGGGGTGGGTCTCAGCAAAGACTTCCCAGGGGTTGCGCATGCACTGCTTGAGACCCAGCGAAACGCGACGCTTGGCTTCGTCGATTTCCAGCACCATGACTTCGACTTCCTGCGAGGTCGAAACGATTTTGCCGGGGTGGACGTTTTTCTTGGTCCACGACATTTCCGAAACGTGCACCAGACCTTCGACGCCGGGCTCCAGCTCCACGAACGCACCGTAGTCGGTGATGTTGGTGACGCGGCCGGTGTGAACGGTTTCCAGCGGGTACTTCGCAGCAACCGAATCCCACGGATCGGCTTGCAGCTGCTTCATGCCCAGGCTGATGCGGTGGGTGTCTTTGTTGATCTTGATGACCTGAACCTTGACGGTTTCGCCGATCGCCAGGATCTCCGAGGGGTGGTTGACGCGGCGCCATGCCATGTCGGTGACGTGCAGCAGGCCGTCTACGCCGCCCAGGTCAACGAATGCACCGTACTCGGTGATGTTCTTGACAACACCCTCGACGGCCTGACCTTCGGACAGGTTGCCGATGACTTCTGCACGCTGCTCGGCGCGCGACTCTTCCAGGATGGCGCGACGCGACACAACGATGTTGCCACGACGACGGTCCATTTTCAGGATCTGGAAGGGCTGCTTCAGACCCATCAGCGGGCCTGCGTCGCGCACGGGGCGTACGTCAACCTGCGAGCCGGGCAGGAACGCAACTGCGCCACCCAGATCGACGGTGAAGCCACCTTTGACGCGGCCGAAGATCGCGCCTTCGACGCGTGCATCGTCTGCGTATGCTTTTTCCAGGCGGTCCCATGCTTCTTCACGGCGTGCCATCTCGCGCGAGATAACAGCTTCGCCGCGGGCGTTTTCAGCAGAGCGCAGGAACACTTCTAC
>CAXQKF010000016.1:0-5024 GCA_964224285.1 Donghicola sp. | reverse complement strand
GCCGCCTACCCCGAACTGGGTCAGGCTCAGGCGCTGATCGAAGAAACGCTGGAACTGGAAGGCAAGCGCTTTATCACCACACTGGATCGCGGCCTGAAGCTGCTGTCTGACGAAGTAGCGGGCCTGCCCGAAGGCGCGCCCCTGCCCGGGGATGCGGCATTCAAGCTTTACGACACCTATGGCTTCCCGCTCGACCTGACGCAGGACGCTCTGCGCGAACAGGACCGCACAGTGGACACTGACGGTTTCAACGCGGCTATGGCCGAACAGAAAGCCAAGGCGCGTGCCGCTTGGGCCGGTTCGGGCGAAGCCGCCGACGCGACCATCTGGTTCGACATCGCGGACGACAAAGGCACCACCGACTTCCTTGGCTATGACACCGAAACCGCCGAGGGCCAGATCGTGGCACTGGTGAAAGACGGTGCCAAGGTTGACAGCCTTGCCGCAGGCGAGACTGGCCAGATCGTTCTGAACCAGACCCCCTTCTACGCCGAAAGCGGCGGTCAGATCGGCGACACGGGTGTCATCACTGTCGAAGGCGGCAAAGCCCGCGTCACCGACACCAAGAAAACCGCTGGCGTCTTCATCCACTATGTCGAAGTGACCGAAGGCACGCTGACCCGCGGCCAAGGCGCAGAACTGAGCGTAGACCACGAGCGTCGCAGCGCGATCCGCTCCAGCCACTCGGCCACGCACCTGTTGAACGAGGCTCTGCGCCGTGCGCTTGGCGATCACGTGGCGCAGCGCGGCTCGCTGAACGCCGAGGATCGTCTGCGTTTTGACTTCAGCCACGCCAAGGCGTTGACCGCCGAGGAACTGGCCAAGGTTGACGCCGAGGTGAACGAGTTCATCCGTCAGAACACCAAAGTCGAAACTCGTATCATGACCCCTGACGATGCCCGCGGCCTTGGCGCGCAGGCTCTGTTCGGCGAAAAGTACGGCGACGAAGTGCGCGTTGTCTCCATGGGCACTCTGCCCGGCTCCGGCAAGGGCATGGACGGCGAAACCTATTCGCTGGAACTCTGCGGCGGCACCCACGTGCGCCAGCTGGGTGAAATCGGTCTGTATCTGACCCTGTCAGACAGCGCATCCAGCTCTGGCGTCCGCCGGATCGAGGCTCTGACTGGTCAGGCCGCCCTGAACCACCTGCGCGAGCAGGCAGAGCGTGTGTCCGAACTATCGGGTGCTCTGAAAACTCAACCCGCCGATCTGGTTGGCCGCGTGCAGTCCCTGATGGACGAGCGCAAGAAGCTGGAAAACGAAGTCGCCCAACTGCGCCGCGAACTGGCGATGTCCGGCGGCGGTCAGGCCGAAGCCAAGGCAGAGGACGTCAACGGCGTGCCCTTCCTCGCTCAGGTTCTGTCGGGTGTGACGGGCAAAGACCTGCCCTCGCTGATCGACGCACACAAAGAAAAACTGGGCAGCGCCGCGATCCTGCTGATCGCTGACGCAGATGGCAAAGTCGCCGTGGCCGCTGGCGTGACCAAAGACCTGACCGACAAAGTCAGCGCCGTTGATCTGGTCAAAGCTGCCGTGGTTGAACTGGGTGGCAAGGGTGGCGGTGGCCGTCCCGACATGGCTCAGGGCGGTGCCAAAGACGCCGCGAACGCAGATGGCGCCATCGCCGCTGCCAAAGCCGCGATCGGAGGATAACCCATGACAGCCCTCTGGATCGCCCACGTTCACGTCACCGACGCCGAAGCCTATGGCAAATACGCCGCAGGCGCCGGTCCCGCAATCGCCGCCCACGGGGGCAAGTTCCTTGCCCGTGGCGGCGACTACCACATCCTCGAAGGAGCAGAGCGCGAGCGCCACGTGGTCGCGCAGTTCCCCTCGAAACAGGCGGCAATCGATTGCTACCATTCGGACGAATACCAAGCCGCCCTGTCCCACGCCAAAGGCGCAGCCGAACGGGAACTTGTGATCGTCGAACTCACTGATTAAACGGGATTTCTGGCCGCTACGGCGGCCTCCCCCGCAAAACAAAAGGCCCCGAGGTGATCCTCGGGGCCTTTGCTATTTTAGGCTTGTTTCGCCATCCGCTTCCGCTCGTGCGGATCGAGGTAGCGCTTGCGCAGGCGCACCTTGTTCGGGGTCACTTCGACCAGTTCGTCGTTGTCGATGTAGGCAATCGCCTCTTCCAGCGACAGAGTGACCGGGGTGGTCAGGCGAACCGCTTCGTCGGTGCCCGAGGCACGGACGTTGGTCAGCTTCTTGCCCTTCAGCGGGTTCACTTCGAGATCGTTGTCACGGCTGTGCTCGCCGATGATCATGCCGGTGTAGACCTCTTCTTGCGCGCCGATAAACATCTTACCGCGCTCTTCGAGGTTCCACAGAGCATAAGCCACCGACTGGCCGTTCTCCATAGAGATCAGAACGCCTGCGCGACGACCGGGGATCGCACCTTTGTGCGGCGCCCACTCGTGGAACACGCGGTTCATCACGCCGGTGCCGCGGGTGTCGGTCAGGAATTCGCCGTGATAGCCGATCAGACCGCGCGACGGAACGTGCGCGATGATGCGGGTTTTGCCGGTGCCGGCAGGCTTCATCTCGACCAGTTCGCCTTTGCGCGATCCGGTGATCTTTTCGATGACAGCGCCCGAGTAGTCGTCATCCACGTCGATGGTGACTTCCTCGATGGGCTCCATGCGCTGGCCATCTTCTTCACGGAACAGAACCTGCGGACGCGAGATCGACAGCTCGAAGCCTTCGCGGCGCATGTTCTCGATCAGAACGCCCATCTGGAGTTCGCCGCGACCGGCAACCTCAAAGGCTTCGCCACCGGGGGTGTCGGTGACCTGAATCGCAACGTTCGACTCTGCTTCTTTCATCAGGCGGTCACGGATGACGCGGCTCTGGACCTTTTTGCCATCGCGGCCAGCCAGCGGGCTGTCGTTGATGCCAAAGGTCACGGTGATGGTCGGCGGGTCGATCGGCTGTGCGGGCAGAGGCTCGTTCACCGACGGGGCCACCAGCGAATCCGCAACGGTCGCTTTGGTCATGCCCGAGATGGTGACGATGTCGCCTGCGACCGCTTCGTCGATGGGCTGCTGGCCCAGACCGCGGAACGCGAGGATCTTTGCCACGCGGAAGTTCTCGATCAACTCGCCCTTGCGGCTCAGAGCCTTGAGGCTGTCGCCGGTCTTCAGGGTGCCTGCTTCGACGCGGCCAGTCAGAATGCGGCCAAGGAAGTTGTCGCTGCCCAGCGTGGTCGCCAGCATCTGGAAGGGCTCTCCGGCCTTTTCCTGCTGCTTGGGCGAAGGAACGTGGTCGACGATCAGGTCGAACAGGGCGTGCAGGTTCTCGCGGGGACCGTCGAGTTCCATGTCACACCAGCCGGCGCGGCCCGACGCGTACATGGTCGGGAAGTCCAACTGCTCTTCGTTTGCGCCAAGGTTGGCAAACAGGTCAAAGCATTCGTCCAGCGCGCGGTCAGGTTCGCCATCGGGCTTGTCGACCTTGTTCACAACAACGATGGGACGCAGGCCCAGAGCCAGAGCTTTGGAGGTCACGAATTTGGTCTGGGGCATCGGGCCTTCGGCCGCGTCCACCAGCAGAACCACACCGTCCACCATGCTCAGGATGCGCTCGACCTCGCCGCCGAAGTCGGCGTGACCGGGGGTGTCTACGATGTTGATGCGCGTTCCGTTCCACTCGACGCTGGTCGCTTTCGCCAGGATGGTAATCCCGCGCTCGCGTTCCAGATCGTTGCTGTCCATGGCGCGTTCGTCCACGGCCTGGTTTTCACGGAAGGCACCCGATTGTTTAAGAAGCGCATCGACCAGCGTGGTTTTGCCGTGGTCAACGTGCGCGATGATCGCGATATTGCGAAGATCCATGAGTTCAGCCTTTTCCTGTTCCCGCGCGGGTTACATCGCACTCGCAGAAAAAGCCAGAATTAAAGCGGCCCGAAGGCCGCTTCTTTTGTAACTGTGTCGGTATCAGTCGTCAGAGACCACGTCGTCCCCGTCTTCCCCGTTGAACGAGAAATCCAGCCCGTGGGCGGCGCGGATCTTGTCTTCGATCTCGTCCGCGATCGACGGGTTCTCCTTGAGGAAGGTCTTGGCATTCTCGCGGCCCTGACCGATCCGCTCGTCCACGTAAGAGAACCAGGAACCGGACTTGTTCACCACGCCGGCTTTGACACCCAAATCAAGGAGTTCGCCGGTTTTCGAGATGCCCTCGCCGTACATGATGTCAAACTCGACCTGCTTGAACGGCGGTGCGACTTTGTTCTTCACGACCTTCACGCGGGTGGCGTTGCCGACAACCTCGTCACGATCTTTGATTGCGCCGATGCGGCGGATGTCCAGACGAACCGAGCTGTAGAACTTCAGCGCGTTACCACCGGTGGTGGTTTCGGGGCTTCCGAACATCACGCCAATTTTCATACGGATCTGGTTGATAAAGATAACGGTACACTTCGAACGGTTGATCGAACCGGTCAGCTTGCGCATCGCCTGGCTCATCAGGCGGGCCTGAACGCCCACGCTCGAATCACCCATGTCACCTTCGAGTTCGCTCTTGGGTGTCAGTGCGGCAACCGAGTCGACGATGACCATGTTCACCGCCCCCGAACGCACCAGTGTATCGGTGATTTCCAGCGCCTGTTCACCCGTATCGGGCTGCGAGATCAGCAGCTCGTCCAGGTTCACACCCAGCTTTTTCGCATACTGCGGGTCCAGCGCATGTTCCGCGTCCACAAAGGCACAAACCCCGCCCTTTTTCTGCTCTTCTGCGATGCAGTGCAGGGTCAGCGTGGTTTTACCCGAGCTTTCAGGGCCATAGATTTCGATGATCCGGCCCTTGGGCAGACCGCCGATACCCAGCGCGATATCAAGCCCCAGCGAACCGGTCGATGTTGCCTCGATCTCGCCCATGGGGTTGTCCTGCCCCAGCTTCATGATCGAGCCCTTGCCGAACTGACGTTCGATTTGCGCCAAAGCGCTGTCCAGCGCCTTTTGCTTGTCTGCCTGTGATTTGCTGTCCATGCTCAAAAGATCTGCCATTGCCATTGTCGCTAT
>CAXQKF010000015.1:0-3292 GCA_964224285.1 Donghicola sp. | reverse complement strand
CCACATCAGCACCCATGCCGCGCACTTCGTCGACCATGGCCTGCATGTTTTCGTCGCGGATGCCGAACGCATATTCGGGGAACATCCAGCCGGGGTTCGCGATGGGCATATAGGGGAAGGCCTGACCGATCACGGCCACCTTCGCGCCACCACGCTCGAAGAATTTGTAGGGTTTGAAAAGCTCTGCGGGTTCGTCCCACTCGGCGTCAAAGATGTTCTGCGCCAGCGAGTCGAACGGCAGGCCAGAGACCAGTTCGTTCACCCGTTCAGAGCCCAGAGTGAATTCCCAGTGGAAGGTCATCGCGTCGGGCTTCAGCGCGTTCATGACGTTGACCATGTCCTGCCCCTGCGTGTGGTAGCAGGTGTAGGAGCCGTGCCATGTGTCGCCGCCATCCAGCAGGATCGCGTCAGGACGGTCAGCGCGGATCGCATTGATCACGGTCGCGACGCGGTCCAGACCGCCCATCTTGCCGTAGGTTTTGCCCAAGGCGGAAAAGTCGTTGTAGCTCAGGGCGTAATGATCCGGCGAGCCATCGGCGATGCCATACAGCTTGCGGAAGTCAGAGCCGGTGATGTGCGGCACCTTGCCGTTCACATCGCCCACACCGATGTTCACTTCGGGCTCGCGGAAATAGATCGGCTTGAGCTGTGCGTGAATGTCGGTGACGTGGATCAGCGAAACATTCCCGAAGGTATCGAATTGCAGCAGCTGGTCCTGCGTCAGAGCCTGTTGGGCGGCCAGACGGCTCCAGTTGCCGAAACCCGACGCCCCGACCAGTGCAGAGGCGGCCATCGAAGCCTGAAGAAAATCGCGGCGGGAAATCATGAGTTGCTGACTCCGGTTATCAGATCGTTTGGAACAAAGGCTCCCTGCCCCGTGCAATCATGCACGGGCCAAGGAGAAGTTTGACGTTCGTTTATAGTTGTTTAGCTGCTTAGTTGCGGACCGACGGTCCTTCGACCGACAGGCCGTTGCCGCGCGAAGCGACATAGAGTTCAAGAGCGACGAACTCGGGGCTACCGGGGCTGAAGGTTTCGGCGCGGGTGTCACGCACACAGCCTTTGAAACGGTCGTGGACCGAGTTCAGCTTGGCATTCTTCAGACGGTATGCCGGGAAGCCGTTGATCTGGCCCTGCGACAGGTGGTCGGCGCGGATCAGGTTGTCGTAGTTGTCTTCGTGGCAGTTGGCGCAGGACAGTTCCAGCTGGCCGGTGCGGGTGTAGTAGAGCTCTTTGCCCTGCTCCCACGTTGCCTGAGCGGGACCGTCGATGGCCACGTTCACGGGCATACCGCGCGACACAGCCGACAGCAGGGCGACCATTTCGGTCATCTGGCCCGCGTTGTACTTCAGCGCTTCGGCACCCATGTTTTCGGTGCGGCATGCATTGATCTGCATCTCGAGGGTGCGCACTTCGCCAGCATCCTCGTTCCACTTGGGATAGACCGCTTTGACGCCCGCCATATCCTCGGGGGCACCGTGACACGAGGCACAGCTCTTGTCTTCGGTGCCTTCGGCGACTTCCCACGCTTCGCGGGCGTTATCGACAAAGATCATGCCGGGGTTGTCGAAGTCGTCGCGCTGCAGATCCTGCGTCTCGGTCGAGCGGAATTCCCAGCCCGACTGGATCGTGTCGATCATATCCATATGCTCGGGCGCGGCGGTGTTGGTGACGATCTCCAGATCGCCATTGATCACCAGCGGCTCGGCCGGATCGGTCGCCTGCGCTGCCGTCGCCAGAGCGAAGGTGCTTGCGGCAAAACCCAATGCGATCAACGCCTTGCTTTTTACTTGCTTGGTCATGGTTTCCTCCCTGAAGCCAGAAAGCGGGGCGACAAAGTTATCCTCTTTGCGCGCCCCGCTCTGTCGCGTTAGCCGATGGCGATTGCCTTGACGTCTTCGTAAACGTCGCCGTCGTCATCGTACCAGGTGAACTTGAATTCACCGGCCTCGGGCACGGTTGCGTCAAATTCAAAGTAGGGGTTGGTCGAGATCGCCGGTTCCATGGTCACGTCAACAACCATCTGGCCGTTGAACTCGCAGGTGAAGCGGTTGATGATCGAACGCGGGATCACGTTGCCGCTGCTGTCCTTGCGCTGACCGGACTCCATGGGGTGGCTGATCAGGGTCTTGAGGGTGATGGTTTCACCAGCCGAAGCCGACTTGGGAACCTTAACGCGGGGGCGTACACCAGATGCCATTTTAGGTCTCTCCTCAGAAAATCTATGTGTCTCGACAGGTCGCGGGCGTTAGCCGCCACAGCCGCCGATGGTCACTTTGACGGTGGAAGCCGCGCGGGCGAACGAGCCGTCTTCGAACTTGGCGATCGCGACGACGTCCTGAGTGCCTGCAAGGCGGATACGGGTGGTTGCCGACTGCGAGCCCGCCAGAGCGCCGAAGTTGAAGGTCGCCACGCCGGGGGTCGGGTTGCCGGTTGCCAGAACCAGGATGCTGGCCGCGCCGGGGGCATCGACGGTGATCGGAACGGTGTTGCCGTTTTCCGCGATTTCGGGGGCGGTCAGGGTGATGCCCTCGGATTTCATGTCTGCGCCGCCGGTGAACTCGGCGATTTTGTCGTCGGCCGAAGCCGCTACGCGGAAGGGAAGTACGGTCAGAGCTGCCGCACCAAGGCCCAGTGCGATTGTGTCGCGTCGGGTGAATTCCATGTCTCTCTCCTTAGATCAGGGTCGCTTACTGCTCTTTGAGCGTCATCAGGTAAGCGACGACATCTTCGACTTCCTCTGCGGTCAGCAGGGGTGTCAGTGCTTCGGTGGGCGCCTTGCCGGTGTAGGCGTCGCCCGGACGGATGTAGCCGTCGTTTTTGTAGAACGCGGGCATGATGGTGCCCTCGAAAGTCATTTTGGCGTTTGCAACCAGACCGCGAAGTTCGGCCTCGGTCCAGCGGTCCGCCGCCCCGTCCAGCGAGGGGCCGACTTCACCGTGGAACGGTGCATCGGACAGTGCGGTCACCGCGTGGCACGCAACGCAGTTGCCCTTGCCGCGGTTGGTCATCACTTTGGCGCCGTTTGCCGCGTCGCCAGCCGCGCCGGACAGCGAGGCTTCGATCGCGCCGTATTCCGAGAACTCGACATCAGCTGGGGCAACGGGTGCCGCCCATGCAATGCCAGCAGTGCAAGCGGCGACTGCCGCGAGTGCAAATGAAAGCTTCATGTTTCCTCCCTGGCTACCATTCTTCCGCTGGTAGGCTTCGTATACTGTAGAACACCGCGCATCTTTTACGCAACAACAAATTCAACTAAGTGAATTTCATAATATGTTGCAGTGCAGCATTC
>CAXQKF010000014.1:0-12919 GCA_964224285.1 Donghicola sp. | reverse complement strand
GTTTATAGACGTGTTCCGCGAGAGGGTCGCCTTGCGCCTCGCCGAAGTGCGGGCCGAGAGCCAGCGCCCTATCGGTTGATCCGGTTTAATGCCGCCGCGCCGCCCTCGATGATCAGGTTGGTGTCGTTCGCAACCACGATGATCGAAGCGCCGAGGTCCAGTGCGTAGGGTTCGATCAATGCGGGTGGTAGTCCCATGACGCCGAAATCACAGGCGTTTTCCCGCGCTGCATCCGCTATGCGGACAAAGGCTTGTCGAACCTCCTCGTGTTCGAGTTGGCCGCGCCGCCCGATCCCGTCCGCCAGATCGTTGGAGCCGATCATCAGCACGTCGATCCCCGGTGTAGCGGCGATCTGATCGACGTTCTCCAGCCCTTCCGCGCTTTCGATCATTGCGATGACTTTGGTGCCGACTTGCGCCCCTTCGCACAGCGCTTCCGCGGGCATGATTCCGTAGTCCAGCGCAGGAAGCGGGCCGGGCAGGGCGCGTCGGCCTTCGGGCGCGAATTTACACAGCATTGCGATATGCGCGGCCTGCTCTGGGGTGTCCACATGGGGCACGATCACGCCTGTGGCGCCGCAATCAAGAACGCGTGCGATGTCCCCGCACATAGGCCCAGTGACGCGCCCGTAGACGGGGAACGAGGCCGCGTAGCCCGCGCTCGCGACCTGTCCCAGTTCGCTGATCCCAAGGGGGCCATGCTCCATGTCCACGACGACAAAGTCGAAGCCTGCGCCACGGGCCAATAGAACCGATTCTGCGCGACCGAAGAGGCAAAGCGCGAGGCCAAATTCTGATCTTCTTGGGTGGAGGCTCGTGTTATTTTTTGATCTGATTTGCATATTTAAAAACTTTTGTGATCGTATAATGCCTAATTTATCACCTCTTCGGATCACGATCATCAAGTAAATTGCGCATTCCATGGCAATAAATACTTTGAGCCGAGATATTAATAGACGTTGCTCTTGCTTGCTTTGCCGCAGCTGCGCAGCATCGAGTAAAGGCAGTGAAATTTTACGAATTTCAAGGGGTCAGTGCCCCTATGGTTTGCCGAGTGAACGAGAGGTTCGTTATGCCTAACCCTGTATCCCCTGTTACGGATGTCTCCCGATGCACGCAAAATCGCGCATATGGAAATATGATCAGATTCTTCAGGTGTGCGCTGGCGTTGCTCCGCCGCGTCGTCGATAGCGTTGCGCTTTTGCTGCTCGCCTATATGGCGGGCGCAATTCTGGCGCAGATCATTGGCCGTTACTTCTTTAACTACTCGATCGCCTGGAGCGAAGAGACTGCTACGTTCGCCCAAGTCTGGCTGACCTTGCTCGGCGCAGGGATTGCTATGCGGTACAACCAGCACGTTGGCGTTGACGTGCTGATCCGCAAAGCCCCACTGCCCGTTCAGCGGGTATGCAATGCTGCGGGATTGGCGCTGGGGGTTTGGTTTCTGGCCGTTGTCGTGGTCGGGTCTTTCTCGATGGTGGCGATTGGGCTGATCGTCAAATCGCCCGCCCTGCGCATTCCGATGGCGTGGCCCTACATGGCTCTGCCAGTGGGCTTTGGCTATTTTCTGATCGAATTTGCCGTGACCTTCGCACCCAAAGTCCTGCGTCCCGAAACCGACAACGTAGAGGTGCCCGCATGATTTTCGCTGGCGGAGGCTTCCTTCTCCTTCTGGTTTCGGGCGTGCCGATTGTGCTGGCCCTTGGGATCGCCGCTCTGGTGGCGATCGAACTGACGACCACTGTTCCTCTGTCGATTGTGGCGCAACGGGTTTACGGCGGGATCAGCTCGTTTACCTTGATGGCCATTCCGTTCTTTGTTGCCTCGGGTCTGCTGATGGAGGCTGGCGGCATCGCGCGGCGGTTTGTGAACCTTGCCAGTGCGTTGGTCGGCTGGATCACGGGTTCGCTCTATCTGGTGTCCATCGTGACCGGCACGGGCTTGGCGGCGATTTCCGGCTCTGGCTCGGCGGATACAGCGGCCATCAGCGCCGTCATGACGCCCGAGATGCGCAAGCGCCGGTACGACATCGATTTGGCTTCGGCTGTGATCGCGGCGTCCGGCTCGCTGGCGTCTATCATTCCGCCGTCGATCGTCATGATCGTGATCGCGATCACCGCGAACCAATCTATTGGCGCCATGTTCCTTGGCGGGATCGTGCCCGGATTGTTGGTCGTCGCGGGCCTGATGGGAGGCTGCTGGCTGCATGCCCGTCAGGACCCCGCGGTCCAGACCGACCGCGAGGATTTTAGCTTTGACAAGCTGGGCAAAGCCTTCATCGCCGCGCTGCCCGGCATGATTGTTCCCGTCGTGATCATTGGCGGCATCATTGGCGGCGTTTTTACCGCGACCGAAGCGGCCTGCGTGGCGCTGTTCACCACGCTGCTGGTCACTATGGGCATCTACCGCGAACTGACCTTCAAGGACCTGCCGCGCATCTGCCTCAAGGCGATCAGCCTGTCCGCGACCGTTCTGATCATCGTCGCCACAGCTTCGGTCTTTACATGGTTCATCGCGACCCAAGGTCTGCCCGCACTGCTGCGCGACTGGTTGACCGGCGTGACCGACAGCCCCTTTGTTTTCTTGCTGATCGTGAACGTCCTGCTGCTGATCGTCGGCATGTTCATGGAAAGCATTTCGGCGGTGCTGATCCTGCTGCCGATCCTGCTGCCCATCGCGCGCAGCTACGGCATCGACCCTGTCCAGTTCGGTGTCATCACCGCGTTGAACCTGTCCATCGGCCTGATCACTCCGCCCTACGGCATCTGCCTTTACGTCGCCGCGACCGTTGCGGGCCGCCGGATCGAGCAGGTCTCGCGCAAGGTGTGGCTGCCCCTCCTTTGCATGTTGGCCGCGCTGATCCTCGTGACCTTTGTGCCAGCTGTTTCTCTCTGGTTGCCGTCGGTCCTGATGTGATCGCCGGCCGCTAACTCCTTCTCCTCCAACCAAAACATCAACAGGGAACTATCATGAAAACTGTTTTCACCTCTTTTGCCGCCGTCGCCGCACTGGCCGCTGCCGTGCCCGCATTCGCTGCCGATTACACCTTCAAGGCCGCGCACACCAACGCCGCGGGCGAAGTGCAGGACATGGGTCTGCAAAAGATGAAAGACCTGCTCGAAGAGAAAACCGACGGCGCGGCGACCATTGAAATCTACGCAGGTGGCCAGTTGGGTGACGAACAGCAAACCGTCGAAGGCGTCATGATGGGCACCGTGGACATCGCCATGACCTCGAACGCGATGCTGTCGAACTACGTCGAAGACTACAAAGTGTTCGATCTGCCCTTCCTGTTCCCCTCGATCCCCGCGCTGGGTGAGAAGGTAGATGCGAACTGGAGCATGATGGAAGAGTCCGCAAACGGCTCCGGCTTTGAGCTGTTGGCAGTGTTCTCGTCCGGCATCCGTCACCTGATGACCGCTGAGCCCGTGAACTCGATCGAAGACCTCGAGGGCATGAAAATCCGCACCATGCAGAACCCCGTGCACGTCAGTGCCTTCCGCGAGTATGCCGCGAACCCCACTCCGATGTCCTACTCGGAGCTTTATGGCGCGCTGCAGTCGGGCGTTGTTGATGGTGCCGAAGGTGCCTCGACAGGCTACGACGGCATGAAGTTCTATGAGGTAGCGCCCAACTTTGCGCTGGTTGGCTGGCTGAACATGACCGCGCCTATCACCATGCAGAAGTCCAAGTTCGACGCACTGCCCGAGGATATCCAGACCGCCCTTCTGGAAGCCGGTTCCGAAGCGGCAACATGGCAGCGCCAGTACGTTGTCGATCAGGAACAGCCCCTGCTGGACAGCTTCCGTGAAAAGGGTGTGAACATCACCGAACCCGATACCGCGCCGTTCATCGAGGCGTCGAAGCCCCTCTATGAATCCGAGCTGACCACCGATGGCCAGAAGGCGCTGTTCGAAGCGCTAACCAACTAAGTTACCCCCTGTCGGGGCCTGCACCCTCTTTCGTTCGTCCGCAGGCCCCGACGTTATTTTGAGAGTTCAGCCAATGCTTGATATCGCCATCCGCAACGCCGAAATCGTCACCGCCGGTGACCGTATCCACGCCGAGATCGGCATCCGGCAGGGGCGCATCGTCGCCATCGCCGAGGACGTTGGACAGGCGCGGCAGGATATCGACGCCAAGGGGCTGTTGGTCCTGCCCGGCGGGATCGACGCCCATGTGCACCTAGAGCAACCTCAGGGTGGCGGGGTCGTCATGGCCGACGGGTTTGAAAGCGGCACGCGATCAGCGGCGGCGGGGGGCAACACCACCGTCATGCCCTTTGCCCTGCAGCAAAAGGGCCAGTCCCTGCGCGAAGCCGTCGATGCCTATCACGCCGCGGCTGAGGGCAAATGCTATGTCGACACCTCGTTCCACCTGATCATCACCGATCCGACGCCGCAGGTTCTGGGGCAGGAATTGCCCGCGCTGGTCAAGGCTGGCTACACCTCTTTCAAGGTATTCATGACCTATGACGATATGGTCCTGAACGACCGCGAATTGATCGAAGTCTTCGACGTGGCCCGCCGCGAGAAGGCGATGGTCATGGTCCATGCAGAGGGCTACGACGCCATCAAATACATGGCCCGCCGTCTGGAAGAGGCCGGTAAGACCGCACCGTACTACCATGCCGAAAGCCGCCCCCAGAGTGTCGAGCGAGAGGCCACGCACCGCGCCATTTCCCACGCCGAACTGACTGACGTGCCGATCACCATCGTCCATGTCTCGGGCCGCGACCCGATGGAGCAGATCCAGTGGGCCAAGAAGCGCGGCATGAACGTCTATGCTGAAACCTGTCCGCAATACATCGCCCTGACAGCCGATGACTTGAAGGGGCTGAACATGGACTTCGAGGGCGCCAAATACGTCTGTTCGCCGCCGCCCCGCGATCTGGACAGCCAGAAAGCGATCTGGGAGGGGCTGCGCGATGGCACTTTCGATATTTTCTCATCCGATCACTGCCCGTTCCGGTTCGAGGATGCACAGGGCAAGGATGCCCCCGGTGCACGTACCAACTTCAAATGGGTGCCGAATGGTATCCCCGGTGTCGAAACGCGCCTGCCAATCCTGTTCTCCGAAGGGGTCAGCAAGGGCCGGATTTCCATTGAGCGGTTCGTCGAACTGACCGCGACCAATCCAGCAAAGCTCTTCGGGCTCTATCCGAAAAAGGGCACGATTGCTGTGGGCGCGGATGCGGACCTGACCTTCTGGGATCCTGCGCGAGAGGTCACGATCTCCCAATCCTAGATGCATCATGACTGTGATTACACCCCCTACGAGGGGCTGCAGGTCAAAGGCTGGCCCGTCCGGACCATCCTGCGGGGGCAGACAATCGCCCAAGACGGCGAGGTTCTGGGGACTCCGGCGGATAGTCTCTATCTGGACCGTGGGACAAGCCGCGCTTTCGGGGTTTGACCCCGATATTTGGGGCCAGATCACGCAGGGCGAAACGCAGATTTCGTGGGTGAAAGCAGAGACTTGGCGCAACTTTCCGGTGCGTCCGGAAGTATTAAGTCAACAATATTGGATATGTTAACCCTAATGACATAAAACGGGTACACTTTGGGCCGTCCACTTGTTTGAGCGTCTTTTTGGCAGCGCAGCATATCGCCTGCAATTCGCGCTCGGGATTGAGATAGTGAGGAACGAGTCCGTGCCAACGACATTTGACGTTATTTATCTGGGTGTTGCAGGTTCTATCGACGTCAACGAAGGCGGTACTATCGCGGGCGAAGCTTCCACTTTGGTCGGCAATTCCTACGGCAGCAGCGGCGCCCCGCTAGCTGCCAATATCATGACCTTGTCGATGGTCGGAAATGTCGGCGCCAACTACCATACGGACAATAACTTCGCCAATGACCAATTCTCGGTCAATGGGACCACGTATACCTATGACGCGATTGCGGTTTACACGTCGACGGTCACGTTTACGGACGGCACCTCAATCAGCTATAATGTCCGGATCGCGCAGACGACCACGGGCGAGCTGTTCATTCTGCCCAACCCGACCGGCGGCGAAGTAGAGCAAGCGCAGCTCAACACCAAGCCCATCGAGTCTGTGACATTCAATAGCGTCGCGGCCAATGACGCGAATATGGCGGCGGACCGGATCGACAACGGGTTCACCAATGCGGTTATCGACGGGACCAGCGGCGATGACTCCATGTATCCGGGATTTATGGATGTTCATGGTGACCGGATTGATGCTTCGGACAATGTGATTTCGGGTGGGGGTGGTAACGACACGATCGAAGGCGCAGGCGGCAGTGACACCATTGATGGCGGCAGCGGCGATGACCTGATCTATGGTGACACGTCCAATGTGACCCTGAACCCGACAAACTCGGACAACCTCCAAGACAGTGGCGGCACCGAGGCATGGCAAACTCGCGCCGTGGAACTGGTCGAGCTGGCGAACGGCAAGCTGATCATGGTCACCTCCGAACGCTTGGCGTCGACGGACGGTCTGGCCAGCTACGAGATCGACAACGACCCGAATTCGGGCACCTATGGCCAGATTATCGGCGGCCAGATCGACATCGCGACAGAGTCCAGTTGGGGCAACGGCTTCCGCAACATCGAGGCGATGGCCGGGATCACGCTGAGCAATGGCAAGACATACGTCTACACAGCGGATCATGACACCGACACGATCGGGATCACGGAGGTCACTGCGGACGGCGCGATGACCTTTGTGGACCGCATCACGGGCGCCAATCTGGACGAAGTCGGAGAGCTGACGGCAGTCGAGGTGGGGGGCAACGCCTATCTGTTGTCCACGTCGGGGGGCACGGCGGATGCTCTGACGGTTTACTCGATTGGCACAGACGGTCGCCTGACGCAGACTGACATTGAATACGATCAGGGCGGAGCCAGCGAGAACTTCCTCGGCAACAGCGGACAGTCCTCTGTTTCCTTGCTCGAGAGCTTTACCAACAGCAGCGGACAGACCTTTGTTATCGCAGGTGGTTCTGACAACGGGATTTCGCTGTGGACCCTGAATAGTTCGGGTCAGCTGACCATTCAGGACGCCCGCGCCGATGATGCCGCAGGGGCGCTGGAGACCAACCCCCAAGGTGAGTTCCTCACGAATGACCTGATTGCCCCCTCGGAAACGGGGCTCTGGGGCGTTTCGGCAGGGGCCTTTGCCGAGATTGACGGTGCCACCTACGCGTTTGTGGGCGGGACGGACGACGATGTCGTTATCTTCCGGATCGATGGCTCCGGTCCCTATGATCTGGTGCTCGTTGGCCAAGCGGATGATGTGGTTCTCGATATCTCTGCGATGAGCTACCTGACGACCGACACCGGCGGTTCGCTGGTTGTCGGCGGAGAGCAAGGCGGGCTCAACTTCTATTCGGTGACGGTGAACGGGGACGGGACGGTCACCTTGGCGCTGACCAATACGGTCGCGGACGGGCCCGAGGGCGCGGCGGAACTGCTGGACTCCGAGGATATCGATGTTGCGGGCGGTTTGCTGGTGTCAGCCAGTGACAACGATAGCGGCGTTGCGATCATTGATACGGGCCTTACTAACCCAGAGTTGGCCGGTGTTGCCGGGGATGACTCGCTCACCGGCGGGGCAGGGGCCGATACGATTTATGCCGGTGAAGGCAGCGATACGATTGCGCTGTCCGATGGCTTTGGCTCGGACCTCGTGTTCGGCGGCGAGGATGCGGATTTCTCGGAAACGGACTTGCTCGATGCCTCTGGGGTCACCCTGAGCGGTGTGAACGTTGTTTTGTCCGGTGACGAGGCGGGCACGCTGACGGCAGGGGCGGACAGCGTTACCTTCTCCCAGATCGAGGCCTTCAACCTGACCGACATGGCGGACCTGTTCGATGGCAGTGCCGCCTCAGCGCCTGTGATTGTCAGTGCCGGAGACGGATCGGACACGCTGATCGGTACAGCCGGTGATGACACGCTCTCTGGTCAGGGTGGGGCCGATACCATCGAGGGCGGACTTGGTGCGGACCTGCTGGACGGCAACAGACAAGACGACAGCCTGAGCGGCGGCGCAGGCGATGACACGCTGGATGGCGGTCTGGGGAATGACACCCTGACGGGCGGCGCCGGCGATGATGTTTTCATTATTTCCGGTGGCAACGACACGATCACCGATTTCAATACCGGCAACGCCGGCACCATCACTGACGGTGACACGACGAACAACGATTCCGTCGATCTGTCCGGTTACTACGAGACCCTCTACGAGCTTTGGGCCGACCAACGGGACGACGGTATCCTGAACCAGTCGAACACGGTGGACACCCGCGGGAATGTTGTCGACTACAGCAATAACACGCAGTTCGGTACGGGGTCGCTCACCTTTACCGGTGCGACGGGCGACCGGTTCTTCTTTAACGCGGATAACACAGGGGTTGTCTGTTTCACGCCGGGAACGATGATCCTGACCCCGTCGGGCGAAGTCCCGATCGAGTCCCTGCGCACAGGTGACATGGTGGTGACCAGAGATAACGGTGTGAAACCGCTGCTCTGGGTCGGGACCAAGCATCTGGGGCCCGAGGATTTGGCAAAGCAACCCGCGCTGAAACCGATCCATCTGAAGGGCCGCTTCTTTGGTGGCGCGCGTGACCTGATCGTGTCACCCCAGCACGGTGTTCTCTTGCGTTCGGACCTGCGGGGCGGAGACGAGACCCTGTATCGCGCTGTCCACCTGTCGCGCATTTCCGGCGGCGCGGCGCGTCAGATGGCGGGGTGCCGGTCGGTGACCTACATGCACCTGCTCTTTGACCAGCACGAAGTGGTCTTTGCCAACGGTCTGGCCTCCGAGAGCCTGTATCCCGGTTCGGGCGCGTTGGAGAGCGTCGGCAACGCTGCGCGGAAAGAGTTGTTCCAACTGTTCCCTGATCTGGCCGATAGCACAGTGGCCGCTGCCTATGGCGACCCCGCACGCGGGTATTCGCGGACCAAACATCTGCCCGACCATCTGGGTGCGTTGCGGCACGTGTCCTGATCTGCTGCGAGATTTGCCTGATTGGCTCAGGACGCCTTGGATTGCGCGCTGGGTAGCAGGGTCTCGGGGTCGATCCCCCGTTTGATGGCGGTGTCGCGCACGGCGTCCTGAATGGCTTTGCTCCGGCGGAGCAGGCGGCGGAACGGCACTTCGTCCAGAGCGAGCAAGGTTGATGGCGCGATAGCTTTGACTTCGGCGCGGGTGGCGATATTGGCTAGCAGGGCCATCTGTCCGAACATTTCACCACGGCCCAAGCGGCGGGTCTGGCCGCCGACCTCGACCTCGACTGCGCCGGATTCAATGAAGTAGACCGTTTTCGCGGGCCGGTTTTTGCGGGTGATCGTCTCGCCTGCGTCCACATATGTGGTGCGCAATGCTCGGCTCAGGCGTTTGACCGAAGACGGGTCTAGATCGGCAAAGAGCGGCAAGCTGCGCACCAGATCAATGCGGCGCAAGGCGATGTCCAGTTTCGGGCGCTTTTCTTCGTTTGCGCGGCGGGTGCCGACATCTTGCATCAGGGTGGTAAAGACCTCTGTCCCGATCAGCCCGTCGTCGCGCATGGCGGTGTATTCCCGCTCTTCCAGACGCAGGGCCGTGCGCCGGATAAAGCGTCGCTCCAGTTCCTCGGCATAACCGGGGTATTGCAGGCGCAAACCGTCCAGAGCGGTCTCGACCAGTTCGATCCGGCGGTTCAGCATTTCCTGAAGCAGGTCAGCCACGCGGCGTCCGTGAATACGGCGGATGCGTCCGTCGATGAACTTGCCCAGATCGCGGAGGATTAGTTGCTGCGAGAGCAGGAATTCGAACCGGTCCGCCGTCATCCGCGCCAGAAAGCCCGAAATACCGATCCGCGTGTTCAGAAACGCGCTCAGCCGGAAGGACGCGCCATAGGCGACGCTGTTTTTGGCCACCCGTTGATAGCCGCTGCGTCCCTGCGCCCGTGCGGTTTCGAGCAGCCGGTCGGCCAAGAACAGCACCTGTTCCGCCATCCGCGCCGAGATGGTCCGTTCATGGACGCGGGCCAGAATGGTGTCCCTTTCGTGGCCAGCAAGCGAAATGAGGCCAAGGGTAATCCGGTCACGGTCCAGAATGTTCGCACTGGCTTCGGCGGTTTTGACAGCGTCGTCCAAACGATGGCCAAAGTCCTTGGCTTCCGAACGCACAATATCGCGGCTTAGTTCATAGTTTTCGGTGGTGCGAGAGACCTCTTCGCGGACCGTTTGCAGGGCAACTGCGACCACTTGGCGCGACAGTGCGTTGTCGATGGGCGAGAGCTGGTCCAGCCCGAGCCGCCCGATGATCCAGCGCAGGGTCGTCCCCTGTGCGATCAGGGTGAACAGCGCAAATCCGGTGGCTAGAATACCAACGAGCCGCTTCGTCTCATCAGGTACACGAAAGCTCTCGGTCACGGCCAGCGCAAGCGCCAGTGTCACCGCTCCGCGCAGGCCACCCCAGAGGATCGCCACGCGGTAAGGCCTTTCGACCGGTGGCGACGCGCGGACCAGAGTGAGCAAAGGCAGCAGCCCGAACAGCACCACAGCGCGGGCGGCGATGGCCGCGACCACAACGACGCCGATCAGCGCCACATCCGCCAGATGCACCCCTTCGAGGAGGCGCGGGATCAACAAGGCCGCCAGAATAAAGATCAGCGCGCCGGACCAATGGGCCAGAACATCCCAGAGCTCGCGCATATTGGCCCAGGTCTGGGGCTGCAGTCGCCCCGGGGCGGTCAGGTTAAGGGTCAGACCCGCTGCGACGACGGCGATCACGCCAGATGCCCCGACCGTTTGTTCGGCGCCGATATAGGCCAGATAGGGCAGCGCCACAGAGATCGACAGTTGCGCCAGATCGTGCTGGCTGAACATCGCCATGACCCAGACTGCCAACCGTGCGAGCAGCCATCCGGTGATGGCACCCCCTGCGATCAGGATCGGGAAACGGGCGACTGCTTCGCCAAGTTCGGGATTGGGCACGCCAAGCATGACAAAGCCCATGAACAGACCAAAGAGCGCGATGGCGGCGGCGTCGTTCAGCAGGCTTTCGCCTTCGATGATGCGCGACAGTCGTTGCGGCGCGGAAATCGAGCGAAAGATCGAGACCACCGCCGACGGGTCCGTGGTCGACACAATCGAACCGATCAGCAAACACGCGGCCAGGGGCAGGCTACTGACGTAGGACAGGGCATAGCCGACGCTCAGGGTCGCGACGACCACGGCCACCACCGCAAGCAGCAGGATCGGCACCCAGTCATCCAGCATCCGGCGCAGGTTCATCCCCAGCGTGGCCTGAAACAGTAGCGTCGGCAGGAAGACATACAAAAAGACGTTCGAGCGGATCGGCAGGTCCAGAATAGCTTCGGCCACGGGGTTCAGCGCGTCCGTTAGTTCGGTCTGCAAAAAGAAGGCCGCGCCGACGCCAATCAGCGTTCCGAGCACAGCCAGAATAACGCTGTAGGGCAGGCGCAGACGCGCGGCCAAAGGCTCTGCCGCGCCGATCACCAGAAAGAGTGATGCAATGATCGTGGTAATAATAACGATATCCATGCGCTGCCATTACCATGAGTTCGGCCAACGGGAAGAGCCTAATAGATCACGTATGTGTTTGCTTTGGATTATCTGCCACATCTGTCGATCCGGTCGGGTCGTGACGGCAAGGACATGCTGTCCGCCAGAGCGGAAAGGAGCAGATATCTGCCATGGTCCGGTGGGTCAGACAGCGTTTGGCTGTTTCGCCCGCAAGTCCCGTGGCGGCATCCCGAATTCCTGCCGGAAGGCCCGCGTCAGTGCACTGGCGTTTGTGTAGCCGCAGCGTGCGCTGATTTCCTCGATGCTGAAGCCGGTGTTCAGACAGAGCCTGCGCGCCTCTCGTAGCCGGATCGCTTGATAGAGGCGCGCGGGGCCAAAACCGTAGGCCTCGTGGCAGACCCGCGAGAGGGCTTTGGGCGTCAGACCGATCCGGTCTGCGATGTCGGGGATCGGTTTCGGGGTTTCGATATTCCGGCGCATCAGCGCCGCGGCCATCCGTAGTTTGTGGGGGCGGGTGGCCTTGAGAGACGCGTCGAACCAGCTGGCTTTTTCACCGAACATAAACAGGGCGCTGACCTCGAGGGCGAGCATGGGGCCGTGGTGCTGTTCGATCAGGTTCAGGACCAGTTCAAAGGTCGTTGTGACCCCGCCGCACGACAGGAACTGTCCGTCCCGCACAAAGCGGTCGTCGGTCACGTCGACATTCGGAAACGTCTCTGCAAAGTGCACTAGTTCATCCCAGTGAATGGTCGCTTTGTGCCCGTCCAGTAGCCCCGCAGAGGCCAGAAGCCAGCTGCCCATGTCCATGCCAACCAGCGCGTCATAGCGCAACTGCGCCGCACGCAGGCCGCGGTGACAGTCCGGTGTCGCATGTTCTTTGAACCGGTAGCTGGGCATGACAAACAGATAGTCCCCGCCGCCTTCGGCACCGAGGGCTGCATGGGGCTGGACTGGCAGGCCGCTCGAAGACACCACGCCGCTGCCTTCCAGACTCAGGAATGACCAGCGATAAAGCCGTTTGCCAGACAATGTGTTTGCAGCCCGTAGAGGCTCTACCGCGTTGGCGAGGCACAGGTTGGAAAAGGCATCAAACAGCAGGATGCCAACCGTGCGTGTCGCGTCAGAAGATTTCCAGATCTGCATGATAATCGGCGGAACCTGCATGATGTTGCGGTGAACTCTGCCTCACTCTGTTTGCTATCGGCAAGGGGAGAGTGCGATGCATTTCGGATTGAGCGATGAACAAGAGATGATCGTCAGCACGGTGCGGGCGTTCGTCGAGAACGAGATTTATCCCTTCGAAGACATGGTTGAACGAACCGGGCAAGTGCCGCAGGAACTGGGGCAGGAGATCAAGCAGAAGGTCATCGATCTGGGGTTTTACGCCTGTAATTTCCCCCCAGAGGTTGGCGGCGCG
>CAXQKF010000013.1:0-18090 GCA_964224285.1 Donghicola sp. | reverse complement strand
TGGTCCAGCGGATCGGCCGCGCCAACCACCGCTACAACGCCCCGTCCAAGGCGCTTCTGGTGCCCGCAAACCGGTTCGAGGTGGTCGAATGTCATGCCGCATTGGAAGCAGTGAAGGACCACGATCTGGACGGCGAAACCCGCCAACGGGGCCCCAAGGATGTCCTGTGCCAGCACATCCTGATCCGCGCCTGCGCCAGTCCGTTCGACGCCATGGACCTGCTACACGAAATCCGCACGGTTGGCCCCTATGCCGACCTGACCCGCGCGGAATTCGACGATTGCCTCGATTTCGTGGCGACCGGTGGCTATGCCCTGCGGGCCTATGATAAATGGCAGCGCCTGATGCAGCGGCCTGATGGGATGTGGCAGCTGCGCGACCCTCGCGCCACTCGTCAAATCCGCATGAATATCGGCACGATCATGGACCCAGACACCCTGAAGGTCCGGTTCAAAGGGCGCGGCGGCGCCCCCTTGGGCGAGATCGAAGAAGGCTTTGCCGCGCAGCTGACCCCCGGCGACACCTTTCTGATCGGCGGGCAGATTGTCCGCTATGAGGGCCTGCGCGAGATGACCGTCGAAGTCACTCGCCGCGCCGACAAGGACCCCAAGATCGCGACCTTTAACGGGACCAAATTCGCGACCTCGACCCAGCTGAGCCAACGCATCCTGCGCATGTTCCAACGCCGCGACTGGCCCGAACTGCCCGCCAACACCGCCCAATGGCTGCACCTGCAACGAGAGGTCAGCCGCCTGCCCGAACCCGGCCGCCTGCTGATCGAGAGTTTCCCCCGCGATGCCCGCCATTATACCTGCGTCTACGGCTTTGCGGGGCGAAATGCGCAGCAGACACTTGGCCTGCTCTTGACCAAGCGGATGGAGGAACTGCACCTCGCCCCCTTGGGGTTCGTCGCGACCGACTACGCCACGCTGATCTGGGGGCTGGAGCCCCTGCGTGACCCTGCCCCCTTGTTTGACCTACACGCCCTGCGGGACGGGTTGGATAGCTGGCTGGCAGGGAATGCGGTAATGAAGCGGACCTTTAAATCCAGTGCGATCATCGCCGGTCTGATCGACCGCAACCACGCGGGCCAGCGCAAATCGGGGCGGCAGGCGACGTTCAGCAGCGACATCCTGTACGACACCCTGCATCGCTATGACCCCGACCATCTGATGCTGCGGATCACCCGAGAGGAAGCCGAGCGCGGCCTCGTCGATTTCTCGCGGATCGAAGAGATGATCACCCGCATTCACGGCAACATCGACCATGTGACGTTGGATAGGGTGACGCCCCTATCCGCGCCGCTGTTCCTCGAACACGGGCGCACGCCGGTCGAAGGTGCGGGGCAGGAACGCCTGCTGGCCGACGCCGCCGCAGAGTTGATGGCCGAGGTCGGCCTGAACGCTCTTTGATCGCGCTTGAAACCTACAGATGTTCATGGTCTGTACGCATCATGACCCCGTATCGCTTCACATTCTCAGAGACCGAGCTAGAGGCTCTCCCGTCAGGTGCACTCTACTGGCCAGAGCAAGGGCTGCTCTGCGTCTCTGACCTGCATCTGGGCAAGAGCGAGCGGATCGCGCGGCGCGGCGGTTCGATGCTGCCCCCGTATGAAACGACCGATACACTCACGCGGCTCGAAGCGGCGATCGAGGCGACGAATCCCGCACAGGTGGTCTGCCTCGGGGACAGTTTCGACGACCTGACCGCAGGCGAGGCCCTGCCCGAACGGGATCGCGACTGGCTCTTGCGGCTACAAGCAGGCCGTGACTGGATCTGGATCGAAGGCAACCACGACCCCGCGCCTCTGGAACTGGGGGGGCGCCATTTGGCGAGCCTCGGGGTGGGCCCGCTGGTGTTCCGGCATATCGCAGAGGTCGGCGCGGTCGGTGAAATCTCGGGGCACTATCACCCCAAAGCGACCCTGACCCTGCGCGGGCGGCACATTTCGCAGCCCTGTTTCTTGCGGTCGGCACAACGTCTGATCATGCCCGCTTTTGGCACCTACACCGGAGGGCTCAGATGCTCTGACCCCGCGATCCGGCAGCTGATGGACGAGAGTGCGATCGCTCTTTTGACGGGGCCGCAGATCACGGCCCTACCATACAGTCGGCTACGTTAGTCTTCGGCCAGACCGGCCTCGACCACGCGCGCGCGGTAGGTTTTGCTGACCGGCACTTCGGCACCATCCCGCATGAGCAGGAACATCTTGCTCCCCTCCTTGCGAGAGCCTGTCACAGCCTCGGGGTTCACCCAATGGGACCGGTGGGTCAACATGCCATTGCCCTCACCCATTTCGCGCACCGCATCGGCAAAGCGCATCAGAATCCGCTCCTGGCCCAGATCGGTCTCGATCTCCACGTAGTGGTCATTCACCGTCATCCGGATGATCTGCTCAAACCGCGTCGCTTGAATGCGCGTAAAGATCACCGCAGTGGTCAACACAGGCTCTGCCGCCTCGGCTTCTTCGCTATGGAACAGGTAGAACCGCACCAGTGCCACGGTAAAGCTGGCAAACGTCGCGGTCAGAAACACCTGCAAATCGGACGGATAGAGCTCCTCTGACAGGATGAAGCCCATATCGATCGCCACATAGCGCATCACGGGGGTCAGGTAGGCCGCAAAGATGATCGCCGACAGCAAACCGCCCTGCAAAAACCCGATCCGCGGCAAGAGCGCATCTGTGATCGACCGGTTCAACATCCCGATCGCGGTCGAAACCCAGATGATCACCGCCCACAGAACCAGTGCGTGCCAGAAATCATAGATGTCGGAACGGAACGGACCAATCACCGCTAGTATGAGCGGAGACACCAGCATCGCGAGGCGAAACAGCGGGTGTTTCATGCGCCGAAGCGTGGTCGACACAGCGCCCGATAGGATAGTCAGAGCAAATGATTTGGCCACGAGTTCGGTAGTCCTGGATAGCGTCGCAGTGCGGTCGACCTGATGAAAATCTTTCTTTTCCATAAAGCTGACGACCACCCAAACCACAACACGCCCATAATGCGGGCTTTCCCGCACACATACCATCGTAGGTTTTTCTAACATATCCGATGGGAGGTCACGCAAGTGCCTTTTACGACCGTATTTGACAACTCATGAACGCGGGCCTACCCAGAACGCATATATTTCAATGGATTATTAAGAATGTCGTTGGATTCGCTGACCCAAGCGCCCGTGATTATTCAGCTTCACGCTTTCGCAGCTCTTTCCGCTGCTGTTCTGACTTTAGTCATATTTTCCCTACCCCGCGGGCAGAGATGGCACCGTAGGCTCGGTTGGCTCTGGGTGGCGGCAATGGCGACCACTGCCCTGAGCAGCTTTGGCATCACAGAGCTGCAAACCGACCGCTTTAGTGCGATCCACCTGCTGTCCGTGGCGGCTTTGGGCTTTCTGTGTCTCGGGGTCTATCGCGCCCGCACCCATCAGGCGCAGCGGCACCGTCGGGTGATGCTGGGGCTGACCTATGGCGCGCTCTGCGTGGCTGGGGCGTTTACCCTGCTGCCCGGCCGGATCATGCATGCGGTTCTGTTTGGGCAATAGACCGCCCTACGCCCTTTCCCTTCGGCCAGCCCTTCGATAGAACCCTGCGCAGACAAACAAGGGGATCTCTCCATGGCCATGGAAAAAACCTTCAACGCGGCCGAAGCCGAGCCGCGGATTTCGAAGAAATGGGAAGAGACGCACGCCTTTGCGGCTGGTGCGAACAAGAAACGTGACGACACCTTCACCATCATGATCCCCCCGCCGAACGTGACGGGCGCCCTGCACGTGGGCCACGCGTTCAACAACACCCTGCAGGACATTCTGGTCCGCTGGCACCGGATGCGCGGGTTCGACACCCTGTGGCAGCCCGGTCAGGACCACGCAGGTATCGCGACCCAGCTGCAGGTCGAGAAGATGCTGGCCGCTACCGGCCAACCCGGCCGCCGCGAACTGGGCCGCGAGAAGTTCCTCGACAAGGTCTGGGAATGGAAGGGCGAATACGGCGGAACCATCGTCAACCAGCTGAAGCGTCTGGGGTCGTCCTGTGACTGGGACCGCAACGCGTTCACCATGGCAGGCGCCCCCGGCGATCCGCGCACCGGCCACGAGAACAGCCCCAACTTCCACGACGCCGTGATCAAGGTGTTCGTCGAGATGTACAACAAGGGCTTCATCTATCGCGGCAAGCGTCTGGTGAACTGGGACCCCCACTTTGAAACCGCGATTTCGGACCTCGAGGTCGAGAATATCGAAGTCGACGGCCACATGTGGCACTTCAAATACCCGCTGGCTGGCGGCGCGACCTACACCTACGTCGAGAAGGACGAGGACGGGAACGTCACCTTTAGCGAAGAGCGCGATTACATCTCCATCGCGACCACCCGCCCCGAAACCATGCTGGGTGACGGCGCTGTTGCGGTTCACCCCGATGACGAGCGTTACGCGCCCATCGTTGGCAAGCTCTGCGAAATCCCCGTTGGTCCCAAGGAACAGCGCCGTCTGATCCCGATCATCACCGACGAATACCCCGACATGGCGTTCGGTTCGGGCGCGGTGAAGATCACCGGCGCGCATGACTTCAACGACCACGAAGTCGCCAAGCGCGGCAAAATCCCCCAGTACCGCCTGATGGACACCACCGCGAATATGCGTGCGGACGGTGCCCCCTATGCCGAAGAATCCGCCAAGGCAGCGGAATACGCGGCGGGCAAGCCCTTCACCGTTCAGGAAATCGACGCGATCAACCTTGTGCCCGAAGAGTACCGCGGTCTGGATCGTTACGAGGCCCGCAAGCTGGTCGTCCAGAACATCATCGACGAAGGTCTGGCCGTCATGACCCGCGCCGATGACACCCGTCTGGGCAAAGCGGCGGTCAAAGCGGACGACGAGGGCGCGGACGCGCTGGTTCCCCTGATTGAAGCCAAGAAGATCATGCAGCCCTTCGGCGACCGCTCGAAGGTCGTGATTGAACCCATGCTGACCGACCAGTGGTTCGTGGACGCGGAAAAGGTCGTTGGCCCCGCGCTGGACGCTGTCCGTGAAGGCCGCACCAAAATCATCCCCGAGTCCGGCGAGAAGACCTATTACCACTGGCTGGAGAACATCGAGCCTTGGTGCATCAGCCGCCAGCTGTGGTGGGGTCACCAGATCCCTGTGTGGTACGGTCTGGACCTGTCCGCGCCGAACTTTGCCGATGACGAACGCGATGGCGCGCTGGACGAGGTTGAGATCCTGCGCCTGCTGACCCGCGAGCATCTGGTCCACCGCGGCGAGGTTTACCACGCCGCCAGCGACGCCGAGGATGCGGGCAAGCAGTTCGTTGACGTTCTGGCCGGTCTGCCCACCCCCTTGAACCACGCCCGCGTGGTCGAGGTTGCCGACCGCGCCACCGCGATCCACACGCTGGCCGAAAGCCTCGCGCAGTACAACGTCACCCAAGACCCGACGCAACTGGTCTACCCGATCTGGCGCGATGCGGACGTTCTGGACACTTGGTTCAGCTCGGGCCTGTGGCCCATCGGCACGCTGGGTTGGCCGAACTGGGACGAGAGCACCTCTAAGTACTTCCCGACCGATGTACTGATCACCGGCTTCGACATCCTGTTCTTCTGGGTTGCGCGTATGATGATGATGCAGCTGGCCGTGGTGGATCAGATCCCGTTCCACACCGTCTACCTGCACGACCTCGTCCGCGACGAGAAGGGCAAGAAGATGTCCAAGACCACCGGCAACGTTATCGACCCGCTGGAGATCGTGGACGAATACGGTGCCGACGCCCTGCGCTTTACCAACGCGGCGATGGCATCGATCGGCGGCGTACTGAAGCTGTCCAAGGACCGCATCGCGGGCTACCGGAACTTTGGCACCAAGCTGTGGAACGCCTCGCGTTTCGCGGAAATGAACGGCGTGTTCGAGGGCTACACCCCCCAAGCCGCCGCGCCCGAAGCCAAGGAAACCGTGAACCGCTGGATCATCGGCGAAGTGGCCCGCGCCCGCGTGGCGACCGACGCAGCACTAGAGGCCTACCGCTTCAACGATGCCGCGCTGGGTCTGTATGCCTTTGTCTGGGGCAAGGTCTGCGACTGGTACGTGGAATTCGCCAAACCCTTGCTGAACAGCGATGATGCCGCCGTTCTGGCCGAAACCCGCGCCACCATGGGCTGGGTCATCGACCAGTCGCTGCTGATGCTGCATCCCTTCATGCCCTTCATCACCGAAGAGCTGTGGGACGGTCTGGCCAAGCGCGACAAGATGCTGGTCCACGGCGATTGGCCCGAATACGGCGAAGAGCTGATCGACGCTGGCGCAGATGCAGAAATGAACTGGGTCATCGCCCTGATCGAAGGCATCCGCTCGGCCCGCGCACAGATGCACGTGCCCGCTGGCCTGCATGTGCCGCTGGTTGTCACCGGTTTCACCGACGACGCCAAAGCCGCCTACGCCCGCAATGAGGCGCTGATCAAAAAGCTGGCCCGCGTGGACAGCCTGACCGAAGTCGACGCCTTCCCCAAAGGCTGCGCGACCTTGGGCGTGTCGGGTGGCAGCTTTGGCCTGCCCTTGGCGGACATCATCGACGTGGCCGAAGAAAAGGCCCGCCTCGAAAAGACCATCGCCAAGCTGGAAAAAGAGATCAAAGGTCTCTCGGGCCGCGTGAACAACCCCAACTTCGTGGCCTCGGCCCCCGAAGAAGTGGTTGAAGAAGCCCGTGCCAATCTGGCCGAACGTCAGGCCGAGGAAGCCAAACTCAAAGAGGCACTCGCCCGTCTGGCCGAGATCGGCTAACCAACGAAACGGCGGGCCTTGCGCGATGCGGGGCCCGCACGTAACCATTCGCGGCATGACACATCCGCGCTACACACGGCTCCTCGACAGCCTTCCCGCCACCGTTCCCTTTGTCGGTCCCGAAGTGATCGAACGCACCACCGGTCAGCCCTTTTCGGCCCGCCTTGGCGCGAACGAGAACATCTTTGGCCCCTCGCCCAAGGCGCTAGAGGCCCTGCGTCAGGCGGACGCGGAAATCTGGAAATACCCCGATAGCGCCAGCCACGAGCTAAAGGCCGAAATCGCAGCGCAAAACGGCATCACCCCCGACAACATCGTCATCGGCGAAGGGGTGGACGGATTGCTCGGCTACCTCGCCCGCATGATGATCGAACAGGGCGACGCGGTGGTCACATCGGACGGCGCCTACCCCACCTTCAACTACCACGTGGCGGGCTTTGGCGGCACCATCCACAAGGTCCCCTTCAAGAACGACCACGAAGATCTGGACGCCCTGATCGCCCGCGCCGCCGAGGTAGACGCCAAGCTCCTCTACCTGTCGAACCCCGACAACCCGATGGGCACCTACCTGCCCGGCGCAACCATCACAGCGGCCCTCGATCGCCTGCCCGAGGGCTGCCTAATGATCCTCGACGAGGCCTATATCGAACTGGCTCCCGCAGACGCCCGCGCCAACATCGCCATCGAAGCCCCCCGCGTCATCCGAATGCGCTCCATGTCCAAGGCCTACGGCCTCGCCGGAGCACGCGTCGGCTATGCCCTTGGCGCGGCCCCGCTGATCAAGAACTTCGACAAAATCCGCAACCATTTCGGCATGAACCGCAGCGCCCAACACGCAGCCCTAGCCGCCCTGCAGGACGCAGAATGGCTGGCCCACATCCAGTCGCAAATCGCCCACGCCCGCGAACGCCTCTACGAGATCGCCAAACGAAATGGCCTGACCCCGATCCCGTCGGCCACCAACTTCGTCACCATGGACTGCGGCCAAGACGGAGCCTACGCCGCCAAAGTTGTTCAGGAACTCGGCGCACGAGGCATCTTCGCCCGCATGCCCGGCGTCGCCCCGTTAAACCGCTGCATCCGCATCAGCTGCGGCCCCGACGCGGCCCTTGACCTCTTCGCAGCCGCGCTCCCGCAGGCCCTCAAAGCCGCGCTCTAATCTTCATCTTGGTCAAAATACCCAATGCGATGGCCCCACCACCTGCGGGCCATCAGCCTAACGCGGCCCGTCATCCAACGTCGCCAGATACCGGTCATAGGTCGTCTGCAACGACGAAATATGATCCCGCATCAAATCCCCTGCAGCCACTGAATCGCCCGTGTCCATGGCCTTCAGGATCGCTGCGTGCTCTTGCATCGACAACTCCAGACGCCCGCTGACATCCAACTGCTGACGGCGGAACGGACGTAGCCGCCGGTTCATGCGCTGCGCCTCTTCAGCCAGCACCTGATTACCCGACGCCTCGTAGATCATACCGTGCAGGCGCGTGTTCGCCTCGTAATAGCGCCCCGCCTCACCGGCCCGCAGGGCGGCCTCGCAATCCTCGGCCGCTTGGCCCAGCAGCAGTCGCTGCGCAGGAGTGATCCGCTTGGTCGCCAGCCGAACGCACCAAGCCTCCAGTTCCGCCATGACCTCGAACATCTCGATCAGGCGGGTCAGGCTGGGTTTGCGCACAAAGGCCCCACGGCGGGGAATCAACTCCACCAGACCGATCGCCGCCAGCATCTGGAACGCCTCTCGCAGCGGGGTGCGGGATACTTCTAGCTGCTCGGCCAACGCCACTTCGCTCAACTTCTCGCCGTCTTTGTAAGCGCCCGAGGCGATGCGCTGCTCAATTACCGAGCAGATTTTCGTAGCGGCATTCGAGAAGTCGGTCATGGCGGCAAAATCCTTGACGATATGCAATCCCAGTATTCTGTATACAAAAACGAACTATCGCACACAATATAAAAATACATAGCGAACAGAGAGGTAAATCAATGAAACTACGTGATTTTATCGCGACCACCGCCTTGGCCTCGGCCATCGCATTTCCCGTTTTTGCCGGTCAGGACACCGACAGCGTGGCGATGGCGTTCAACAAAGAGCTGGAAACCGCGGACGTCTACTTCAACACAGCCCGCGAGGGTTTGCTACTGAACCACGCCGTTTGGGACGGCTTGCTTTACCGCGATCCCGCAACCGGTGAATACAAGGGCAACCTGGCCACCGAATGGACCTGGGTCGACGACACCACCATCGAAATGAAACTGCGCGAGGGCGTGACCTTTCACAACGGCGAGGCGTTCTCGGCCGATGACGTGGTCTACACCATCAACTTCGTGACCGATCCCGAAAGCGGCGTGAAGAACACCGCCAACGTCATGTGGATGGATCGCGCCGAAAAGGTCGATGACTTCACGGTGCGCATCATCCTCAAGGCCCCCTTCCCCGCCGCCGAGGAATATCTGGCCGGTCCCATCGCCATGTATCCGCAGGACTACTACTCCGAAGTCGGCCCCAGCGGCATGGGTTTGAAACCCGTCGGCACCGGCCCCCTGATGGTCGAGGAAATCGTCCCCGGCAAATCCATCGCCCTGAAACGCAACGACGCCTATTTCGATGGCCCCAAGGGCATGGCTGGCGTGGCCGATGTGGACATTCTGGTGATCCCCGACACCAACACCCAGATCGCGGAATTCTTTAACGGCAAGCTCGATTTCCTGTGGGGCATCCCCAGCGATCAGGCCGAAAAGCTGGACGGCATGGGCAAGTACAGCGTCGTGAACGCCCCGGCCATGCGTGTCGGCTATCTGGCGCTGGATGCAGCGGGCCGCTCGGGCGACACCCCGATCAAGGACCAGCGCGTCCGCGAGGCGATCTACCACGCGATTGACCGTCAGGCGATTGTGGATGCTCTGGTCAAAGGCTCGTCCAAGGTCATCGACACCGCTTGCTCGCCTGCGCAATTTGCCTGTGATCAGACCGTCGAGGGCTATGACTACGACCCCGAAAAGGCCAAGGAACTTCTGGCCGAAGCAGGCTATGCCGACGGGTTCAGCATTGATTTCTACGCCTACCGCGAACGCCCCTACGCCGAAGCGATCATGGGCTTTCTGGGCAAGGTCGGCATCACCACCAACCTCAACTTCATGAAATACGCCGCCCTGCGCGAAAAGGACCGCAAAGGGGAAATTCCGATGGCCTTCCTGACATGGGGGTCGAACTCGGTGGCGGATGCGTCTGCAATCACCTCGGAATTCTTTACCGGCGGGCCGCAGGATGGCGCCCGTGACCCCGAGGTTGAAGGCTGGATCCGCGAGGCTGACTCCACCATCGACAAAGAGGCGCGCAAAGGCCTGTACAGCCAAGCCCTGCAAAAGATCACCACCGAGGCCTACTGGGTGCCACTGTTCACCTACAACGTGAACTACGTGATGTCCCCTGAACTGGACTTCACCCCCACCGATGACGAGCTGATCCGCTTCTACGACTTCGCGTGGAAGTAAGCGCCCCCGCCCGGCCCTGTCACCTGTGCAGGGCCGGGCACATACGGACCAAAGGAAAGACCCATGCTGCTCTATATCCTCAAACGTCTCGGCCTTGCGCTGGCGGTGGCGCTGACCGTTTCGGCGATCAGTTTCAGCCTGCTGTTCATGGCGGGAAATCCGGCGATTTCAATCGCGGGGGAAAACGCCTCGGCCGAGGACATCGCCCTGATCGCGGAACGCTACGGGTTCAATCGCCCGGTGATCATCCAGTACGGCGACTGGCTGTTGCAGGCCGTTCAAGGGGATCTGGGGCGGTCATGGTATTTCGACATCCCCACCACCGAGGTCATCGGGGACCGGTTAGGTGTGACCATGCGCCTTGGGGTGCAGGCCATCAGCTTTGCGCTGCTGCTGGCAATCCCGATGGGTGTGGCCGCTGCGGTCAAACCCAATTCGCTGATCGACCGCGCCGCGCTGTTCATTTCGGTTGTGGGGCAGGCGATCCCCTCCTTCTGGTTCGGCCTGATCATGATTGTGCTGTTTTCGATCAAGCTGGGATGGCTGCCCGCCTCGGGGAACGAGAGCTGGCAGAACTTTGTCCTGCCGACCGTGGTTCTGGGCTACTACGCGACCCCCGCCATCATGCGCCTGACCCGCGCTGGTATGCTAGAGGTCCTGTCCGCCGACTATATCCGCACCGCTCGCGCCAAAGGTCTGAGCCCCCGCAAGGTGCTGTTCAAACACGCCCTGCGCAATGCCATCATTCCGGTGATTGCGCTGGCGGCGGTGCAGATGGGCTTCATGCTGGGGGGCTCGATCGTGGTCGAGTCGATCTTTGCCCTGCATGGCGCCGGCTATCTGGCATGGGAAAGCATCAGCCGGAACGACCTGCCCGTGATGCAGGCGCTGATCCTTGTGTTCTCCATGTTCTACATCCTGTTCACCTTTCTGGCTGACGTGCTGAACGCGTGGATCGACCCGCGCCTGCGGCTGGCCTGAGGCATCCCGACCATGACCGACATTTCCAACGAAAGCCCCGCCATGACCGCCCCTGCCAAGGATGCCCCCCTGACCCCGACCCAAGTGATGCTGCGCCGCGCCCTGCGCCACCGTGGCCTGATGTTCGGCGGCAGTGTGATGCTGCTGATCATTCTGGTCGCCATTTTCGCGCCGTTTCTGACCGGCTACAGCCCCTATGATCAGGATCTGCTGGCACGGATGAAGCCGCCCGCGTTCCTTGGTGGGACGGGCGAACACTGGCTGGGGACAGATGCCCTTGGCCGTGATTTCTGGGCCCGTCTGGCCTATGGTGCCCGGATTTCGCTGATGATCGGCCTGCTGGCGGCTGTGATCTCGGCGCTGATCGGATCGACCCTTGGAATTCTGGCGGGCTACTTTGGCGGGCGCGTGGATGCGGCTGTCACCTTTCTGATCAACGTGCGTCTGGCCATGCCCGTGGTGCTGGTGGCGCTGGCGGTGGTTGCCCTGTTCGGGGGATCGCTGCTGGTGGTCACATCGGTGCTGGGGCTGCTCCTGTGGGACCGCTTTGCCGTGGTGCTGCGGTCGGCCACCATGCAGGTGCGTTCGCTGGAATACGTCGCCGCCGCCGAGGTTCTGGGGGCCTCGCTGCCGCGCATCCTGATCAAGGATATCCTGCCCAACGTCATGAACCACCTGATCGTGATCTTCACGCTGGAAATGGCCCACGCCATCATCCTCGAGGCGGCGCTGTCGTTCCTTGGGCTTGGCGTGCAGCCGCCCACCCCGTCGTGGGGTCTGATGATTTCCGAAGGCAAGGAAATGCTGCTGTTCGAGCCGTGGCTCATCACCATCCCCGGCATTGCCCTGTTCCTGCTTGTCCTGTCCATCAACATGCTCGGAGACGGTATTCGCGATGTCTCCGCACCCGAGGGCCGCAACTGATGACCGATCCTATCCTGTCCATCCGCAACCTGACCGTCGATCTGCCCAAGGGCGGCGACCGTCCCCACGCCGTGCAAAACCTGTCGCTGGACATCAACCCGCAGGAAATCGTCTGCATCGTGGGCGAGTCCGGTTCCGGCAAATCCATCACGTCGTTCACCACAATGGGCCTCTTGCCCAAGGCACTGGTCCCATCCTCGGGCCAGGTGATGTTCGAGGGCAAAGACCTGATGCAGATCGCCCCCTCTGAACACGCCAAGCTGCGCGGCAACCGCATGGCGATGATCTTTCAAGAACCGATGTCGGCGCTGAACCCCTGCTACACCGTCGGCAACCAGATCGAAGAGATGTTCGAGCAGCACACCGACCTGCCCGCCGCCGAACGTCGCGCCCGCACCATAAACCTGCTGGCCGAGGTCAAACTGCCCGACCCCGAGCGCATCTATTCCAGCTATCCGCACCAGTTGTCGGGCGGGCAGCGGCAGCGGATCGTGATCGCCATGGCCTTGGCGCTGGACCCTGCGCTGCTGATTGCGGATGAACCGACCACGGCGCTGGACCTGTCCACACAGGCGCAAATCCTGCACCTGTTGCGCGAGCTCAGCCAGAAGCATTCGGCGGGTATCATGTTCGTGACCCACGACTTTGACGTGGTGGCCGAGATCGCAGATCGGGTCATCGTGATGAAAGAGGGCCAGATCGTCGAACAGGGCACCGCCGAAGAGGTTCTGAACCGCCCCCGCCACCCCTATACCCGCCTGCTGATCGACGCCGTCCCCCGCCGCACGCGGACCCAGCGGGACAGCATCACGGACCGACCCGAAATCCTGCGCGTAGCGGGGCTGGAAAAGACCTATCACGTCAAGGGCTCCATGTTCCGACCCGGCCGCACGATCCACGCCTGCAAGAACATCGAGTTCGCCGTCCGACAGGGTGAAACCCTTGGGATCGTGGGGGAATCCGGCTCGGGGAAATCGACGCTGGTGAAATGCCTGATCCGTCTGGAAGACCCCGACGAAGGCGCCGTCCGCGTCGAGGGGCAGGACATCGCCCACTATTCCAAGCGCGCCCTGCACCCCTATCGCAAGATGATCCAGATCGTCTTTCAGGACCCCTACGGATCGCTGAACCCGCGCCGCACCATCGGTGACCAACTGGTCGAGGGGCCGGTGAACTTTGGCGCGAACAGGGCGCAAGCCATGGAACGCGCCCGCGAGTTGATGCGGATTGTCCGGTTGGACCCAGATGCCCTGAACCGCTATCCCAACCAGTTCTCGGGCGGCCAGCGCCAGCGCATCTGCATCGCCCGTGCGCTGATGGTCGAACCCAAGGTTCTGATCGCGGACGAGGCCGTTTCGGCGCTGGACGTGTCGGTCCAGAAAGAGGTTCTGAAGCTGCTGAACGAAATCCGCGACCGGATGGGGCTGACCGTTCTATTCATCACTCACGATCTGCGGGTCGCCGCGCAGGTTTGTGACAATCTGATCGTCATGCAAGAAGGCGCGATTGTCGAACGGGGCACGGTGGATCAGGTGTTCGGCACCCCGCAGCACGCCTACACCCGCAAACTGCTGGCCGCCCAACCCGGTCAGCACTGGCAGGTGCCCGACATCGCGTCCTTGCCCCCTGTTCACGACCTGATGCGCGGGTCGGTATGAGCAGCTCTTTCTCGGTCAGCCAGACCACTCGAAAACCGGGTGTGACGGCCACCACAAACGGCGTCGTCGCGGCCCAGCATGTGCTGGCTGCGCAGGCTGGCGCGGATGTGCTGGCGGCGGGGGGCGATGCGCTGGACGCCGCTGTCGCTGTCAGCTTTGCCCTCGGGGTGCTGGAACCGTGGATGTCCGGCCCCGCAGGGGGCGGCGCGATGATGATCTGGCGTGCGGATGAGAACCGCGCCTATGCGCTGAACTTCGGGATGCGGTCGTCGGCCAGTCTGGACCCAGCGCACTATCCCCTGAGTGGGGCGGGCAAAGCTTCTGACCTGTTTCCGTGGGAAGCCGTGGTCGAGGATCGCAACATCATCGGCGGCAGCTCGGTCGCCGTGCCCGGAACTGTGGCTGGGGTCGCGGCAGCGCACCAACGGTTCGGGCGGATGCCTTGGGGGGATCTGTTGGCGCCCGCCATCGGCTTTGCCCGTCAGGGGCTGCACGTGGATTGGTATGCGGCGCTAATCATCGCGTCCTCGGCCCGTGATCTGGCACGGGATGCGGACGCCGCCGCCCTGTTTCTGGACGATGGCCAATGGCCCAAGGGCGCGGGCTGGACCGCCCTTTCCGACATCCGTCTGGACCAAAGCACTCACGCTGCCACGCTGGACCATCTGGCTCATGCAGGCGCGCAGGATTTCTATCGCGGGGACATCGCCGCCACGCTGGTGCGTGACGTCACCGCCAAGGGCGGTTTTCTGACCGCAGATGATCTGGCCACATATGCCCCCGTCTGGTCCGACCCGCTGAACATCCCCTTCCGCGACGGGCACCTGTTTGCCATGCCGGGCCTGACCGCAGGGCCGACGCTGGCCCAAGCTGTTGGCGCGTGGACTGCGGGCTACGACACCCCTGACGCCGCCACCCCCGCCGCCCATCTGGCCCGCGTGGAGGCGCTCAAGGATGCCTATGCTGCCCGTCTGGGCAAAATGGGCGACCACGAAAGCGCCAAATCCCCCGGTTGCACCACACATTTCTCTATCGTGGATCGGGCGGGGAACATGGTGGCGCTGACGCAAACGCTGCTGTCGATCTTTGGCTCGCGGGTGGTGTCGCCCGGCTTGGGGTTCCTGCTGAACAACGGGATCATGTGGTTCGACCCCGAACAGGGCAAGCCGAACTCCCTGCAACCCGCCAAGGCCTGCCTGATGAACGTCTGTCCCGTGGTGGGGCAGGCACCGGGCCGGACCTTTGCGCTGGGGGCCAGTGGCGGGCGCAAGATCATGCCCGCCGTGGGCCAGATCGCAGGCCACCTGATCGAACAGCGCATGACCTTGCAAGACGCGATCGAGGCCCCGCGCATCGACGTATCCGGCGGGGATCAGGTGATTGCCGACAGCCGCCTGTCAGGTCCCGTCACCGAAGCCATCGCGGCGCGGCACCCGCTGGCCTTGGCACGCCGCCTGCCCTTTCCCTATGCCTTTGCCTGCCCTGCCGGGGTCATGCGCGAAGGCACCCTGAATTCCGGCACGACCGAGACCTTTTCGCCATGGGGCGACGGGGTCACGGCTGCCCCCAAGACCTGAAAAGAGATCCACATGGCACTTCGCGACAAGGCCATCGCCCAAATCACCGACTATTTCGACAGCGGTTCATTCCAGCAGGAACTGGCTGCGCTGGTCGCCTACCCGACCGAAAGCCAAGAGGCCCGCGGCACCCCCCATCTGCTCACCTACCTAGAGCAAGCGATGGTGCCGATGCTGGCGGATATGGGGTTCGAGACACAGATCCACCCGAACCCCGATCCGGCAGGCGGGCCGATGCTGGTGGGGATACGGACCGAAGACCCCGCCCTGCCCACCGTCCTGATCTATGGCCACGGCGACGTGGTCCGCGCCCAAGAGGGGCAGTGGCGCGATGGGCTGTCCCCCTTTGTTCTGACCGAGGACGGCGACCGCCTGTACGGACGCGGCAGTGCCGATAACAAGGTCCAGCACCTGATCAACCTGCGAGCCTTGGATGCGCTGCTGCGAGTGCAGGGCAATCTGGGATTTAACGTCAAAGTCCTGATCGAAATGGGCGAGGAAAAGGGCTCCCCCGGCCTCAAGGCGTTTTGCCAGCAGAATGCGGACCTGTTGGCGGCGGATGTGCTGATTGCCTCGGACGGGCCGCGCCTGTCGCCCGAGGCACCGACGATTTTCACCGGCTCGCGCGGTGGGGCCATGTTCGACCTGCGCGTCGATCTGCGTGAGGGGGCGCATCATTCGGGGAACTTTGGCGGGCTTCTGGCTGATCCGGCGATCATCCTGTCCCATGCCATCGCCTGCATCACCGACCGGCGCGGGCAGATCGCTGTGCCCGAATGGCGGCCAAACAGCCTGACCCCGCGCATCCAAGAGGTTCTGTCCGCCCTGCCCGACGTGGACTCAGGCATCGCACTGGACCCCGACTGGGGCGAAGAAACCCTGACCATGGCCGAGCGTGTCTTTGGCTGGAACAGCTTTGCGGTACTGGCGATGGTGTCCGGTGTGCCTGATGCGCCCGTGAATGCAATCTCGGGCTTTGCGCGGGCGACCTGCCAGTTGCGCTTTGTGGTCGGGACAGACGCGGATGACATCGTGCCCGCCCTGCGCCGCCATCTGGACGCCCATGGCTTTGGCATGGTGCAGGTGATCCCAAGCGAACTGGGGGCCTTTCCGGCCACCCGTCTGGACCCCGACCACCCTTGGGTGCGCTTTGCGGCGCGGTCCCTGACCCAAAGCACCGGTCAGGCCCCCCACATTCTGCCGAACCTCGGGGGATCGCTGCCCAACGACTGCTTTGCCGAGGTTCTGTCCCTGCCGACGATCTGGGTGCCGCATTCCTATGCCGGATGCAGCCAGCACGCCCCGAACGAGCATGTCTTGAAATCCCTGTCACGGCAGGCCCTGATCGGGATGGCGGGGCTGTTTGCCGACCTGTCCCTACACGGCGCACCAAAGGACTAACCGATGGACCTGTTGATCCTGTTTGCCATCATCGCCGCTGCGGGCATCGTGGCGGGGCTGATCTCTGGCCTCTTGGGGGTGGGGGGCGGCATTATTCTAGTGCCTGCGTTCTATTACGTGTTCACGGTGATGGGCTACACGCCCGACCAGTTGATGCAGATCTGCGTGGCGACTTCGACAGGGACGATCATCGTGACCTCCTTGCGATCGGTGTCGGCCCATCACCAGCGCGGGGCGGTCAGCATCGACCTGATCCGCCAGTGGGGACCGTTTATCGCGGCGGGCTCTGTGCTGGGGGTCTTTGCCGCCGCCAGTATGCGCAGCCATGAATTGCAACTGGTGTTCGGCGTGATCGGGGTAATGCTGGGGCTCTATATGCTGCTTGGCAAGAAAAGCTGGCGGATTTCGGACACCCTGCCCGCCCGCGGCCTGAGCGCCATTTACGGCAGCCTGATCGGGTTCTTTTCCGCGCTGATGGGGATTGGCGGGGGCAGTTTTACCGTGCCGCTGCTGACCGCCTATAACGTGCCGCCCCATCGGGCGGTGGGCACCTCGCCGGGGTTTGGACTGTTGATCGCCATTCCGGGGTTTGTCACCTTTCTGCTGACGGGTTGGGATGTCACGGGCAAGCCCCCCGGCACCGTGGGCTATGTGAACCTGCCTGCGGTGGCGCTGATCATGGTCACCTCGCTGGTGGCGGTGCCTTATGGGGTGCGGCTGGCCCACAGCCTGAGCCCCGCCCGCCTGCGGCTGGTGTTCGCCGTGACAGTGCTGGTTCTGGCAGGCAACATGCTGCGAAAGGCGGTGACAGGATGACGACGTTCGACCAAGCCTTGCGGGCCGCCCAGCCGGTGCTGTGGACCAACCCGCGCTATCGGCCCACCCGCGATCATCAGGCCACGGCGGATGTGACCATGGCCTGCGCGAAATGGTCGGAACTGGCCACGCTTCTGGCGTGTCTTTGGCCGGAACTGGGGCCTTCGGGTGAAATCCGGTCCGCGCTGCTGGACTGCGCCGCCATGATCAAACCGCTGGGCTACACCGGCGTGCACACCCTGCTGGCTAAGGCCGACCACGCCCTGCCTGTCGCCGGATCGGTCAAGGCCCGTGGCGGCGTGTTCGAGGTGCTGACCACCGCCGTCGCCCAGGCCCGCGCCGCAGGGCTAGCAGGCGATGATCTGGCCGAACTGGCCTCTGACCACTGGCGGGTGTTCTTTGGCCAGCGGCGGATCGCAGTGGGGTCCACCGGCAATCTGGGGCTAAGCGTCGGGATCGCCGCGCGGGCTTTG
>CAXQKF010000012.1:0-6747 GCA_964224285.1 Donghicola sp. | reverse complement strand
AGCCATGGCTGCATGAACAATACGGCTCCAAGTATCGCGATTATTGCGCTGAAACGCGTCGATACCTGTAAACTCGCTGCCTCACGAGAACGTCATCGTTTTTCAGTTGAACCTCTAGCTACTAGAGGTCGTATCCGTCAGCCAACAAAAGAGTGAGGCGAGGCATATGACAAAAACACTGAAAACACGACGCCAGTTCGTTTCGACAACTATGATCGGACTTCTGGCAGCACCTTCCCTTCTCCGTGCTCAGGAGCAGGAGCCCTCGGCGGTACGCAGAAATATTTCGTCCTTTAGTGTGGATCTCTGGCAAGACCACTTCGATAACCTTCAGCACGGTGCAATTTTGTGCGACATCGACTCGCGTGCAGTCCAGTATTGGTCGGAAGACGAAAGTGTCTACAAACTCTATCCGTCGAGTGTCCCTGCCTCGGAAGAGTTGACCCGCCGAGGATATACAGAGGTTATAAGGAAGGTGGAGGGGCCGAGTTGGCGGCCCACTCCATCAATGAAAGAGCGTAACCCCGAATGGCCTGACTATTGGCCGCCGGGTCCTGACAACCCGCTTGGAACACACGCACTTTATCTGTCGTGGCAGTATTACCGGGTGCACGGAACCGGTGACACGCGCAAGATCGGTCGGCAATCATCAAACGGCTGTATTGGACTGTACAACGAGCACATTGCTGAACTTTTTGCTCTGGCAGAAGTGGGAACTCAGGTCAGGATTTTCTGAAAGCCAAGGAAAGCTGGCTAATACTTCCATTTTTAACATAAACTTCATTGTACTCTTGGAACGCATTGATCAGTGCCTCGTGGACTATTCTGCAAGGACGGCCGCTGGTTCTGATGGGTCCTCAACCGCGGCACCGAAGGCGGTTGGTACGCCTTGATGTTACGAAGAGATTTCAGCTCAACCTGCGGAAAGATTTTAAGAAGAAGTATCGTAGAACTGGCTGTATTGCTTTTTCGGCGAATGACCGGAAAGCGGGAAGCTACTGCGGTATTCAGACAAGGTGCTCGATGTCTGCAATGGGCCGATATCTTTCATCAGGCGACCAAAGATCGTATGGCGTAAGGTGCCTAAATCGCTTTGCAACTTGGCCAAGACAGCAATTGAGTTTCCAAGCGGCTCTTGCAAGCTGGAACACTTGTCGTGTGCCATGCATCACGTTTGGCCAACCGACCACGAAATCTCGTCAAAATTCGCGATATGATCTCTCTTTGTTCTAATAGAAACCGCCGCTTTCTCGCCATATTTCCTTTGAAATGCGACGCTCGCATGCTCACAAGCTCATGAGCTTGTGAGCATGCAGATATGGCCGAAGTCGTTTTTTATTTCCGTCGCCTGAATGGTGATCCCATGTCCTTTGTAATGTGGCTTTACGGAGATAAAATTATGGCACAGACTAAAGCATATACGGACGAACAGGTCATCGCAGCCGGCAAAGCATTGCGCGCACGGGGGATTGAACCCACTCGGACGACTCTGTTCAACCAATTGGGCAACAAAGGGCAGCCCGTGACGGCCTTCAAAACGTGGGAGAAATATCGCGATGGAGCGCCTTCTAAGGCAGATCTCGACGCGATCCTGTCCGGGGAAGATGCGACGCCGGAAATGACGAGCAAAGCAGAGGCCGTGTCAACGGCGATGGCTGCGCTGATAGCTCAAATCCGCGCAGAAGTGGCTGCACCACTTCTGCGGATCAATTCCAAACTGCAAGATACGATCGCGAACCTTCAAGCCCACGTAGAAGACTTGGAAGAGCTTGTCGAAGCGATGCACAATGGTAGCGTGCATGGCTCGAACACCAACAAGCCAACCGCGAAACCGGCGTCGTCTGCGCAAGGTAAGCTTCTGTGATCCTCTGTGAGAGTAGAAATATCCGTCTGAGGAAAACACTTGCTAACTGGGCGCTGACCGTAATGAAGCAAAGCGCCCACATTAAGGTCCCGTGCCTACTGATCCAGTGGGGGCAAACCCAGAAACTCGCGATCGCGATCTGACGTGATGTGTCGCTCAACTGCACGCATTGCGTTGTTTCGGGTTTCCTCTTTTACCATCGAAATCTGCTTCAAGAACGCAGCGCCATAGAGGATTTTTCTCCGAGTTTCGGCGCGCCGCCTGGCTTGTTTGACCGACTGTTCAAGGTCTGAGATTTGCGCTTCAAGTTGCTTGATCTTCCGCTTTCGTCTGCTGCTGGTTTCAGAATGTTTGGCCATGTTGCCGCTCCTCAGTCTTAGGTTTCTGAAAAGGAGATGAAGCTTGGGACAGAACTCCGCTCCAAACTTTTTATAAAACTTCGGTCCTCGGCGCTGCTGCACCTGATCCCCGGGAACTGGGGTGAAGGCGCAATTACGCAAACTCCGTTTGCAGCGCGCCTGCCGCGGGCTTTTTTATGTGCGAGATCGATTGCGGGGCTCGATCTCCAGTTCATGAAACATGCAGCTTGCCACTTCTCTCTCACGAATCTCACCCGAGGTAAGACCTCGTCATCAGTCGCGCGAGCGGCGTACATCAGCCGCTGCCGCTTGACTGACGAGCGCACTGGCCTGACTTTTGGCTTCTCACGTCGACACGAATTACTTGCCGATGGACATGTCAACTGGAGCACTGGGTCTTCAACGCTGTGGAACGCAGTCGAGCAAGCAGAAAAGAGAAAGAACTCTCGTGTCGCAAAAGAGATCAAGGTGGCGCTTCCGGCCGAGCTGCCGCTCGACGAAATGCGCCGACTCGTTCACGGCTTTTGCTGCAATATTAAAGATCGCTACGGCGTCGCACTTCAGTTCGCGATACATGCACCGGGGTTTCATGATGATGACGAAGAAAAAGACGTCCGGCGGCGGCTGAAGTCCGGTGAGATCCAAGCAGAAGAGTATCAGAACATTCTGTATGATCCAGAGCATACAAACCTGAACTTTCACGCGCACATCCTATTTTCACGTCGCGCGAAGGACCCCGAAACAGGAGAGTTCACTGAGATCGTCAGATGTCTGGACGATGTTCGTACCGGACCGCAGGAAATATCGTTTCTTCGCGAGGAATGGGAAGTTCGCACGAATGCTGCGCTTGCCCGAGCGGGAGCGGACGCCCGCGTCGACTTGCGATCCTATGACGCCATGGCCGAAGCAGGTGATGCGCCGAAGGGATTGGTCGCACAAAAGCATCTCGGGCCTCGGCTTTCACATTCCGGTCGCATCGAACCAGACGCTCGAAAAGAGCCGCAAACATCAGATCGCGATAAGCATGAAGCTGAAGCCGCAAGGCTTCGAAAATATCGCTCAGACGTTCGCAAGCACAATGAACGTTTATGGACATCATGGCTCGAGTTAAGAGCGCTGCAACGCGAAGAAGCACGCGAAGAAGCTGCCTTAATTGCTGCAGAACGGGAAGCCGCGCGAAAAGCCGAAGCCAAAAAAGAAAAACAAAGAATCCTCAAGGCTGAGAGCAGAGAAGAAGCCGCTGAGGCAATTCAGAATGCAGTTCACATCTCAGGACCGAAGTTGTCCGCGGCTGATGTAATTGATGCTGTGGCCTCTGGTGAAAACCTCGAGTCCGACGATGCAGGCTATGTATCTGAGTTCGATACGCCGCTTGAGATGGAAACGTACGAGCCGAAAGCTTCCGACCCTCCTCCCGACCGGTCTATCAAGAAAGTGAAACGCAGAAATCCAGTCCGCCAGAGGAACCGCGGGTGATGCCGCAGGTGTTCCAGCAGAGCCGTCAGCTTGGATTCCTGGGTCGATTGAGGTGATCGCATGTTCACCGCTGCAATCGCCGCAGTCTCTCGGGGAGGGCGCTCCACGCTCTCCCCGGCGACGCCACCCCCTCCCGTGTTTAAATTGCTCTACGAGGATCAATAGACAGGACCGCGCATTGATGCGTGACCATGGTCTGTTTTTGCCGCCCTCGGGTGGCGAGCGGCAAAGACAGACCGTGATCGCATCTTCCGAAACTTTGAATAGGAGTTCGCAATGTCGAACCTTGAAAAGTCCAACCTCGAGATCGTCGGGTCCGCCCTCATGGCCGCCAAACGAAAAAGGGCAGCCTTATTCCTGTCTGAGCATGGAAAAGGATTAAGAGCCGTCTTGTCTCTCTTTCCCCACATCAACAGCGACGAGATCTTTTCCTCCTTAGCTGCGTGCGCTTCGGCCGAACAACCGCAAGAAGCTCTCGATGCTTGTATGGCTCAGATTATCGCGTTGCTGTACAATCTCGATGCAGCCCACACGCTGTATGAAGATGACATGCCAACAGTCAGTTTTGACGTAGGCGCAGCCCTGCGGTGGTACGCTGCGCGTCTCTCGGACGTCGCAAAAAGCGAATAGAGATCTCTCGATGAGGACGCGCACCTAATCCGGGGGCCCCGAAACTAATCGGGGCCGTCTCGGCGGTACACCATCAGCTAACAACAGAGGGAGTTACCATCGTTCAAAGATCGTTCGCGCGCGGTAGGTTCTCAATGTACTCATGTATCTCAGAACTTCGCCAGCGCGACGACCCACGGACCTTAACGGGATGTGGGAATACCTGGTTCTTGATATCCCGATAGATGCTCGCGCGCGACCTCTTCAAGACACGCATGACGGTCTTGATATCGACCAGATCGTCGAAGTGCTTAGGTTGTGTTGCAGACATCTGAAACTCCATACGAAAATAGCAACTCCCTTTATTTAGGGATCGTTTTGTCTCGGACGGAAATTTGGGACCTAAACTCTGGACTGGGACGCCTTCAGGCGACAGTCTAACGCTCGCATCAGATGGTCATGGTTGATCTACTGGACAATTATGCCCCCCCAGTGCCCCCCGAGAACGCATCTCGATGATGCACAACACAAACCTGAGAGGAGTAAGTCGATCTAATCATTGGGAAAGTCTGGTAGCGGAGGAGGGACTTGAACCCCCGACACGCGGATTATGATTCCGCTGCTCTAACCAACTGAGCTACTCCGCCAGACCGGGGCCGTTTAGGCCAGCTTTGGGATCACGTCAAGCACGAAAACCCGGCTTTTTGCTGCCTGCCCGCCTCTTGCCCTTGCCGCTGGCCCGCCGCATCATCGCCCCGCTTGGGAGGAGCCTTCATGAAAGAGCAGCTTGTCGCCATCTGTGGCGCAAAACACGTCCTGACCGGGACGGATACGGACCCGTTCGCCACCGACATCTCGGGATATCGCACCGCGCAGCCGCTGGCCGTCGTGCGCCCCGCCACCACCGAAGAGGTCGCGGCGGTCGTGCGCCTGGCCAATGACCTGAAGCTGCCGGTGATTCCCGTTGGCGGGCGCAGTGGCCTGTGTGGCGGTGCCGTAGGAGAGGCGATCCTGATCAGCCTGGAACGCATGACAGCGATCCGCGATATCAGCGCCGATGCCCGCACCGCCGTGGTCGAAGCCGGGGTGATCCTGTCGGACATCCACGACGCGGCCGAGGCGCAGAACCTGGTCTTTCCGCTGACTTTCGGCGCCAAGGGCTCGGCCCGGGTCGGGGGGTTCCTTGCGACCAACGCGGGCGGGTCCAACGTGCTGCGCTATGGCAATACCCGCGACCTGGTCCTGGGGATCGAGGCCGTGCTGCCGACCGGCGAGATCGTCGATCTGATGAGCGGGCTGCACAAGAACAACTCGGGCTATGATCTGCGACACCTGCTGATCGGGTCGGAAGGTACGCTTGGGATCATCACGGCGGCGGTGCTGAAGCTGCACCCCAAGCCGGGGGCCTATGCCACCGCGATGATCGGCATGCAGCGCCTGACCGATGCGCTGCCCCTGCTGAACGAGGTTCAGCGCGAGACTGGCGGCCAGGTCGAGGCCTTCGAATACATGCCGCAAAGCTACATTGACGATCATGTCGCGCTGAATGCCGCGCATAAGCCGCCGTTCGATCAGCCCTATCCGGTGAATATCCTGATCGAGGTCGGTGCCCTGGCCCCGCGCGATTGCACCCCCGACGACACCGGAGAGATCCCGATCGTCGGCCACCTGGAAGAGATCCTGGCGCGCTACCTGGAAAACGAGATGATCGACGACGCCGTGGTCGCCCGCAACGAAGCGCAGCGCAAGGAAATGTGGTCCCGGCGCGAGGCCGCCGCCGAGATTGCGACCGCCCGCGGTGTCCGGCTGACCAATGACGTGGCCGTGCCCCTGGACAAGATCGAAACCTTCCTGACCCGTGCCGACGCCACCCTGCAAGAGGTCGATCCGGGCGCGACGACCTCGGTCGTGTCGCACCTGGGCGACGGCAACGTGCATTACACCGTCTTCCCGACCCGCGCCGATGACGCCCTGAAGGACCGGATCATGGAGCGGGTCGAGGACATCGTACTGGACCTGCGCGGATCCTTCAGCGCCGAACATGGCATCGGGACGGCCAAGCTGTCGTCGATGGCCCGGCGCAAGGATCCGGCTGCGCTGATGGCGATGCGGGCGATCAAGGCGGCACTGGATCCGCTGAACCTGATGAACCCCGGCAAGGTGCTGCCCCCGGTATAGACCCTGTTCCGCCGATCAGAGCCTGAATTCCCCGCGAAAGGACGCCCCATGCAAAGCAACTTCTCAACCACGCAGGAGGTCCGCAAACGGGTTGTCCCAACCCGTGGCGGGGTGGTGGCGTCCCAGCATTCCGTGGCGTCGCGGGTCGGCGCGCAGGTGCTGAAGGACGGCGGCGACGCGGTGGATGCGGCCATCGCCACGGGTTTTGCCCTGGGCGTGGTCGAACCCTGGATGAGCGGCCCGGGCGGCGGCGGGGCCATG
>CAXQKF010000011.1:0-9220 GCA_964224285.1 Donghicola sp. | reverse complement strand
GCACTACTTTCTTGCACGATTGGTGCATTTTTGCGAAGCCTAGAAAATTTGGGGGCCAAAGAGCAAAAAACGCCGCCTGAACGTGCATCAGACAGCGCCACCCCAATGAAGTAGATTTGGAAAATTTATATTTAAAATCAATGATTTAGTGGTGGGAAACGTGAGACTCGAACTCACACTCTCTTTCGAGAACTGGAACCTAAATCCAGCGCGTCTACCAATTCCGCCAGTCTCCCAACTGCCTGATCTTTTCACTTCGAAAAGTAGGGAAGATCAACTCCCTTTTAGAACCCCCACGCCTCGCGGCGCCAGAACCTAAATCTGGTGCGTCTACCAATTTCGCCACACCCGCATCCGAGGACTGCTCTCTAGCAAAGGCTTCCACGAGACGCGAGAGGCAAAATGAATTTTTTTATCCGCGCCTTAATTTCGCCCCGTTTGGACGTTTTCTTAATACATGTCGCGGAAGGTCACTCCGTGGTGAGAGACGAGGTGGACATGTTTCCGACGACGCAAGACGCATTAATCGCAACAGAGACGAACACAGTGAACTGGGGCATTACCTCCGGCACCCAGATTCTTAGCGCGATGGGCGCTGTCTCTGTCGAAGCCTTGTCCGAAGGCGCGCGGATCATCACCCGCGATGCAGGCATGGCCGTCTTGCGCCGAATCGAACGTATCGAAGCCGAATGCGAAGTGGTCCGCATCCGTGCAGGCAGCCTTGGCCATGATCGCCCCGAACATGACACCGATCTGCCCGCCAACCAGAAAATCCTGATTCGTGACTGGCGCGCACAGGCTCTGACCGGCCAGAAACAAGCTCTGATGCGTGTCGGCCGGTTGGAAGACGGCGAATTCCTGAAAACACTGCCCATGGCAAAACGGGTGTTCTACCGCCTGAAGTTCGATCGCGATCACATCATCTATGCGGACGGTCTTGAACTGTTCTGCCCCGCCCTCTGAGCGCGGCGCTACACTCCCAGTTTTCTAAAAACCTTCGGAAGTTCCTCGGGCAGGTCCTCGGCACTCAAGCCGGGGCCGAAACTGCGTGCGCATTCCACATGGAGCCATGCCGCAGCCGCCGCCAGATCAATGGGCGCACAGGCACGAGCCCTCTGATGGGCGGACAGCCCCGCAATCAATCCCGCCAGAACGTCACCTGCCCCCGCCGTCCCCAGCCAAGGGACGCTACGGTCATAAAGGGCAGAATGGATCGCGCTGTTGCCGTCGGGGTCGGCCAGAACCGTCGCCTCGCCCTTTAGCAAGATCGTAGCCCCAAGCCGCGAGGCCGCCTGCGCGGTGGCCGCGACCTTGGACAGACTAGGTTTCGACGGATCAGCCTGCCTGCTCCGCTCTGACAAATCGGGAAAGAGCCGCGCAAATTCCCCTTCGTGGGGCGTGATCACCACCCCTTGATGCATGGCGTCGAACAGCACCTGCGGATCACTGGCAAAACTGCTCAGGGCATCTGCATCCAGCACAACGCGGCGCCCATCCTGCGCCGTCATCCGCAGCGCCGTCAGCACCAGCTCACGGGTGCCCGCCCCGACGCCTAGCCCCGGCCCCATGCAAATCGACCCCAGACGGCTATCCGCCAGCATGTCCTCTAGAGCCGCGGGGCCGTCGAGCGCACTCAGCATAATGGCATTCAACTGCGCCGCATTTTCGGCAATCGCCTCCGGAGGAACGGCAAGCGTGACCAGCCCTGCCCCGACGCGCAGCGCCGCACGTGCCGCCAGACGGCCCGCGCCACCTTTGCCGCAGCCTCCCCCCAGAACCAGCACATGCCCGCGCTGGTATTTGTGCCCGCCCGTCCCGACGCCAGCCACCCTTTGCAACCACGCAGAGAGCGTCACACCAGTCGGCGGGACAGCCTTTGTCCCAAGGTCCGGATGGCCCTCCTCAGGCAGACCGATATCCACCACGGCGGGGCGAACCCGCCCGACCTCTGTCAAACAATGCCCAACCTTCGGCGCATGAAACGTGACGCACAGATCGGTGCGCGTCAGCAGCGCATTTCGGATGTTCTCTTCGACCAGAGACCGATCGAAAATCGCCCCGTCTGCCTGATCCGGCGTGACGGGCAAAAGTATCCTTCCCGAATCCACATCGAAACCAGAGGGGCAATCGACCGCGACGACGAAAACACGCTCGTCGGCGTCCATAGCAGGCCGCTCTGTCACCGCCTCAAAGGCCTGCGCGCATTCCAGCGGGATGGGACGGCTGATTCCGATCCCGAACATGGCATCGAACAATAATGTCGGACGACTGCCCTTGGCGGCTGCCTCGGGGGTCAGGGCCGAGATGGCACCGATTCCGGCCCAGAGGTCGTGCATGTGCCGCGCATCGTCCGACAGGGTTTCGGCCTTGCCATAAAAGAAAACCTCGACCTGCCACCCCAGCTCCGACAAGAGCCGCGCAATCACAAAGCCATCGCCACCGTTATTTCCGGGACCGCACAAAACAACCGCGTGCTTGTTGCGAATTTCCGAGCCGCCCATTGCACCAAGCGCAGCCTCGACCACACCGGCACCTGCACGCTCCATCAGGGTGCGCCCCGAAACAAACCCGCTGTCCATTGCCGTTCTTTCTTTGGCGCGCATTTGTGCAGAGGTCAGAATTTCGCCCATCAATTCACCTAAAAGTTTTCAAACTGCACAAAATACAGTCATCTTGCACATTTTTTGAACCCGCCCATAAATTCGGCTGCAACGCGCTCGGTTAGACTAAGCTATCCGATTGTGGAGCGGAAACAGAAATGATCTGAAGTGACGCAACCCGACACGAGGAGGCCGGCTATGAAAAAAATCGAAGCGATCATCAAACCCTTCAAGCTCGACGAAGTGAAAGAAGCTCTTCAAGAGGTTGGTGTTCAGGGCCTCTCTGTGATCGAGGTCAAAGGATTTGGTCGCCAGAAGGGCCACACCGAACTTTACCGCGGTGCAGAATATGTCGTGGACTTCCTGCCCAAGGTTAAGATCGAAGTTGTCCTGCCCGCCGATCAGGTGGACGCAGCCATCGAAGCGATCATCAATGCTGCCAAGACCGACAAGATCGGCGACGGCAAAATCTTCGTCAGCCCCGTTGAACACGCAATCCGTATCCGGACCGGCGAAACGAACCAGGACGCGCTGTAATTTCAGCGGTCTTGTCAAACTATCCACTACTTAGAGAGGAACAGGGAACATGAGCAAAGATGCAGTTCTCAAGCTGATCGCAGATGAGGACGTCCAGTACGTCGACATCCGCTTCACCGACCCGCGCGGCAAGCTGCAGCACGTGACCGTTGTTGCGGATCTGGTCGATGAGGATTTCCTGGAAGAAGGCTTCATGTTCGACGGTTCGTCGATCGCAGGCTGGAAGTCGATCGAAGCATCGGACATGAAACTGATGCCCGACACAGATTCGGTCTACATCGACCCCTTCTACGCAGAGAAGACCATCGCGATCCACTGCTCGATCGTCGAGCCCGACACCGGCGAAGCCTACGACCGTGACCCCCGTGGTACCGCCCAGAAGGCAGAAGCCTACCTGAAAGCATCGGGTATCGGTGACGTTTCCTACTTCGGCCCCGAAGCGGAATTCTTCCTGTTCGACGACGTGCGTTACTCGGTCGCCCCCAACAAGGTGTCCTACTCGATCGACGCAGAGACCGCAGCTTGGAACACCGACGGTGAGTTCGAGACCGGCAACCTGGCACACCGCGCTGACTACAAAGGCGGCTACTTCCCCGTGAACCCCGTGGACGACGCGCAGGACATCCGTTCTGAAATGCTGTCGACCATGAAGGCGATCGGCATGAAGGTGGACAAGCACCACCACGAAGTTGCGACCAGCCAGCACGAACTGGGTCTGATCTTCGGAACCCTGACCGAGCAGGCAGACAACATCCAGAAGTACAAGTACATCATCCACAACGTAGCGCACGCCTACGGCAAAACCGCGACCTTCATGCCCAAGCCCATGGCTGGCGACAACGGTTCGGGTATGCACGTGAACATGTCGATCTGGAAAGACGGCAAGCCCCTGTTCGCAGGCGACAAATACGCTGACCTGTCGGACGAGGCACTGTACTTCATCGGTGGTATCCTGAAGCACGCCAAAGCTCTGAACGCCTTCACCAACCCTGCAACCAACTCGTACAAGCGTCTGGTTCCCGGTTTCGAAGCTCCCGTTCTGCGCGCGTACTCGGCACGCAACCGCTCTGGCTGCGTTCGTATTCCGTGGACCGAATCGCCCAAGGCAAAGCGCGTCGAAGCTCGCTTCCCCGATCCCGCGGCGAACCCCTACCTGGCATTCGCAGCTCTGCTGATGGCTGGCCTGGACGGCATCAACAACAAGATCCATCCTGGCGAAGCGTCGGACAAGAACCTGTACGACCTGCCCGCAGAAGAACTGGCCGGCATCCCCACCGTTTGTGGCTCGCTGCGCGAAGCTCTGGACGAACTGGCAGCCGACATGGACTTCCTGCTGGCCGGTGACGTGTTCACCAAAGACCAGATCGAAGGCTACATCGACCTCAAGATGGAAGAAGTGTACGCCTACGAGCACACTCCCCACCCGATGGAATACAAGCTGTACTACAGCTGCTAATTCCCCTCTTAGGTTTGGCATCGAGGGCGCCCCGCAACGGGCGCCCTTTTTCTATGCCTGCTGGCTTGGGCTTTGCTTGGTGGTTGGGGCGAAACCGTCTACCTTGGCGGGGATTAACAGGCACAGGTTTTATAATGCGATTTTCATTCTCAGCGGCAGTGGCCGCGGTCGGAATACTGGCGGGCTCTGCCGCAGCGGCGGCCTGCGGGAACACCTCATCGGGCTTCGAACAGTGGAAGGCATCCTTTGCGCAGACGGCGCAGCGGGCGGGCGTGGGGCAACGCGGGCTTCAGGCGCTGGCATCGGCGCAGTATTCGAACGCGACCATCGCAGCGGACCGCAATCAAAAGAGCTTCAAGTACAGCCTCGACAAGTTCATGCAGGTGCGCGGCAGCGCCACCATCATCGCGCAAGGCCGCAAGCGGCTGGCCCGCGACGCAAAGTTCTACAGCGCGCTCGAAGAGATTTACGGCGTCCCCGCAGGTGTGATCATCGCAATCCACGGGATGGAGACAGCTTTTGGCGGGTTCATGGGCGACACACCTGTCGTCTCGGCGATCACTACTTTGGCCTATGACTGCCGCCGCAGCGACTTCTTCATCCCCCACGCCATTGGCGCTCTGCAATTGGTAGATATGGGCTCCATCACCCCCGCGACCAAGGGCGCCAAACACGGCGAGCTTGGCCACACTCAGTTCTTGCCCGGCAACGCCATTCGTTATGGCGTGGACATTGATCGGAACGGGCGCGTGGACTTCTACAACCAGTCGGACGCATTAGCCTCGACCGCGAACTTCCTTGCGTCCAAGGGCTGGCGGCGCGGTGCGGGTTTCCAGCAGGGTCAGCCCAACTTTGCAGTGATCAAGGAATGGAACGCGGCCACGGTCTACCAACAGGCCATCGCGATCATGGGCGCAGAGATCATGCGCTAGCCGCATTCGGATTGCGGATCAGAAAGGTGTGGATCGAGAACACCACGGCCCGCGTTTCCGGCAGACGCATGATCACCTGACGCTCTGATCGAAAGAACGGCGCGTCAGGACCAAAGGACCGGCGCGGGGCCTTTTCCGATTTGGGTTGATTCAGGTCCCCGCTGCCATGCCACAACTGGTTGGCCCGCCAGATCGGGCGATCCGGCTGCACGCCATCAAACAGACGCTGCACGCGCTTGCCGATATTCTCGTCGTATTCGGGCACGGGGATGTGGATCGCCATCAGGGGACGCCCTGCTTTTTCGGCCAGTGTCCAGCTAGATGGGAAGCACAGGATCGCCCCCGTCAGCACATGCTCTGCCGCGCCCTCGGGCTTTTGCAGGATACAATAATCTGCCTGAGCGATCCGCCCGACCGTCACCAATGGCTGGTCAAAATCCACCGGAACGACCACCCCATCAGGCCGCACCACCTGCCCCTCTGAAACGGAAAAACCATTCTTTTTTGGCAACTTATCCAGCACAGTTGAGAGCAATTCACGTCCCGCGGCCAGACACCCGCCCCCCATGTGGTGCACCGCATCGAACCGCTCGGCGATCAGCCGGTCGCGATAGGCCATCTGCGCCCCATAGCATTCGTCCACCCACAGCCAGTCGTTGTCCCGCACGGGCTGCGTGCCGGGCAGACTGTGGCGGATGTCATAGGGAATCGCGGAATGAAGGATCGTATCAGTCATGCCCGGACGCTAGCCCAGCTTGCCTCTGCATTCATCCGTTTTGATGCCTGCCGATCACCCTTGCGATAGGCGTGTGTCATTCCCCTTGCCCATTGGCTCAATTTGACACAGCTACAGGGAAACATCTGGGGAAATTGAATGCCTACCGACCGCATGACTGTCGCCGGACCAGGGGGACACACCTTGGCCGCGCGACTGGAGCAACCGGGCGGACCTGTGCTTGCCACGGCCGTGTTCGCCCATTGCTTCACCTGTACCAAGGACAGCCTTGCCGCCACCCGCATCTCGCGCCGGTTAGCCGCGGCAGGGATCGCTGTTCTGCGCTTTGACTTTTCTGGAATCGGCCAGTCCGAAGGCGCGTTCCAGGAGACGACCTTTTCCAGCAATATCGACGACTTGGTTGCGGCCAGCGATTATATGGCCAGCCGCGGGATGCCGCCGAGCCTGCTGGTCGGCCACTCGCTGGGGGGCACCGCCGTTCTGGCCGCTGCCCACCGCCTGCCCTATGTCCGTGCCATCGCCACAATCGGAGCGCCTGCCAGCCCTCTGTCCGTGACGCGCCAGTTCGAAGAGGCCCTGCCCGAAATCCGCGAAGCAGGAGAGGCCGAGGTTCTGATCGGTGACCATGCGATTCGCATCGGCGCGGATTTTGTGCGGGACGTGGAGACGACTTCGATCAAGGATCAGATCAGCAAGCTCGACAAAGCCCTGCTGGTCCTGCACGCCCCCCGCGACGAAGTGGTCGCCCTGTCGAACGCCACCGAGATTTTCCAGCACGCCAAGCACCCCAAGAGCTATGTGACTCTGGACACCGCCGACCACCTGCTGACCGATCCCCGCGATGCGGAATACGCGGCGGGCATGATCACCGCTTGGGCCGAACGCTATCTGGAACTGCGCCCGCCCGCGCCCCCCATTGGCGCCCCCGAGGGCATCATCCGCGTGTCAGAGGCCGATCCCAGCGGGTTCCTGAACGACGTGCAGGCTGGCCCCCGTCACCACGTTCTGGCAGACGAGCCAGAGGCTTATGGCGGCACCGATCAGGGCATGTCGCCCTATGGCTTCCTGTCGGCGGGTCTGGGGGCCTGTACCTCGATGACCATCCGCATGTACGCACGGCGCAAGGGCTGGCCCCTGCGCCACATCCGCGTCGATGTACGCCACGACAAGGTACACGCGCAGGACGCATCCATGCCGACGATCCCGCACAAGGGCGTGGACCGCTTTATCCGGGAAATCACGCTGCTAGGGGATCTGACGGATGAACAACGCGACCGCCTGCTCCAGATCGCGGACAAATGCCCCGTGCATGACACCCTGATCCAGACCTCGGTCGTCGAGACGCATTTGCTGGACCAATAGTCATCAAAACGCAGGCAACCTTGTCCATTTGCGCGCATCCGTCTATGACGCGCGCAACTGACACACTTTGACAAAGGGCCTGCCGATGATCCCCCGCTATTCCCGCCCCGAGATGACCCAGATCTGGGAGCCCGCAACCAAGTTCAAAATCTGGTACGAGATCGAGGCCCACGCCTGTGACGCGCAAGCCAATCTGGGTGTGATCCCGCAGGAAAACGCCGACGCCGTCTGGAAAGCCAAGGACGTCGAGTTCGACGTGGCCCGCATCGACGAGATCGAAGCCGTCACCAAGCACGATGTCATCGCCTTCCTGACCCACCTGGCCGAGCATGTCGGTTCCGAAGAGGCCCGCTTTGTCCATCAGGGCATGACCTCGTCCGACGTTCTGGACACCTGCCTGAACGTGCAGCTGGTCCGCGCAAGCGACATCCTGATCAAAGACATGGAAGGCCTGCTGGCCGCCCTGAAAAAGCGCGCGATGGAGCACAAGAACACCGTGCGCGTCGGCCGCAGCCACGGCATCCACGCAGAGCCCACCACCATGGGTCTGACCTTTGCCCGTTTCTACGCAGAAATGGACCGCAACCTGACCCGTCTGAAAGCCGCCCGCGAAGAAATCGCAACCGGCGCAATCAGTGGCGCGGTTGGCACCTTTGCCAACATCGACCCCCGCGTCGAAGAGCACGTCTGTGAAAAGCTGGGCCTGAAGCCCGAGCCCATCAGCACGCAGGTTATCCCCCGCGACCGTCACGCGATGTTCTTTGCGGTGCTAGGTGTGATTGCCTCCTCGATCGAGAACGTCGCGATCGAAATCCGCCACATGCAGCGTACCGAAGTGCTGGAAGGCGCGGAATTCTTCTCGATGGGTCAGAAGGGCTCGTCGGCGATGCCCCACAAGAAGAACCCCGTCCTGACCGAAAACCTGACCGGTCTGGCGCGTCTGGTTCGCATGTCGGTGATCCCCGCAATGGAGAACGTTGCCCTGTGGCACGAGCGTGACATCTCGCACTCGTCGGTCGAGCGCGCGATTGGCCCCGATGCGACCATCACTCTGGACTTCGCGATTGCCCGTCTGACCGGCGTGATCGACAAGATGCTCGTGTTCCCCCAGAACATGCTGGACAACATGAACAAGTTCCCCGGTCTGGTCATGTCGCAGCGCGTTCTGCTGGCCCTGACCCAAGCGGGTGTATCGCGCGAAGACGCATACTCGATGGTTCAGCGCAACGCCCTGAAAGTCTGGGAAGACCGCGTTGACTTCCGCGAGCTGCTGCTGGCCGACGCCGAAGTGGTTGCGGCCCTTGGCGAAGACGGCATCAACGCCAAGTTCGACATGGACTACCACACCAAGCACGTGGACACCATTTTCAACCGCGTGTTCGGCGAGAGCTAAGCCTCTCACATCGCTAGAAATTCCGATCCGCCGCAGCCAGCCTGCGGCGGATTTTTTAATGACTGGTAAATTAAATCTTTCTGCATGCGCAAAAACGGCCTTGCTGAGACGCGAGCGACAGCGTTATCCTTTTGTATAGAAACTTATAACCTTTTGTGACGATTTCGGCCGATTGTTTCTGGCTGGGTCGCAGCTGGAGACACC
>CAXQKF010000010.1:0-7345 GCA_964224285.1 Donghicola sp. | reverse complement strand
GCCCGGCTCGGCTCTGTCGGTGTCGTTCAACCGCGACGTTTGGGACAGCCTGACACCCGGTCAGCAGGCGATCATGGAGCAGGCCGCCAAGGCAGCAACCACCCACAGCCTGGCTCTGGATACGCTTCAGCGCGGCTGCGTTGTTCGCGATACCCTGGGTCAGGCTGTGAGTGGTGGCCGCTTTCGCTGCCTGTTCCATGATCGCCTGCTGTGCAGGGGTCAGGCTTTCCCAAACGTCCTGGTTGAAGGCAACCGACAGAGCCGAACCCGGCTCGTGGAAGCCCGAGGTGTAGTAGAAATTACAGACTTCCTGGAAGCCCAGACGCTCGTCAGCAAAGGGACCGATCCACTCTGCACCGTCGATCGCGCCGGATGCCAGTGCCTGGTAGATTTCGCCGCCGGGGATCGACTGGACCGATGCGCCGGTCAGACCCAGAGCGCGGCCACCGATGCCGGGCATACGGAACTTCAGACCGTTGAAGTCGTCAGCCGAACGGATTTCCTTGCGGAACCAACCACCGGGCTGCATGCCGGTCGAACCTGCGTGGAACGACTTCAGGCCGAAGATTTCGCCAAGCTGGTCGTACAGTTCCTGACCGCCGCCGTGGTACATCCAAGTCGACAGTTCCTGCGCGGTCGCGCCAAAGGGAACTGCGGTGAAGTAGTAGTAACCGGGGTGCTGGCCGCCAAAGTAGTAGTCAGCCGAGTGGTACATGTCCGCCTGCCCCGAGGACACAGCGTCAAACACTTCGAAGCCGCCGACGAGTTCGCCTGCTGCTTTCTTGTCGATGGTGATCTGGCCATCGGTCATCGCCTGAACGACGTTGTTGAAGTACACGGCCGCGTAATCAAACACAGCAAAGCCATGGGGAACCGAAGTCACCATGGTCAGAGTGCGGTTGCCCTGCGCGATGGCGGGTGCTGCCAGAGTGCTTGCTGCAGCTGCGGTGCCGCCAATTGCCGAAGTCTTCAGAAAAGAACGACGATCCATATGGTCTCTCCTCCCAAATTTTGCCCAGCCTCTCGACGGGCGGATCGTTATCAAGTGCAGCGACCTTAGTGGCGTAATACCATTTGGCAAATACCAAGTACTACGTAGGCACCCCGTTCTGGCCAGATTTTCTGACCAAATCGGGCAAATTTTCAGGTTTCCAAGGGACTGAGTCGCGCAATTTTATTTTATGCCCCGCTTGATCTTGGCCACGGGTTCTGAGCGAATCGCCCTCATGAAACAGATTCTCTCGCGTCTTCATTTCAGTTACGGGCAGAAACTCTTCCTGCTCGCGACTCTGCCTTTGATCGGGGCGGTGGCGGCGATCTCTGTTGTGGTAGCGTTGCAATCGCGGGAACTGGCCGATCGCGAGGTCCGCACACTGGAATCGCAGCTGATTGATGTGAAAAAGCAAGAACTTAAGAACTACGTCACGCTGGCGCGGAACAGTTTCTACTACATCTACGGAAACGCCGCGCCCGACGACGAAGAGGCCAAGCGCAAGGTCATGCAGATCCTCGCCGCGATGATCTATGGCTCCGAAGGGTTCTTCTTTGTCTATGATTATGACGGCACAAATCTGGTTTCCCCGCGCCAGACGGACATGATCAACCGCAATTGGGCAGGCCTGTCTGATTCTACCGGAGCGCCAGTGGTCGACGAGTTGATTCGCGTGGCGCGGTCCGGAGGGGGCTACCACACATATCTATGGCCCAAACCCAGCACCGGCGAAGAGGCCCAGATGATCACCTATGTCACCAGCTTCCCCAGCTGGCGGTGGGCCGTGGGCACCGGCGTGTTTGTGGATGACGTGATCAAGACCGTCGCAGCGTCGAAGTCAGAGGTCGAGGCCCGTGTGCGCCGGACTTTTATCTATATCGGCGGGATCACCTTTGCCTCGCTACTGATGGTCTTTGGCACCGGGATGATCATCAACGTCCGTGAACGTCGACTGGCCGACGCAAAGTTGAAAAGCCTGACCCAGCGCGTGTTCGACGCGCAGGAAGAAGAGCGTGGCCGCGTGGCCCGCGAGTTGCACGACAGTATTAGCCAGATCCTCGTGGGCGTCCGATACGGTCTGGAACTGGCCAAGAAACGGTTTGCGAACAACGATCCCCGCGCGCCAGAGGCCATGAACCGCGGTATCGACAGTCTGTCCGGCGCGATCCAGGAGGTCCGCCGCATCAGCCGCGACCTGCGCCCCGGTGTGCTGGACGATCTGGGCCTCGGGCCTGCGCTCAAGGCCCTGACCGATGATTTCAGCACCCGCACCGGCATCGAGACCCAGTTCAGCACCGTGGTGTTCAGCAACCGTCTGGATCAGGACGCCAAGATCGCGCTCTACAGGATCGCGCAAGAAGCCCTCACGAATATCGAACGCCATTCCGGCGCGGATCACGTCAGCATCGACCTGCGCGGACACCGCAGCGGCGCGACCATGACCATCGCCGACAACGGCCACGGCTTTGACACCACCCGCCGCCAGAACCCGCGCCAGGGCCTCGGCCTGCGCAACATGCAGGAACGGGTCGAGCAGCTGGATGGCTCATTCCATATTCAATCCGCCCGAACAGGGACGCGGATTTCGGTGTCTGTGCCCCTCACCCACTTGTTGCCGCCGGAAACCGGCAGTACCTCTGCCTCGAAGAAACCCGTGACGGAGGCCCCCGAATGAGCACCGCACCGATCCGCCTGCTGATCGTTGACGACCACCCGATGGTGGCCGATGGCATCGAAGCCATTCTCGAAGGATATGACGACATCGAAGTCGTCGGCGTTCTCTGTAACGGGCAGGAAGCCATTGATCAGGTCGAAACCCTGAACCCTGATGTGATCCTCTTGGACCTGAACATGCCGGGTGTGGGCGGCCTGACCGCGACAGAGATCATCCTCGAACGCCGTCCCGAGACGCGCATCCTGATCCTGTCCATGCACGACAGCCCCGAATACATCAGCAGCGCCCTGTCCCATGGGGCCCGCGGCTATGTGCTCAAGGATGTTCCGACCGAAGAGATCAAGACCGCCATCGACGCCGTCATGCGCGGCGAGCGCTACCTGTGCACGGGTGCCAGCGGATCGCTGACGCCAGAGCCGACCGGAGGCCGTGAACCCCTTACCTCTCGGGAACAAACCGTGCTGCTCCAGCTGGCTCAGGGCAAATCGAACAAGGAAGTTGCGGCGGAACTGGACATCTCGGTCCGGACAGTCGAAACCCACCGCAAGAACATCAAACGCAAGCTTGGCATCTCATCGACAGCAGGGCTGACACGATATGCGCTAGAGCATGGGGTTCTTCAGGGGACAGGTCACGGACTCTGACCCTTCGCAATAATTTTATTTCAAACATGCCCATTCCCGCGAAATTTCCTACAAATGCGGTTGACCTCGGTTTTTACCGCTTTTAATCAGGGCGCAGCAAACGGAGAGCCCCTATGGACCAGTCGGTCGTACTAGTCGTGGAGAAATGGCGCATGGGCCGGTAACGGACACCATAACGGTACCCCATGCGCCCCCGAGAAGATCGGGGGCTTTTTTGTTTTGAATGTAAGTGACGTCGTAAACGGAGACACGCAGATGACACGTCAGATGACCGGAGCGAAAATGGTAGTCCAGGCCCTGAAGGATCAGGGTGTGGAAGTCGTGTTCGGATACCCCGGTGGCGCTGTGCTACCGATCTACGACGAAATCTTTCAGCAGAATGATATCAAGCACATCCTCGTGCGCCACGAACAAGGCGCCGTGCACGCCGCCGAGGGCTATGCCCGCTCGACCGGCAAACCCGGCGTTGTTCTGGTGACCTCGGGCCCCGGCGCGACAAACGCTGTGACCGGCCTGACCGATGCGCTGCTCGATTCGATCCCGCTGGTGGTTCTGTCGGGCCAGGTGCCGACCTTCATGATCGGCTCGGACGCGTTCCAAGAGGCCGACACCGTGGGCATCACCCGCCCCTGCACCAAGCACAACTGGCTGGTCAAAGACACCGACAAACTCTCGGGCGTCATCCACGAGGGTTTCCACGTGGCGACCTCGGGCCGCCCCGGCCCCGTGCTGATCGACATCCCCAAGGACGTCCAGTTCGCGGCAGGCACCTACACCGGCCCCAAACAGGCGCGCACCAGCCACTACCAGCCGCAGGTCAAAGGCGATCTGGACATGATCAACGAACTCGTTGATGCGCTGGAAAAGGCCAAGCGTCCGGTTTTCTACACCGGCGGCGGCGTGATCAACTCTGGCCCCGCAGCCAGCCAGCTGATGCGCGAACTGGTGGATGCCACCGGCTTCCCGATCACCTCGACCCTGATGGGCCTTGGCTCCTACACTGCCTCGGGCAAGGGCTGGCTCGGGATGCTGGGGATGCACGGTCTCTACGAAGCCAACATGGCGATGCACGGCTGTGACCTGATGATCAACATCGGCGCCCGTTTCGACGACCGGATCACCGGCCGCATCGACGCGTTCAGCCCCAAGTCGAAAAAGGCCCATATCGACATCGACCCCAGCTCGATCAACAAGGTCATCCCCGTGGACATCCCGATCATCGGTGACGTGGCCCACGTGCTGGAAGACATCCTGAAGGTCTGGAAGTCGCGCGGTCGCAAGACCAACCAAGAGGCGCTGGCCAAATGGTGGAAACAAATCGAAGAATGGAAAGCCGTGCGCTGCCTGTCCTTCAAGCAGACCGGTTCGGTGATCAAACCCCAGTACGCGCTCCAGCGCCTTGAGGAACTGACCAAAGGCCGCGACCGCTATGTCACCACCGAAGTGGGCCAGCACCAGATGTGGGCGGCCCAGTACCTGGGGTTCGAGGACCCGAACCGCTGGATGACTTCGGGTGGTCTGGGGACCATGGGCTACGGCGTTCCCGCGTCGGTTGGCGTGCAGATCGCCCACCCCGAGTCGCTGGTCATCAACGTGGCGGGCGAAGCCAGCTGGCTGATGAACATGCAGGAAATGTGCACCGCGGTTCAGTACCGCGCACCGGTCAAGCAGTTCATCCTGAACAACGAACGTCTGGGGATGGTCCGTCAGTGGCAGCAGCTGCTGCACGGCGAGCGCTACTCACAATCGTGGTCCGAGGCTCTGCCCGACTTCGTGAAGCTGGCCGAAGCCTTCGGTTGCAAAGGCATCCTGTGCTCGGACCCCAAGGATCTGGACGATGCGATCATGGAAATGCTCGACTACGACGGCCCCGTGATCTTTGACTGCCTTGTTGAAAAGCACGAGAACTGCTTCCCGATTATCCAGTCGGGCGCACCGCACAACGAGATTCTGCTGGGTTACGCGAATGCCACCTATGCCATCGGCTCGACCGGCGCGGTGCTGGTGTAATCCATAGGACAACAGGCGGCGGGTGCGCCCGCCGTCCCCTTGGCAGGTGCGCCTGCCGTTTCGGGTAGAGGAAAAATTCAGATGTCAGCAGCTCTCAACATCAAAAAAGGTTCGTCCAAGCATTCGGCGTATGCCCTGCGCCCCAACTTCTCGGACGTCGAAGAAACCCACACACTGGCTGTTCTGGTGGACAACGAGGCCGGCGTTCTGGCCCGCGTGATCGGTCTGTTCTCAGGCCGTGGCTACAACATCGAAAGCCTGACCGTGGCCGAGGTCGACCACGAAGGTCACCTGAGCCGCATCACCATCGTGACCACCGGCACCCCGCAGGTCATCAACCAGATCAAGGCGCAGCTTGGCCGCATCGTCCCTGTTCATGATGTGCACGATCTGACCGTCGAAGGCCCCTCGGTCCAGCGTGAACTGGCCCTGATCAAGGTCGCCTGCACCGGTGACAAACGGGTCGAGGCCCTGCGTCTGGCGGACATTTTCCGCGCCAAGGTCGTGGACAGCACCCTGTCGAGCTTCGTATTCGAAATAACCGGCGCACCCGACAAAATTGACGCGTTTGCTGACCTGATGCGCCCCCTCGGATTGGCCGAAGTGGCGCGAACTGGGGTGGCTGCCCTATCGAGAGGCGCCTCCTGATATCCTGACGCGGGACTTCTCGGAACAAAGCTTCCTTTCAATACTTGATATATTGAAAGGAGGCTCCCATGCCGGACACCACAAACCCCGAGCCCGACCCTGAACAACAGCAAGCGACCCGCGCCTCGCAGCGCGACGAAACGCCCAAGAAACCAAAGAAGAAACAAGGCGACACGCCTGACTTCATCTTTACCGACTTCGCAATGATCTGAAGTCTGGGAATGCCTCGCCCCCTTGGTATAAGGGGGCATGGCAACTCCGGTAACATCCATAAAATACATCGGCCCCGCACAGGCCAAGGCGCTGGCAGACGCTGGCATCCACGACGCCGAGACCCTCCGCGAGGTCGGCGCTCACGAAGCCTATGGCCGAATGCTGGCCTCGGGCCATTCCCCTCATTTCATCGGATATTATGCGCTTGTCATGGCGCTGCAGGGCCGCCCTTGGAACGACTGCAAAGGCACGGAAAAAGACGACCTGCGCGCGGCGTTCGACGATCTGAAGGACGCCAGACATGACAAGGGCCGCTCCGAATTCGCAGCGGCCCTCGATATGATCGGGGTCATCGACCCCAAGACCCGTAGGAAGGCTTAGCCAACCAGTTCCAGGCCCGAGAAGAAGAACGCGATTTCGTTCGCTGCGGTTTCGGGAGCGTCCGAACCGTGAACCGAGTTCTCGCCGACCGACAGAGCGAATTCTGCGCGGATGGTGCCAGCTGCTGCGTCTGCGGGGTTGGTTGCGCCCATGACTTCGCGGTTTTTCGCGATTGCGCCTTCACCTTCCAGAACCTGAACAACGACGGGTGCCGATGCCATGAATTCGCACAGTTCGCCGTAGAAGGGACGCTCTGCGTGCACTTCGTAGAACTTGCCTGCCTGAGCGGGGGTCAGGTGGATGCGCTTCTGGGCAACGATACGCAGACCTGCGTCTTCGAACTTGGCGTTGATTTTGCCAGTCAGGTTGCGGTTGGTTGCGTCGGGCTTGATGATGCTGAGGGTGCGTTCGGTAGCCATTGGAAACCTCTTTGGAGTTAGAGCTGAGCGGGCCGAAACCCGCGATCCCGCGCCCCCTAGCATGGAAAACTTCGTGGGGGAAGACAGCTTTGATGGCGTTAACGCGGGTTATCCGTGAATTTCACGCAGGTTTCATGATTTCCCGCCGATCCCGCGAATGGCCGCTTTCCGAGGGCAACGCGCTCTGCTAATCGCGGGACATGCTCAAGATTTCTGACCTCTCCTATTCGATCGAAGGCCGCCCCCTGTTTGAAGGGGCCAGCGCCACCATTCCCGACGGCCACAAGGTGGTTTTGCCCGTGCCGTTCGGGCCGACCAGACCCACCTTGTGGCCGTCGGGAATGGTGGCGCTGGCCCCTTCAAA
>CAXQKF010000009.1:0-7482 GCA_964224285.1 Donghicola sp. | reverse complement strand
GCCCCCGCAGCCAGCGCCATCCACGGACCGCCCTCGTTAAAGCCAGCCAGCATCGCGACGAACTCTGTCACCAGAATCAGTGGGCCGGGGGTGGTCTCTGCCAGACCGAGCGCGTCGATCATGGCCTCGGCCGAGACCCAGCCATAGGCGCTGACCACGTCCTGCGCCATATAGGCCAGCACCGAATAGGCGCCGCCAAATGTGACCACCGCGAGTTTGCTGAAAAACAGCGCGATGTCGGTAAAGAAGGCCGCACCGGTTGCGATACATAGCACGATCGGCATGGCCCAGAGCGTGAGCCAGATCGCCAGCGTGCGCGCGGTACGCGGCGCGTGAACGGGCGGGGTTTCGGTGGGGGCTGTGCCGCTCTGGCTGATCGCGCCGACCAGTCCCGCAATCAGGATCACGATGGGGAAAGGGATGTGCAGGGCAAAGAGGCTCAGGAACCCCGCAGCCGCAATTAGCCAGTCCACACGGCGCTTGAGCGCGCGTTTCGCAACTTTATACAGGGCCTGGATGACGATAATCGTGACCGTTGCCTTGATCCCGATAAAGGCCGCCTGCACCCAGGGTACCTCTCCGAAATAGGCGTATCCCATGGCCAGAGCCGCGATCAGGATCGCCCCCGGCACCACAAAAAGCAGCCCCGCCATGAGCCCGCCCAAGGTGCCCCGCATCCGCCAGCCCGCATAGGTGGCCAGTTGCATCGCCTCTGGGCCGGGCAGGAGCATACAGAACGACAGGGCGCGCAAGAACTGCTCTTCGCTCAGCCAGTCGCGATCCTCGACCAGTTCCTTGTGCATCAGGGCGATTTGCGCCGCGGGACCGCCAAAGGACAACAGGCCGATCCGGCCAAAGACACGGAATAGACTGGGAAAATCTTGGGACATGGGATGCTCTTTCATAGGCGCCTGCGACAGCGCTACCGCCTAGGGAAGAAAAATCAATAGGGCGATGGTCGTTGCAACAGAAGTTTCACATTGCACCATGATGGGCGCGGCTGTCGCTGGGGGCCTCTTCGCGGGCGTCCATCCCGTAATCGCGCAGCACATGGGCAACACGCAGACGATAATCCGCAAAGAACCGCTGCCGCCCCATTTCCTGTGCGCCGCGATGGGCGGTCAGTTTGCGCCAGCGCTGGACGGCCTCTTCGTCCTCCCAGAAGGACAGGGATAATAGTTTGCCAGGTGTTGTCAGGCTCTGGAATCGCTCGACGCTGATAAAGCCATCGAAGCCCTCGAGGTGCTCTTTCATGCGGGCGGCCATGTCCAGATAGGGGCCTTGGTGGCCTTCTTTCGGGGTTACTTCGAAAATCACTGCAATCATGGCTCTCCTCCGGCGGTGCGGACGGAGTGTGTGCGAGTGCGGCAGATTTTCAAAGCGTTTTCTGGGGTCTACCGGTTGTTTTGCCCGCAGCTAGGTTTTCGCCGCGGCCAGATATCCGACCGCCGCCTGCGCCAGATGGGCCGACGCCGCGACCCCGTCGATCAGGACAATCCCCGTGCGCCGCGCCAGATCATCGCGCAAGGGCGCCATCCCCGCACAGCCCAGAACGATCGCGCTTGCCTTGGTCTTGGCTGCCGCGTCGGTGATGCAGGTAGCAAGGTGCACACGGGTTTCTTCGGAGCCTTCGTCAATGGTCAGCACCGGCAGATCGCTTGCCAGAACTGCGGCGCAATTGGCCTCATAGCCGCCTCGGGCAATGTTCTCTTCGATCACTGGGATCGAGACCGCCAAGGATGTCATGACTGCAAAGCGCCGGCCCAGAACCCCCGCCATCACATAAGAGGCCTGCCCGATCCCGAGAACCGGCAATGCGGTCGCGGCCTGTGCTTCGATCAAACCGGTGTCGTCAAAGCACCCGATCACCACAGCGTCCGCGCCATCGGCCTCGGCCTCCGCGATCCGCGCGAGAACACCGGGCAGGGCGGCGGCCCCATCCTCGGCCCCCTGAATGGCGGGCGGGCCATCGCTGTTGGTGAACCCGACGATCTGCGCGGAGGGCAAAGCCCGCATTGCGACCGCAACCATCGCCTCTGTCATCGCCATAGTGGCATTCGGGTTCACGTAGGCGATTTTCATCAGACCGCTTTCCCTGCGTCCGACCCTGCCTTGGCGCGGCGCTTGGACATGATCCGGACCGACAGCAGAAATACCGCAATGATGCCAAACGAGAACAGCGTGGTCAGTGTCCCCAGCGCATAGATCACCGGTGTCGTCACGTTGGTGGTCATCCCGAACACCTCGAGCGGCAAGGTGTTATAGCTCCCCGACGTCAGCAGGGTTCGCGCAAATTCGTCATAGGACAGGGTAAACCCGAACAGAGCCACCCCGATCAGCGAGGGCGCAATGATCGGCAGAACCACATGGCGGATGGTCTGCCACTGGGTCGCGCCTTGGTCCCGCGCGGCTTCCTCGTAGGATTTGTCGAACCGGTTGAATACCGCGAACATGATCAAGAGGCCAAAGGGCAGGGTCCATGTCAGCTGCGATCCAAACCCCGAGGTCGCCCAATGGATCTTCAGCCCCAACTGGTTAAAGATCAGGCCAACCCCCAGCGAAATCAGGATCGACGGGATCACCAGCGAAGTGATCGCCATGTAGAATAGCACGCCAGAGCCTTTGAACCGCTTGCGAAAGGCCAGACCGGACATGACCGACACCACAACGGTCGTCACCATCACCATCAGACCCAAGGCAAAGGACCGCCGGAACGCCCCCCAGATGTCACCCACCGCCTGCTGTTCGAACAGTTCGCGGAACCAGTGCAAGGATACACCGCGCATGGGAAAGGTCAGGCCACCCGTGGGCCCTTGGAAAGACAGGATGCCGATGGTCAGCGTCGGACCATAAAGGAACAGCACAAACAGCCCGAAAAATGCAGCAAGCACGTAGAAGGAAACAGGTCTCTTTTCCATGACTTACAGCTCCTTCCGGATGTTCACAAAGCGTAGCAGAATGCCGATCACGATCAGAACGGTGATCAACAGCACCACCGAAGTCGCCGCCGCCGACGGATACTGAAGCAGCGAAATATCATTGGAAATCAAACGGCCCACGTTGGCCTTCTGCGATCCGGACATGAACCGCACGGTGATGAAATCACCCATCACAAGCGTCACTACGAAAATCGTCCCAATCATGATGCCGGGCTTGGTCAAGGGCAGGATCACATGGCGCAGGGTCTGCAGCGCACTGGCGCCATTGTCCACCGCCGCCTCGATCAAGGACCGGTCAATCCGCATCATCGTGTTGAAAATCGGCACAACCATGAACAGCGTGTAGAGGTGCACAAACGCGAGAATGACCGAGAAGTCCGAATAGAGTAGCCATTCGAGCGGCTCATCGATCACCCCCCACGAAATCAGGGTCGAGTTCGCAATCCCGTTCCGCCCCAGAAACGGAATCCACGAGATCATCCGGATGATGTTCGAGGTCCAGAACGGAATGGTGCACAGCAAAAACAGCGCGATCTGCATCGCCTGCGTGCGCACGTGAAAGGCCAGAAAATACGCCACCGTAAACCCGATGGCCAAAGTGAACACCCACGTGATGAACGCATACTTGAAGGTCGCAAAGAACACCTTCCACACCACAGCCGACCCGAACAGGTAGCTGTAATTGTCAAACAAGAAGGCAGGATAGATCGAGAACTCGGTCGCGCCCCAAAAACTCACCACGACGATCATGGCGATGGGTGCAATCAGAAAACACCCCAATACCACGGTCAAAGGCAAAGCCTGTAGCCACCCTGTGACATGCCGGCTCATCGCCATAATTCCATCCCCGGGGCGACAGCCCCTTTCATCTTTGCGCTAAATACTCTGTGGTGAATGGGCGGGCCCGAAGGCCCGGCCAGAGGGGCAAAGCCCCTGAATAAACCGCTTAGGCCGCGATAAATTCGTTCCACTTGCGAACCATGTACTGGTTCTCGTCCATGACAGCGTTCCAGCAGGCCACGGACCCCATGCGCTCCTGGAACGACCCGCCGTCGCGGGTCTCGCCCGCTTTGGCCAGCACGTCGCCGAAGGGCGAGGTGATGTCGCCGGTCGCTTCCTTGCCCTCGAACCAGTAGCCCCACTCGTTTTCGGACATGTAGTTTTTCGAGGTCTCCGGAACCGCCGAGTAGTAGCCCTGACGCATCAGGAACCCGCCGACCCAACCGTCGAGATACCAGTTGATGTATTCGTAGGCCGCGTCCAGTTCCATTCCGCTCAGCGATTTGGACAGACCCAGACCGCCGCCCCACGAACGATAGCCCTCTTTCAGAGGCTGGTAGACGCAAGGAATGCCGCGCGATTTCACTGCGGTGATCGCGGGCGACCACATGGACTGGATCACAACTTCGCCCGAGGCCATCAGGTTGACGCTCTCGTCGAAAGTCTTCCAGAACGCGCGGAACTGGCCGGCTTTCTTGGCTTCGGTAAAGATCGCAAAGGTTGCGTCGATCTCTTCCTTGGTCATGTTGCCTTTGTCGCCGTACTGGATTTCACCCATGGCTTCGCAGACCATCGCCATATCCATGATGCCGATCGACGAGATGTCGAGAATCGAGGCTTTGCCCTTGAATTCGGGGTTCAGCAGCTCGGCCCAGGTGCTGATGGGACGGTTGATCAGGTCGGGGCGGATGCCCAGAGTGTCGGCGTTGTAGATGGTCGGGATCAGGGTCATCCAGTCGGTTTCCTGATCCGCAAAGCTGGTCGCGCCGGGCTCTTCGACAAAGCCGACGGTGTGGGGTGCGGTGCCCTGTGCGATGGTGCTCTCTGGGGTCAGTTTGCCCGAGCGGAAGATGCCAACGATCTTGTCGTAATTCTTGATCTTGCTGGTATCCATCGCTTGCAGGTTGCCGGTCGGCCAGACCTTCTTGCAGATCCAGTATTCGATGTCCGCAATGTCAAAGCTGTCGGGCTGAGTCGCCGCGCGCTGGGTCACGCTGTCGGAATCCAGCGCGGTCATTTCCAGAGTGAAGCCAAGGTCTTCTTTCACCTTCTGGCCGACTTCGTTCAGGTTCGACACGCCGGTGCCGAACTGGCGCAGAGTGATGTCCTTGATTTCCTGAGCCCAAACCATAGGCGCGGGCAGGGTCGATGCAGCCACGGCGGCTGCGCCGCTCTTGAGGATGGATCGACGGGAATAACGCATTTTCGACATGGTACTAAATCCCTGTTGTTGGATTGAGGAGTTACTAAGCAAGGAGGCGGTGGACCCGCCCTTCGTCCCAGACAAAGCTGACCGCTTCGCCGGTTTCTTTGGGGGCAGCAAAGAAGGCTGCTTCGGGCACGAGGGCCACGATCTCTTCTCCGGCGGGGGTGATCGCTGTCACCGACACATGGGCGCCCTGGTATTCGACGGCGGTCACGGTGGCGGGCAGGCCGGTGTCGCCCATTCGGACCTCATCGGCGCGCAGTGCGATCTTGTGTCCTTCGAAGGAGATGACGTTGTGGCCGCCCATAAAGCGGGCCACGAATTCGGTGCGGGGGGCCATCCAGACATCGCGGGCAGGGCCAGCCTGTTCGATCACCGCGTTGTTCATCACCACGATCTCGTCGGCGAGCGCCAAGGCTTCGTCCTGTCCGTGGGTCACGTGGATAAAGGTGATACCCAATTCACGCTGGAGCTTCTTCAGCTCTGCCCGCATCCGGATGCGCAGGAACGGGTCCAGCGCCGACAGAGGTTCGTCCAGCAGCAGAACGCGGGGTTTCGTGACCAAGGCACGGGCCAAGGCAACACGCTGTTGCTGACCGCCGGACAGTTGGTCGGGCAGGCGGTCGGCCAGATGGGTCATGTCCACCAGTTCCAGCAGCTGATCCGCCGACTTGTGGCGGGTGGGTTTGTCGACCCCTTTCATGTGCAGAGAAAAGGCCACGTTGTCCCGCACGCTCAGGTGTGGAAACAGCGCGTAGTTCTGGAACATCATCGCCGTGCCGCGCTGCGCGGGCGGCAGGGTCGAGATGTCCTGACCATCCAGCACAATCGACCCGTCAGATACGCTCTCGTGGCCGGCAATCATCCGCAGGGTCGAGGATTTGCCGCAGCCTGATGGCCCCAGAAGGCACACATAAGAGCCATTGAGGAACACGTGGTTGATATTGTCCACGGCGGTGGTCTCGCCATAGCGTTTGCTCAGGTGAACCAGTTCCAGATCCCTACCAGATCGCATGTGCCGTGCCCCTATGAGTTGCGTCTTGGTGCTCACGTTGGGCGGGAAATTTCCTGACCGTGAAGACAAAAACAGCTTCGCATGGGGCAGAAACACGCGTTGGCGCAAAATTAGGCGGCCCGCACAAAGCTGTGCACAGATTGTGATCCAAAATCGTATACAATGTCGTGCACGGGCGTTTGTGCCCGCTGCGGACTTGCGATTCCCCGTCAAAACGGGGATCAGTAGGCCAAGGAAATAAGGGTACAGGCGTATGGCCCCCAAAGAAAAGCCGAGTGATACAGCAAGCACCAAGGTCGCAGAGGCCCTTGCCGAAGCGATTCACGAACACCGGATCGCACCGGGTACCAAGCTGAACGAAGACGAGGTTGGCGAGGTTTATGGCGTCAGCCGGACCGTGATCCGCGCCGCCTTGCAACAGCTATCCCATCAACGTTTGGTTGAGTTGCGACGGAACCGCGGGGCCTTTGTGGCGCGGCCAACTGTGAAAGAGGCACGAGAGGTCTTTGAGGCCCGCGCGCTGCTGGAGCCGACCATGACCCGCCACGCCGCCGTGCGGATGACCGATGCGGATCTGGCGATCCTGCAATCCCATATCGACTCAGAACACGCTGCCTTGGCCGCGGGGCAAACCGGCAAGGCGCTGCAACTCTCTGGTCAGTTCCATATCGAGGTGGCCCGCATTGCCGACCAAGGCACGATCGAAGAGATCATTGCCCAACTGGTCGCGCGGTCCTCTCTGATCATTGCGCTTTATTGGCAGCGCCGTGCCGCGCTCTGCGAGAGCAACGCGCACCATGCACTGATCAAAGCATTGGCCAACAAGGACGGGGCCCTCGCCGAAGAGTTGATGAAGAACCACCTGCTGGACCTGCTGACATCGCTCGATCTGCGCGAGCAGACATCGGCACCGCAATCGCTGTCCGAGGCGCTGAAGGTCTAAGACTGTGTGGAAGTGGAGGTTTCTGTTGCCAGGTACCTCCGAACCCCGCCTTACGCTGCTAGGCACAAGGACTTAGATTTCGGAAACTCCGACTGCTTACGCAGCCATTGCTACCGGAGCACGATTGTCGTTTGCAATTGTACTTTTTGAACCGATAACGGCGGTATCACACCGGGACAAAGCAAAACCCCTTTAGACGTTCGTCGATCCTATTTCGGCCCCATGATCCCAAACGATAGGATTTTTGGTGGAGCCGCCGGGTACCGCCCCCGGGTCCGATCCGCTTATTACGAGCGCGTTTATGTCCATAGTCGGTTGCCCGACACGCCTAACCTACGAACTTATTGCCGGAATTCAAGGGGCTGTCGTCAGAATCCTG
>CAXQKF010000008.1:0-3030 GCA_964224285.1 Donghicola sp. | reverse complement strand
GCCAAAGCTGGCCTCGGTGGTCTGGCTGCTGTCAAAGCTGGTATCGCTCATGGCGGATCCGTCTCGATGGCTAAGGGTCTATTTGGGTGAAGGCCCGCCCCGACCGTCCGCACGGGACGTCATCAGGGCGGGCCTCAAATCGTGTGCGTTACTGGGCCGAAGCGACCTGGTAGGCCTGCGGGATGCCTGCGTACTCTTCTTTGGCGCCAGCCAGCCACTGCTGGTAGGCCTCTTCGCTGACAACTTTAACAGTGATGGGCATGTAGGCGTGGTCTTTGCCGCAGAGTTCCGAACACTGACCGAAGTACACGCCTTCTTTCTCGGCCGAGAACCACAGTTCTGCCAGACGGCCGGGAACCGCGTCCTGTTTCACGCCGAATGCGGGGATGGTCCAGCTGTGGATCACGTCCGCGCCAGTCACCTGCATCACAACGGTTGCACCAACGGGCACGACAACAGCGGTGTCGGTGGCCAGCAGGAATTCGTCTTCGTTATAGCCGTACTCTGCCAGATCTTCTTTGGGCAGCATGAAGCTTTCAAAGCCGAAGCCTTCGTCAACATACTCGTAGCCCCAGTACCACTGGTAGCCGGTGACTTTGATGGTGATGTCGCCCTCGGGGATTTCCTGCTGCTTGAACAGAACCGGCAGCGAGAACGAGCCGATGAAGACCAGAATGACGATCGGAACGATGGTCCAAGCGATTTCCAGCGGCGAGTTGTGGGTAAAGGTCGCCGGCTTGGGGTTGGTCTTTTCGTTAAAGCGGATGACGATGTAGGCCATCAGCGCCAGAACAAACAGGGTAATCGCGGTGATGATCACGAGGACCATGCTGTCCAGCCAGTGAATGTCGCGGGCCAGTTCGGTCGCCGCCGCCTGGAAGGCAGCGCCCATCTCGTGGGGCTTACCAATCACCTCGAGCCCGTCCTGGGCCAGAGCGGGAAGCGGAAGCATAAGGGCCATAGCGGCCAGCATTTTGGTCAGAAGTCGCATATTACACCCTGATCTTATTCGGCATTAAGCGCGTTGTTGCGGATGACCGACAAGCAATCACCCGGAATCCATTGTGTTCAGTCCTGCAAAAACCATATTCTGTCACTCGGAACAAGATAGCGAACCGCGTCAAAGGGCCGCTTTTTTGATCCAAGTCAAAGACCGGCCAGCAGGAGCACCCATGTCAACCGACACTTTCCGCCCATTCGAGACCCTCATCGACCGCGAAACCGCCCTTGGGCAACTGCGTGTCGCCGTTGACGGAGCCGACGACGGAGAGCTGTTTCTGGAGCGTCGCCGCTCCGAAGTGGTCGCATACGACGATGGTCGGTTGCGTACTGCATCTTATGACGCAAGCGAGGGATTCGGTCTACGGGCTGTTCGCGGCGAAGTGGCCGGCTATGCCCACTCGACCGAAATCACCGAAGGCGCCCTGTCCCGTGCCAGCGAAACCGCCCGTCTGGCCGTAGGCGATGGTGGCGGCACGCTCGCCCTGCCCCCCGAAGGCACCAACCTGAAACTCTATGGCGACATGGACCCCGTCGAAGAACTGGCCTTTGCGACCCGCGTGGACCTGCTGAAAGAGATCGACGCCTACCTGCGCGCGGCTGACAAGCGTGTGGTTCAGGTGACCGCCAGCCTCGCGGCCTCTTTGCAAGAGGTCGAAATCCTGCGCCCCGAGGGGCACAGCGTCACTGATATTCGCCCCATGGTGCGCCTGAACATCAGCGTGATCGTCGAAAAGGACGGTCGCCGCGAATCCGGCAGTGCAGGTGGTGGTGGACGTCATGGCCTCGCGCCGATTGTGACGCCCCAGCACTGGAAATCCGTCGCGGACGAGGCGCTGCGTGTGGCCATTGTGAACCTCAGCGCCGTCCCCGCCCCTGCGGGCGTCATGGATATTGTGCTTGGGCCGGGCTGGCCGGGCATCCTGCTGCACGAAGCGGTCGGCCACGGCCTCGAGGGCGACTTCAACCGCAAGGGCACCAGCGCCTTTGCCGGTCTGATGGGGCAACAAGTGGCGGCCAAAGGCGTCACCGTTCTGGACGACGGCACCATCCCTGACCGCCGCGGCAGTATCACTGTCGATGACGAAGGCACGCCAGGCGCCAAGAACACCCTGATCGAAGACGGCATTCTGGTCGGCTACATGCAGGACCGTCAGAACGCCCGCCTGATGGGAGTCAAACCCACCGGCAACGGACGCCGCGAGAGCCATGCACACATCCCCATGCCCCGCATGACCAACACATATATGCTTGGCGGCGACTCGGCCCCGGGTGATCTGGTCAGTAGCATGAAGGACGGCATCTATGCTGTGGGCTTTGGCGGCGGTCAGGTGGACATCACCAACGGCAAGTTCGTCTTTTCCTGCACCGAAGCCTACCGTGTCACCAATGGCGTCGTCGGCGCCCCCATCAAAGGTGCGACCCTGATCGGCGACGGAGCAACCGCGCTAAAGAATATCCGCGGGATCGGGAATGACATGCAGCTCGACCCCGGCATGGGCAACTGCGGCAAGCAAGGCCAGTGGGTGCCTGTCGGCGTCGGTCAGCCCAGCTTGTTGATCGGAGGCCTGACGATCGGCGGATCGGCGGTCTAGATCATTTTCCGTTAGGCTTAACTGCCAGTTAAGACTCGGTGGGGTATTCATGATTCTGCAAGACGGCGGAGACATGATGCCCCACCTTACTCACTCTTCCAGTCCCCACCCACTCCCACCCACCACGGAAGACGAGCGGGTTTCAGGGCTTCGCCTCTTGCGCTCGCGACGCGTCGGCATCGCGACGTTCTACCGGTTGATGTCGGAACACGGGTCCGCGGCAGATGCCCTCGACGCTCTGCCAGACATCGCTGCGTCCGCCGGGGTCGAGGATTACGCCCCCTGCCCGCCCGAAGTCGCATTGGCCGAGATGAACGCAGCGCACAAATCCGGTGCCCGCATGATCTGTTTCGGTGCACCAGACTATCCCGACAGTTTACATGACCTGCCCGATCCGCCCCCGATTCTGTGGGCAATGGGCGCGGCAGACCTGCTG
>CAXQKF010000007.1:0-6711 GCA_964224285.1 Donghicola sp. | reverse complement strand
TTCGAGGAGCTTCTGGACCGGCTTCCGCGCCGCCATGAAGCGTCCGCGCAGCTTGCACGGCTGCTGGGCTGGTTCAAGGAGCTCCAGGAGCGTGTCGAAGCGGCTTATCTCAAGGCAACTCAGGTCGTTGAGCCTGTGGAAAACACGCCTGAAACCATGGGACAAGTTTCTGAGAAGACTCAAAAAATGAACCCCAGGGAGGTCATTTCTGACCCTCATATACTAATTACAAACCAACTTAATCCTGTAACTCGTAATTCCTCAAGAAATGAGGAAGTCGCGGCCGTGGTGCCCAATGCTCAGCCCGAGGATCAGGTTGACAGGGAACTGGAAGAATGGGTTGCCGAGGTACGCAAGAAGCGCGCCGCGCTGGATCTGCCGACTGTGATGCAGGCTTGCCCGGAATTCGCGTCCTGGGCGCGCAATATGGGCGGGTTCCTGAAGGATTGGGGCGATCTGCACCGGGTTGCCGGGCAGCTCAGGCCGATGATCGGGGTGTCCGAGCATGCCTGGAACGTGGCGCAGGACCGGTTGGGCAAACAGGTGGCGACAGCAGCGCTGGCGCTTGTCTTCGAGAAGCATTGCGCAGGGGAAGTTTCCTCGCCGGGCGGCTATCTGCGTGGCATGGTCGAAAAGGCCGGGGCAGGGGAGCTGCATCTCGAGCGCAGCTTCTATGGCAGGCTCAGTGGGCAGGCGGCGTGATGGGGCAGGGGATCAGAGCCCGGCGGCCTTGGTCAGGTTCACCCGGAACCGGTCGCGCCGGCGCTGGTAACGGCGGGTCATCTCGGCCGAGGCATGCCCCAACTGCTTCTGAACGTAGCGTTCGTCGACTTCCGCCGAACTGGCAAGACCTGCGCGTAGCGAGTGACCTGAGAACAGTGCCACGCGACCTTTCTCGGGCAGGCCGGATCGGATGCCGGCGTCCAGGACCGTGCGCTTGATCAGCCGGGCCACATGCTTGTCGTTCAGCCGTGTATCGAGGGCGCGCTTGCCGTCCCGAGAGGTGCCGACAAAAATCGGACCGAAGTTGATCTTCGAAAAGTGAAGCCATTGCCCGAGTGCATGCACGGGGCAGGTCTGGTCCTTCGAGCCGCGGCCGATCTCCACTTCGCGCCAGCCGGTCTTGGAATTGAGCGTAAGCAGAGCTCCTTCTTCCATGATTTCGATCCAGCCGCCGGAATCCGGGGTGTCGTCTTTGTGGACGTCCAAGCTGACGATCTCCGAGCGGCGGAGGCCTCCAGCGTAGCCGATCAGCAGGATCGCCCGATCTCGCAACCCGCGCAGATCATAGGGCAGGGTGGCCACCATCGCGAGGATGTCCTCGGCCAGGATCGCTTCCTTCTGCACCGGCGGACGCGCATGCTTGCGCTTGATCCCCGCCAGCACCGTCGCGATGTGGCGGTTCTTGCGATCGAGGGTGAAACCGCGCTGTGCATAGTTCCAGGCGAGGCCGGACAGGCGTCGGTCGATAGTACCGACCGATAGGGCAGGGGAGGGGCCCGAACCGGAGGCTAGGGCTGCGAGATAGAGCCCGATCATCTCCGACGACGGAGGCAGCGGCTCGGCGCCCTTCATCCGGCACCAGCGTGCAAAATGTGCCCAGTCCTTTGCGTAAGCCTTCAGCGTGTTGTCCGACGCAGCAGCGCGCGCATAGTCGCGGGCTGTGTCGACCAGCCGATCCAGCGTGCCGGATCCGGCGACATGAGAGGGCAGGGCGATGCCATCCCTTTCCTCTTGATCTCTGTCGTCGATGCGAGCATCATCATACGTGTTAGAGGACGCTGAGGTCGATTTCTCGCTGTCTGGCGACATCTTTCCCCCGAAAAACCGCAGTTCATGAGACTGTGCTGCAAAGTATCCCGTAATGTCCGATAATGCAAAGTTATTGGACATAGTACAGAACAGCAAGGTGCGGCGGTTTGCGCATCATTTTGTGGACGAAAGCGCCGAGAGAGACTAGTGTTGTGGCATGACATATCAGTCCGCCACCATCTCGAACGACCTGAAATCCCTACCGCAGCTACCCGGCTGGGTCACCTCCAGGCGTGCCGAAACCCTTGAAACTGTGGCCTTTCGGTCAGGAGCCGCGCTGACTGTGCTCGACCAGCTGATCGGTGATCTTAGGCATGGTGTGCCCGTAAAACTGCTCGCCAACCGTCTGGCGCTAATTGCGGCGACGGCGACCTCGAAACTGGAAGGCCGGCTGGCACGGGAGGCGGATATCCGCGATGCCTACCATCTGACGCCACCGGGCGAGCCGCGGGGACCCGATGGCGATCTGCTGGCGTTCTGGCGCGAGGCGGTGCGGCTTCGGCTGAACGGACCCGGCGAGATCGCAGACCTGATCGCGCCCGACCGCGCGGAGGATGTGGCCGGTTGGTTGGACGCCGGGCAAGATCGGGCCCGGACCCATGGACCTCTGGCCGGATGCGTGGCCGTCATGCGTGCCGTTTTGGAAACTGATGACCGCGCGGAGCGGGTCGCCTGCCTGCTCTCGGACATCGTCCTGGCGCGGGTGCTGAACTGGAAGATCGTGCTGCCTGTCTCGGAGCAGTACCTGACCAAGACGGCGCTACGCGACGTAAGCGCGAACGGGCAGGGGGCGGAGCTGGCAGTCCAGAGGCGGATCCTCGAGTCCCTCGAGGAGACGATCCGAATGGCGCGGGATCTGGCCCGCCGGGCGGAAGCGCTTCGCGCCGTGGCGCCGAAGCTCCGGGCGAAAGGATCGGCAGCGGCGGTGAACCTATTCCTGTCCGAAGATGCGGTCGCCCCGGCCTCGATGCTGTCGCCGCACATTCGCGGGACCTCAATCCCGATGACGGACCGCGCCGCCCGACGGTTTTGCGACCGGTTGGTGGAGTTGGGTGTCGCGCGGGAGCTGACCGGGCGGCCGACCTTCCGGCTCTACGGGATCGCGCCATGACGGTCGCGACAAGGAAACGGAAACCTGCGGGGGAGGGTGGCGCTGTCCTTGATCGGGACCTCGAAGACCTGCCGCAGGGGCTGCGTTGGCGCAAATGGATGGGACGGATCGAGGCAGTACTGTTCGCCAGTGCCTTGCCGGTCGGCCGCGAGGACCTGGCGCGGGTGGTGGGGCAGGGGGCCTCGGTCGAGATGCTGATCGAGGACGTCCAGGCAGAGCTTACCGGGCGGCCCTATGAGTTGATACAGGTGGCCGGCGGCTGGATGTTCCGCACCAAGACGCAGTTTGCAGACGCGATCAAGGCGGCGGCCGATCTTGGCGAGCAGTCGTTGGCCTTCACCGAGATGGAGATGGGGGTGCTCTGCGCGATCGCCTATCATCAGCCGATCGACCGCGCCGGGCTGGCCGACATCTTCGGCAAGGAGGTCAGTCGCGATCTATTGGCGCGACTGCGCTACAAAGACCTGATCGCCAGCGGCCCGCGGTCGCCGAGACCCGGGGCGCCGCATACCTTTGTGACGACGGAAACGTTTCTGGTGACATTCGATCTTCAGAGCCTGCGGGACTTGCCGGAGCTGGAAATTCTCTACGAACAGTCCGGGTAGTGCGCTTGGTTTGGAGGTGCACGTCGTCTGTCGCGCCAGCACGCCAAATCGCTTGGCAATAAGCGGCCGCATATCAATATCTTGTGGTCAGCATCCGAAAGTTGAGCTACAAAATTGGTCAGGAGGTTGCGGCATGGCGCGTGGCGAATTGATGAAAAAATTGTTGCTCAACTATGGACGTGAGGATGAATTCCGCGCGGTCGTCGAGCAGATCATCTCTGAAGAAGAAAAGAAGAACAACCGCGTTCTTGCGCGTGGCCTTCGCAATGCTCTCGAGACGATTTCGTCCGCGCAGCAACCGAAAGAGATGAACAGGCTCGTTCCATTTCCGGACGATGCAAAGGAGTTCATTCAGCGTATCGAACCGCGCTTCAGCCCCGAGGACATTCAGCTGAGTGTCGAGAACCTCAGCCTCTTCACGGGATTGATCGATGAGTTCCGCAAGTCAGACCTTATCAAGCGGAACGGCCTGCCAGTTCGCTCAAAGCTCCTGTTCTGCGGACCTCCCGGAACCGGGAAGACACTGTGCGCTGAGATCTTTGCCGGCCAGCTTGGGTTGCCTTTCTTCCATGTCAAACTCGATCGGCTCATCTCCTCTTTTCTGGGCGAGACCGCGTCCAACATTCGCAAGACCTTCGAGTTCGCCCGCCGTCAACCCTGCGTCTTGTTCTTCGATGAGTTCGACGCGCTCGCCCGCTCGCGCGAAGAGGGAAGCGATCACAGCGAGCTGCGCCGAGTCGTCAACTCCCTGTTGATCTTCATCGATCAGATCCAGCCAAGCGGGTTCCTCATCGCGGCCACCAACCTGGACGGGCAACTCGATCCCGCCATCTGGCGCAGATTCGATGAAGTCGTCTGGTTCGATCATCCGGATGAAGCGATGACACGGCGGTATCTGACCAATGCAATGAAGAACTCGGAACTCGAATTCGATATCGAAGACATGGTTCAGGGGACCATGGATTATTCCTATGCCGAGCTCGAGAAGATCTGCAATCAGGCCAAAAAACTGGCACTGCTCGATCGCAAAAAGTCGATCTCGAAGAAGCATTTCAGAGAAGCCATTCGTTATGCCGATCGACGGCGCATGCGGATTCGCAAGATTGCCAACGGTTCGTGAGTTAGACCTTGCCCCAACATCAGCACCTGCCCCTGGTGCGCCTGCCAGAGAATTTTGCCCGCCGCAAGCATGGTAGAGTGCCCAACCCCCCAACCCGAGGCGGAGGTCATGGCGGTCGCATCCGACAGGAGGTTGACGCCGCCGTCCAAAACCAACGTGCACAGCAGCCTCCTCCGAGGTTCGTTGACCCGGCGCTGATCCTTCGGGTGGAGATGAGCGGAGCAAGCATGGAGGGGGATTGGGAAGGTCTTGGCCTGACCGTGCTGTCCACCGATGAAGACAACACCCTGGTCCTGTTCTCGTCGACGGATGACTTGCAGGACTTTCGGACCCGGCTCGACGAATATGAGGGTCCAATACCGCAGGGTCAGCGCAATCGTCGCTACGCGGGGTTCATTGACAGGATTGGCGCAATCGGCACGATTGAAGGTCGCGACCGTCTCGGCGTTCTAGCGCGCGAAGAAGGATTTTCCGAGGTCCAAGACTTCCAGGACGATACGGACTACGTCGTCGATATCGAATTGTGGGAGTTCGGTCCTCAGGCGGCCCGCCGGTCGCTGGGTGAAGAAATCGTCGATTGGGTCGAGAGCCAGGACGGGGAACTCTACGACCACTATTGTGGACCTTCCATCAGCATCATCCGAGTGCGAGCCTCCGGCCAGACCATTCGGCCGATCCTTGCGATACCCCAGGTCGCATTTGTCGATTTTCCGCCACAGCCCGATATCCAGATGGAACGGCCTGAGGCCCTTGCTGCGGGGGATGTGCCGCCGGTGTCACCGCCCGAGGTGGACTTGCCTGTGGTTGCTATTCTCGACAGCGGTGTTAACGACAACCCCCTGCTCGAAGATGGTATCGTCGCGCGTGAGGCCTTTCCGGCAGAGCTTGGCGAGGCCGATGTCTTCGGTCATGGCACGGCTGTCGCCGGTGTCGCCTGCTACGGCGATCTCCGGAATCATCTCGATCAGCCAGAGCTTGTCCCCGCCGCTCGGATTATCTCGGCGAAAGTAGTGACAGATCAGGGCCAGTTTTTCGAGCGCCGCACCTTGCCGACCCAGATGCGGACAACCATCGAACGCATTCGGGAAGCTTATGGGTGCAAACTCTTTGTCATTTCGCTTGGGGATACTCGTGCACGCTTCGAGCGCGGTCGGGTCGGGCCGTGGGCCGCGACCCTGGACGAGCTCGCGCGCGAACTTGATGTCCTGATTTTCGTATCTGCAGGCAATCGCGACCCCAGGGGCGGTACGTCTTTGGAGCAGGGCGTCACGCAGTATCCGGGCTATCTTCTGGAAAATGCCAACCGCGTCTGCGAACCGGCGGGCGCCGTCAACGCCTTAACAGTAGGGTCGCTCGCGCATTCCAATGGCCTCGGGCCGGAGCACGAATTCGACGTTCACATCCAACGCATCACAGAGCCAGATGAACCGTCGCCGTTTTCGCGTACTGGCCCGGGTGCCGGAGGCATCAAGAAACCAGATTTCGTCGATTACGGTGGAACATTGGTGTTCGACGCCGTGGCTCGGCGCTTGCAGCGTGCGCCCCACTTGGCAAATGCGGGCATTTTGACCACGAACGCTGACTTTCAGCGGCAACTCATTGTGAGCAAGACGGGCACATCATTTTCCGCCCCGCATCTGGCACACAAGGCGGCGCAAGTATTGCGTTATCATCCGGACGCATCGGCGAACCTCATCAAGGCGTTTATGGCTAGTTCTGCCCGCGTCCCTGAAGCCACGCAGCGCAGGTTGGGCGGCATGATCGAGGCCGAGCGAGACCAAATTCATGGAAACGGGGTTGTAAACCCTGCCACAGCAACCTTCTCGGATGATCATCGGGTCGTCCTCTACGCCGAGGACGCGCTCGGAATGGACCAATTCGCTGTTTACCAGGTCCCGATCCCTGCCGAGTTCCAAGGCAATGGTCCCCGCTGGATTCATGTCTCGCTGGCCTTCGACCCACCGGTGCGACGAACTCGCGCTGAATATGTCGGCACGCGAATGAACTTCCGGTTGATCCGGGGATGCACAGCGGATCAGGTCTTTGAGCATTTTCGATCCCAT
>CAXQKF010000006.1:0-3747 GCA_964224285.1 Donghicola sp. | reverse complement strand
GTCTAGAGGCGTCAGGCCGCCTCGGAAGTGGTTTGGTTCAAGGCATTGAGCTGGTTGGCCAGCTTCAGGATTTCTTTGCGCAACGGGTTCTTGGCCGCGCTTTCGGCCAAGGGCTGACCGTGGTCGCAAGCCTGCATCACCGGCTTGCCCCCGTCGGGCAACTGGACCTCGATCGAAATGCCCAGACTTTCGGCCAGACGCTTGATCCGCGACCGTCCCGTCAGGTCGGTGAACTTTGGCGCGCGGTTCAGGATAAAGCGCAGCTTGTCGAAGGGCAGATCCTCGGCCTGCAGGACGCGTTTCAGGCGCAGGGTGTTCTGGGCCGAGCGCATCTCCAGCTCGATCATCGCGAAATACACATGCGCTGCGTTCAGAACGACATCCGTCCATTGGGTCAGAACCGAGGGCATGTCTATCACAACATAGTCGAAGTTCTGACGCGCGGTCTCGACCAGCCGGCTGACATCATCCTGCGACAGGTAGTCCATGGGCAGAATATCGGGCGGAGCCGTCAGAACGTTCAGCTTTTCTTCGTACTGCACGAGGCTGGCGCAGAAGGCGTCATCGTCCATCGCTTCGATATCGGACAGAAGCTCGTGCACCGCGTCCCGTCGGGGCAGATCAAGGTAGGTCGCGATGCTGCCGAACTGGTGGTTCATATCCAGCAGAGCGACCCTCGGCTGGTGGTCACCTTTTACAGTGGCCAGTTCCCAGGCCAGATTGACCGCCATTGTCGTTGCGCCTGTGCCGCCGGCCATGCCCTGGACGGCCAAAACAACACCATCGGTGCTGACCTTGGACGGCGCGACCTTGCTAGCACGCACGGGGGCTTCGGGGGCAGGGGGCGGCGTGCGCAGCCGTTCGACGGCGCTGGCCAGTTCGCCCTCGGGCAGAGGGTAGGGTAGGAATTCTTCGGCACCCATTCGCAAGAGCTGGTGCAGGTGGTTAGCCGAGACATTCTCGGTCACGAGGATGACCTTGATCCCGGCTTTGCGTGCGCTGGCAATTAGGGCTTCGATCTGGGGCAGGGCCTCTTCGTCGCTGTCATCCATTGCAATAGCGACAAACTCCATGCCGGAGGCTTCGGGTTGGGACAGAAAGGCTGCCGCCTCTTCGAGCGAGAGGTCACCCCAAGCCTCGCCCAGGACCGCTTCCATATCCTCGATCAGCAGATCGAAATTCTCGACATCCCGCGAGATCGTGCAGGCCAGAATCTGCGAGCTTTCTGCAATCGGATCTACGCTGGTCATTCTCTACCTCGTTACTCTTAGACAACGAGGGCACATCGGCCCCCAAAGATGACCCCCGAGTGCACAGACTCGGGGCCCTTTGGAGAAAGATGACGGTCAATCTGGGCGACAATTGGACCCAAACAGCCCATTTGTGCGGAAATGGTTAACGCAGATTACTTATCTGTCTTGAAGTCTTTGCCCGTGATGCCGGTCAGCGTGGTCTGAGACGCACCGCTGGCGATGTAGTCACGGTAGACGATCTGCGCATATTTCCCATCCAGAACAGTGGGATGGCTGGAGACAAAGCCAAGCACTTCGGTCACGGTACGGCGGTTGCGACGCTCTCGCCCTTCGGTCACGATCAGCGGCTGGGTTTCGCCATAAGAAACCATAGCTTCCAGACGGCTGCGGCTGACACCAAGTTGGGCCAAGTAATTCACAACAGCGTTCGCGCGGCGCAAGCCGAGGGATTTGTTGTAAGAATCAGAACCGACGGCATCGGTGTGCCCGTAAACGCGGAAGCGCACTTCGGGGAACTGCTGGATCCAGCGGGCCTGTTCGCGCAGGGTATCCAATGCACCTGCATCCAGTGCTGCGCTGTTGAACGCGAAGTTCACAGTGGTTAGCACCTCGGCGGCGAAACGGCTGGCAAGCTCGTAGGTGTACTGCTTTTCGCCGGTCATATAGGCGTGGTTGTTCCGGGTGGATTGCCCGAAATTCCCGCGGTTGTCAGCGATAGAGCCTGATTCTTCGTAAAATGCGCGGTAGATAGGATCCTGGCTGGCGCAGGCCGACAGAAGAATCACACCAGCCATAGCGGCTGTAGTTTTGTAGCGGCGCTGCATTAACCTATTCCATCACATAACCATAAGAGCCGCTGAAGTCCTGCTTGGCGACTTCGGCTGCCGCGCCATTCTGGCGTGTCGCGGTGTCGCTGGCAACACGTCCGAACAGAAACAGGTCTTCTTCCGACGGGGGCTTGATTCGATCGGTGGGCAACGCAAGCACTTCGCCGCGGGTCGGTGTGACCAGATGGGGGGTGATGATGATCACCAGTTCGGTTTGTTCGCGCATGTATTCGGCACTGCGGAACAGGGCACCCAGAACCGGAATATCCCCCAGCCACGGCACCTGACCGTTCAGGTCGCGGAAGTCGTCCATCAGCAGGCCCGCGATGGCAAAGCTCTCGCCGTCGCGCATTTCAACGGTGGTCGAGGCTTCGCGGCGCTGGAAGGCGTCGATTTCAAAGCCGTTCACCGAGAACCCGTTCGAGGGGTCGACGGCGGACACGGCGGCTTCGAGTTCGAGGTTGATGACGTCTTTGTCCACGACACGCGGAATAAAGTTCAGCTCGATCCCGAAGGGTTTGTACTGGACGCCGATGCCGTCAACGTCCTGAACGGGAACAGGATATTCGCCGCCCGCAAGGAATTTCGCTTCTTGGCCGGACAGCGCTACAAGGTTCGGCTCGGCCAGCGTGCGGACCATGCCCTTGCTTTCCAGCGCTTCGAGCAGGATGCCGACCTCGACCGATCCCGCGCCAAAGCCAAAGAGCAGGGCGCCGTTGTTTTCGTTGGTCGCGGGCGACAGGCCAGAAAGGGCGTTTGCGACTTCGCCGCTGTTGTTGTAGCTGCCGGTGCCGCCAAAGACCGAAACGTTGTCACCGCCGCTGAGGCTGACGGAAGATGACAAGGATTTCGAAACGGTGCGCTGCATTTCGGCAAAGCGAACCTTCAGCATGACCTGCTGGACGCCGCCAACCGACATCAGGTTCGATACGCGCTCGGGCGCATAGCGTTCCGCCAGATCAAGTGCACGGTCCAAACGGGCTGCACTGCTGACCACACCGGACAGAACAATGCCGTCGTTCGCGGTGCGGACTTCGATGTTCTCACCGGGGAGGATCTGGCCAAGACGTTCTTTGAATTCGGAAATATCCGCAGCCACGCGCACATCCACGTTGCTGATGAGCGTGCCGCTGGCATCGAACAGGGTCAAAGAGGTCAGGCCGGGCGTTTTGCCCAACACATAGATCGTGCGATCCGAAAGAGAGGAGATGTCCGCACTGTTCGGGTTCGCGATGCTCAGCTCTGCAAACGGAACGTCGCTCTCGACCACGACGGCGCGGTTCATTGGGACTTCGAGTGTTTTGCTGGGACCGTTCTTTAGGACGCGCAAGGTTTCAGCGTGCGCGGCATTGGGCGCAAGAACCGGCGTCGCGGCAACGATCGACATCGCGACTGCCATCGCGGTTAAAATCTTACTGCTGTGCATGTGATCTGCCTCTCTGATCACGCTCGATAGTGTGAGTGTTGTTTTTCTTTTGCCTCTCAGAATGCGACAGAAGGCGTTTTTTTTCAATAATTAGATTAGTTACAGGCAAAACCTGTGTGGAAGACGCGCAACAGGGGCCCGTTTCAGGCCCCTGCTTCTTGTAAGAATTTCTGTGAATTTGCGTCAGTTGGTGCAGGGAAGTTCTGTCACGATGACCTCCGCGCCCTTGCGCTGGCGGATG
>CAXQKF010000005.1:0-6441 GCA_964224285.1 Donghicola sp. | reverse complement strand
GGGGGCCTGTTGGGGGGGGGGGGCGGGGGGGGGGCCCGCCGGAGCGGGCGGGCCCATCGTAGTGGATCAGGCGTTCTGAGTCTCGGTTTCGGTGCCGGACTTGGCGCGTTCGTCCATAAAACGGTCGAACTCTGCCTTGTCTTTGGCTTCGCGCAGACGCTCGAGGAAGCTTTCGAAGGCGATCTGCTCGTCTTCGAGACGGCGCAGGGTGTCGGCTTTGTAGGCATCAAAGGCGGTGTTGCCGGACGAGCGGAAGGCAGGGCCAAAGCTGCGTTTTGCGCGGCAGGACGATTTGAACATTTTCTTACTCCAGGTCATGTAGGCCAGCAGCGCGAGGCCGGCGGGCCAGAAAAAGATGAAGGACAGGACCATCGCAGCGATCCATGCGCCTTTGCCTCTGGCATCCAGCCAGGCTTCGGCGCGGGCGAACCAGCCGCGGGCTTCGTGGGGTATTGGATCTGCAAAAGTAGTCATCGGGTGCTCCGTTCAGGGTGAATGTGAATGCTTTTCACATTACAACAGATCGTGACGGAGCCGCCCCGTTACAAGGGGCAATGTGAAAACTTTTTACATTATTCGGATTGGGTCGTGAAATCAGCGGTTTGCGCACCGCTAAGAGGCAAGAGGTCCTGTGGTTTCAGGGCAAAGATGTGCCGCGGAGTGCCAGCAGCGGCCCAGATTTCGGTGAATTCCAACAGGCGCGGGTCCAGAAAAGCGCGGATCGGGTTGAGGTGACCGACGGGCGAAACGCCCCCGATCGCAAATCCGGTCTGGCTGCGGATCAGGGCGGCATCTGCCTTGCCCAAGGGTTCTCCGGCCAACGCGCTGGCCTTGTCTGCACAGACCTTGTTGCCCCCAGCGGTCAGGAACAGGATCGCCTCGCCGCTGGTTTCACCGCGAAAGATGATGGATTTCGCGATCTGGTCCACATGGCATTTCGCGGCGTCTGCGGCCTGTTGTGCGGTACGGGTGTCGCCCATTTCCAGAATTTCGGGTTCGAAACCGGCGTCGATCAGGGCTTGGCGGACTCGCTTCAGACTCTTGCTCATTTCGGGTTCCTTTCCGGATTTGATCTGGGCCATTGACGCGGTGTTCGGGCGGACCCAAACATGCGGCATGACATTCGCATCCCGTATGACCCGCACGCCGCGCCCCTTCAATCCCGAACGTGGAGCCGAAGGGGTCGCCCTGTTTTCCAGCCTGACGCCAGAGACACGCTCTCTGATCGAGGGGACCGCCGGGTGCAGCCCTTATTTGCGCGGGTTGATGAAGCGCGAAGCCGAGTGGATTTCGGCTGCGTTTGATGACCCCGAGGGTGCTTTGGCGGGCGAATACCAACGCTTGCGAGAGACGGCGCCCGACACCCGTGCCGTGGCGTTGCGGCAGGGCAAGCGGCGCGTGGCGCTGCTCACCGCGCTGGCGGATTTGGGGGGCGTCTGGTCTCTGGAGGAAGTGACGGGCGCACTGACGGACTTCGGAGGCCTTGCGACCCATCTGGCGATGACGGCCTGTGTCGGCGCAGAAATCCGGCGCGGAAAGTTGCCGGGGATGACCGAAGACGATCTGGAAATCGCGGGTGGGATGGTCGCGCTGGCCATGGGGAAGATGGGGGCAGGGGAGCTGAACTATAGTTCCGACATCGACCTCATTTGCCTGTTCGACGAGACGAAATACAGCCGTGACGAATATATGGATGCCCGCACGGCCCTGATCCGTGCCACGCGTAAAATGTGTGCAATGCTGTCGGATAACACGGCCGAAGGCTATGTCTTTCGCACGGACCTGCGGCTGCGTCCTGATTCGGGTGTGACACCGGTCTGTATGCCGCTGGAGGCCGCTGAACGGTATTACGAGAGCCTTGGCCGCACGTGGGAACGCGCCGCCTACATCAAGGCCTACCCGTGCGCGGGGGACATCGAGGCTGGCCTCGGGTTTCTGAAAACGCTCACGCCTTTTGTCTGGCGCAAGCATCTGGATTTCGCCGCTATTCAGGACGCCCACGATATGCGTTTGGCGATCCGCAATCACAAAGGGCTGCACGGCCCCGTCAGCTTGCCCGGTCACAACATGAAACTGGGGCGCGGGGGGATTCGGGAGATCGAGTTCTTTACCCAGACGCGCCAGTTGATCGCCGGTGGCCGCGACCCCGACTTGCGGGTGCGCGGCACTGTGCCGGGCCTGCAGGTGTTGGCGCAAAAGGGATGGATCACGCCCGAAGTCGCAGACATCCTGACCGGTCACTACCGGTTCCACCGCGAGGTCGAGCATCGCTTGCAAATGGTGAACGATGCGCAGACCCACAGCCTGCCCACCGCCCCCGAGGATATGGAGCGGATCGCGGCGATGATGGGCATGGACTGCACCGCGCTTGAGCAAGCGCTGACCGAGAGGCTCTTGGCGGTTCACGAGTTGACCGAGGATTTCTTTGCCCCCGACGCGCCCGCCAAACCCTGCGAAGAGGCCGCGTCGCTGGATCAGAGCATCGTCGAGCGGTGGAAGACCTATCCCGCCCTGCGCTCGGAACGGGCCGTCGAGATTTTCGAGAGGCTGAAGCCGGAAATCCTGACCAAACTCAGCGCTTCGCCCAAGCCCGAAGAGGCCTTGATCGCGTTCGATGGTTTCCTGTCGGGGCTGCCTGCGGGCGTGCAGTTGTTTTCCCTGTTCGAAGCCAATCCGCAGCTTGTCGATCTGATCGTGGACATCGCCAGCACGGCGCAAGCCTTGGCAAAGTACCTGTCGCGGAACGCGGCGGTTCTGGACGGGGTGATCGGGGGCAGTTTCTTTGCCCCTTGGCCCGGACGCGAGGCCCTGATCGCAGAGTTGAAGGCGCGGCTTGATGGCTCTGCGGGGGATTACGAGCGGCAGTTGGACGACACCCGTCGCTGGACCAAGGAATGGCACTTCCGCATCGGGGTGCACTTGCTGCGCGGGTTGATTAGCGCCGAAGAGGCCGGGCGCGAATACGCCGACCTTGCGGCGGCGACTTTGGCCGGTCTGTTCCCCGCTGTTCAGACGGAATTTGCGCGCAAGCACGGGCCAGCGCCGGGGCGCGGGGCGGCGGTACTGGGGATGGGCAGTTTGGGGGCGTGCCTGCAGACGGCGACCTCTGATCTGGATGTGATCGTTATCTACGATCCCGAAGGCGTCGAGGAATCTGATGGCAAACGTCCCCTGCATGTGCGGACCTATTTCGCGCGTCTGACGCAGGCTCTGGTCACGGCAATGACCGCGCCAATGGCCGAAGGGCGGGTCTACGAGATGGACATGCGTCTGCGCCCTTCGGGGAACCAGGGGCCGGTGGCCACCAGTTGGGACGCCTTCCAGAGCTATCAGAAAACCGAAGCCTGGACGTGGGAACATCTGGCCCTGACCCGCGCTGCCGTTGTCGTGGGGGGGGATGCTCTGGCCCAAGACATCGAGCGTTTCCGGCAGGATCTGATCGCGGGCCCTCGGGACGAAGGGCAGGTTCTACGGGATGTGGCAGATATGCGCGCCCGCATCCGTGCGGCGAAAACGCCAGTCAGTTTGTGGGACGTCAAAGCCGGTGATGGCCGCATGCAGGACATCGAACTCTTTGCCCAAGCGGCGACACTGATGGCAGGCAAGCCCGAGCGTAGCGTGGCGGGCGGTCTGGCTTCGGCGCAAAAACTCGGGTGGCTGACAGCGCCCGAGGCTGAGGCGCTGGACGAAATTTACCGCCAGATGTGGCAGGTGCAGGTCGCGTCGCGTCTGCTAGGGGACGGGCCGATTGATCCTGATAAGATCGGCAGTGGGGGCGAACAATTCCTTCTGAGCGTCTGTGATTGCCAGAATATGCCGCAACTGGAACAGAGGCTATCTGCGGGCTATGTCAGTGGGGCAGAACGTATCGACGCGGTACTGACCGCCCGCGCAAAGGACGCCACCGAATGACCACCCACAAGGATCCCAACGACCCCAAAGGCCTGATCCGCGAGGCCTACCGGATCGAGGGGATAACGCTGGCGGAATGCCGCAGCATCTTTCTGGATTGGGCGCTGAGCGTGCCGACAGATGACTTGCAGCAGGTGATCGCGCGTCTCTTGGCCGTCTACGGCCAAGAAGAACGTCACCCGATGACCGAAGTCCTGAAAGAGGGCCTTGCCAGTTCTGACAGGCCCAAGCGTCGGGGCGGTTGGCGGTCCCGCCCGCGGGACTGAGCACCGGCCATGGAAAAACGCGGCACATCTCTGCGCCGCGTTCGAATGCAGGATCAGGCTGGCTTAGCGCGGCAGTTGCGCAGCCTCTTGAGCCAGAGCAACAATGCCGTCCCAGTCGCCAGCGATCATCAATTCTTTGGGGGCAACCCAGCTGCCGCCGACGCAAGCCGTGTTCGAGAGCCCCAGATAGTCCGGTGCGTTCTTCAGGCTGACGCCGCCAGTGGGGCAGAATGTGACCTGCGGGATCGGCGCGCCGATCGCCTTGAGCGCCTTGGCACCACCATTCGCTTCGGCAGGAAAGAACTTCTGGACGGTGTAGCCGCGCTCGAGCAGGGTCATGGCTTCGGAGGCGGTTGCTGTGCCGGGCAGCAGCGGCAGATCAGCTGCTTCGCAGGCGTCCAGCAGGATGTCCGTCGCGCCCGGCGATACGCCGAACAGCGCGCCAGCTTCTTTGGCTGCTTTGACATCCGCAGGCGTCAGCAGGGTGCCCGCGCCGACGATGCCGCCTTCGACTTTGGCCATTTCACGGATCGCATCCAGCGCAACCGGCGTGCGCAAGGTGACATCGAGCACGGGCAGGCCGCCTTTGACCAGTGCTTCGGCCAAGGGGCGGGCATGGGCCAGATCGTCGATCACCAGAACGGGGATCACAGGGGCCTTGCGGCAGATTTCAAGAGATTTGGCGCTGGCTTCTGCGGGGGTCATGAAAAGGTCCTCGGGTCGAAATCGGTTGGGGTGATGTGCCTCCGGCGGGAGTATTTGGGGCAAAAAGAAACATGTCTTTCTGCTTTGTCCAAATACTCATGTCGCCAGCGGCAGAGCTTGGTGGTGTCAGACGACGACCGCTGCGCCGCTGGACGCAAGGCCGACATTCTGGCGGAAGGCTTCGAACAGCTCGCGGCCGATGCCGGATTTGTTTGCGGTCAGGTCGGCGGTGACGGCCTCGCGGCTCTCGAAGTCGGCTTCGAGGCAGTCGATCTTGCCGGTCTTGGCATCAACGCGCAGCAGGTCGCCGTTGCGCACGCGGGCGAGGGGGCCGCCAAGTGATGCCTCGGGGCTGACGTGGATCGCAGCGGGGACTTTGCCAGACGCGCCCGACATACGACCATCGGTGACCAGAGCGACCTTGAGCCCGCGGTCCTGCAGCACTGCAAGGGTCGGGGTCAGGCTGTGCAGTTCCGGCATGCCGTTGGCCTGCGGGCCCTGGAAGCGGACAACGACGATGGTGTCTTCGGTGAATTCACCTGCCTGGAAGGCTTTCTTCACGTCGTACTGGTCGTGGAAGACGCGGGCTTTGGCTTCGATGATGTGGCGCTCGGGGGCCACGGCAGAGACTTTCATGATGCCGGTCCCGAGGTTGCCTGCCAGTTGCTTCAGGCCGCCGGTGGGTTGGAAAGCGGTCGAGACAGGGCGCAGGATCTTGTCGTTCAGGGTGTCCTTGGGGCCTTCGACATAGGTCAGGCTGTCGTCGATCAGTTTGGGCTCTTCGGTGTAGCGGGCGAGACCCTGACCGGCGATGGTCTGGGTGTCGTCGTGCAAGAGGCCGTTGTCGAGAAGCTCGCCGATTAGGTAGCCAAGGCCGCCAGCTGCGTGGAAGTGGTTCACGTCCGCCAGACCGTTCGGGTAGACCTTGGCCATCAGCGGCACGACCGAGGACAGCTGGTCAAAGTCTTCGAGGGTCAGCTCAACGCCAGCAGCGCGGGCCATGGCGGGCAGGTGCAGCACGAGGTTGGTCGAGCCACCCGTTGCCATCAGGCCGACCACGCCGTTCACGAATGCGCGCTCGTCCAGCACGTCGCAGACCGGAGTGTATTCGTTGCCCAGTTGGGTGATGGCGGCAGCGCGTTCCACGCCCGCAACGGTCAGTGCGTCGCGCAGGGGTGTGTTCGGGTTCACGAACGAGCTGCCCGGCATGTGCAGGCCCATGAACTCCATCAGCATCTGGTTGGTGTTTGCCGTACCGTAGAAGGTACAGGTGCCCGGACCATGATAGGAGGCCATTTCGGCTTCCATCAGCTTGTCGCGGCCCACTTCGCCGGTGGCGAATTGCTGGCGGACCTTGGCCTTTTCGTCATTGGGCAGGCCGCTGACCATGGGACCGGCGGGCAGGAAGATGCCGGGGATATGGCCAAAGGTGGCCGCCGCGATGATCAGGCCGGGGACGATTTTATCGCAGACGCCAAGGTAGAGCGCTGCGTCAAAGGTGTTGTGCGACAGGCCGACGCCCGCTGCCAGTGCGATCACATCGCGCGAGAAGAGGGAC
>CAXQKF010000004.1:0-13416 GCA_964224285.1 Donghicola sp. | reverse complement strand
CTGCCAGCACCAGATCACCCCTGACAACCCCGCCAGCGAGTGTGGCCAAGTCCGTCACCGCGATCTACGCATTGGAAACACTGGGGGCGGGGTACAGGTTCCAGACCCGCCTGATCGCGGTGGGGACAGTCTCGGGCGGGGTTGTCAGGGGTGATCTGGTGCTGGCAGGGGGCGGTGATCCCACGCTGGACACAGACGGTCTGGCAGAAATGGCCCGCCAGCTCAAAGCAGCAGGTATCCGCGAAGTGACCGGCGATTTTCTGGTGTATGGCGGCGCTTTGCCATTCGAACTAGAAGTTGACGCTGGCCAGCCGGATCACGCAGGCTACAACCCGACGATTTCCGGACTGAACCTGAACTACAACCGTGTCCACTTCGAATGGCGCCGCGCCAACAAGGGCTATGCGTTGACCATGGACGCACGGTCCAACAACCATCGCCCCGATGTCAGCATGGCAAAGATGAGCGTCGCACAGCGCGACCTGCCGGTCTTTTCCTACAAAGACCTCGGGGGCGCGGATTCCTGGACGGTGGCAAGCGGCGCTTTGGGGAATGGCGGTGCGCGATGGCTGCCCGTTCGCAAACCGGAACTCTATGCCGGAGAAGTCTTCCAGACCTTTGCCGGCAGTCAGGGGATCACCTTGCGGGCACCCAAAGTCACCCGAACAGCCCCCTCGGGCAGCGTTCTGGCACAACTGAGCAGTGCGCCGCTTCGGGATGTGGTGAAGGACTGCCTGAAATATTCGACCAACCTCACCGCCGAGGTGATTGGCCTAACCGCCAGCCTGAAGCGCAACGGGACTGTCCAGAATCTACGGGCCTCTGCACAACTGATGACGTCCTGGGCCGAGGCGCGATTGGGCATCAAGGGCGCGAAATTCGTTGATCATTCCGGTTTGGGCGAAGCATCCCGCGTGACGGCCTCAAATCTGGCTCAGGCCTATTCCGGTGCGGTAGGGCAGGGGCTCTTGCCTGATCTCATGAAGGCTGTTGTCATCCCCGACAAGAATGGCAAGCCGATCCCGAGCCATCTGCTGAATGTCCACGCCAAGACCGGCACTTTGAATTTCGCGAGCGGTCTCGGGGGGTATATTACGACCACGAGCGGGCGAAAGCTGACCTTTGCAATTTTTGCCGCGGATTTGCCGCGTCGGGCCAGCCTGACCGAATACCAACAAGAAAACCCGCCGGGTGGCAAAGCCTGGAACCGACGGGCGCGGGATCTGCAGAAAACGCTGATACGCCGGTGGGGCGCAGTTTACGACAGCTGATTATTCGGTCATGTGACGGGCGCGTGCACCGCGCTCAATCGCAGCGGCATGCAGACGGTCGATATTCAACTCGTAGCGCATTTCCTCTAGCAAGCGCAGCTCTGTTTCATAGAGGTGCCCGTCCGCTGCGGCCACATCACAGGCCAGCGCGTAAGCCGTTTCGTTGAGTTTTTCCGGCAGAGCCTCGCGGACCAGACCGAACAGGGCATCCAGACCGTCTTCTTGCTGGAACAGCTCGAACACCAGCTGCGTGATGCGCGGAATGCGGTCGGTGTCATATTCGGCGAAAACCGGTAACATGTTGACAGAGTTCTGAATTTCCACCAGCTCGGCGGTACGCATATCTTCGTCAGAGGCCGAAATGGCGACCATCGTTGCCACAAGGGCATCCTGCGCGCTGATGATGTGCTGGACTTCTTCGGTCACGTTCTTTCCTTTCAAATACGGCCTTGTTTCCAGAGAATATTGACGCCTGAGCCCCCTCGCAATAGGGAGGGCGCAAAAGCGCGCGACGATGACGCGCTATTGATGGAGTAACAGAAAATGTCTGATCTGCGCGAAGCCGCAATGCGTTCGAAAGCCTGGCCCTTTGAAGAAGCGCGCCGGCTGCTGAAACGCTATGAAAAGGCGCCGCCGGAAAAGGGCTATGTTCTGTTCGAAACCGGCTATGGCCCCTCGGGTCTGCCGCACATCGGCACGTTTGGCGAAGTTGCCCGCACGACTATGATCCGCCGCGCCTTCGAGGTGATCAGCGATATCCCGACCCGCCTGATCTGTTTCTCGGACGACATGGACGGCATGCGCAAGGTGCCCGAGAACGTTCCGAACCAGGACCTGCTGCACGCAAACATTCAGAAGCCCCTGACCGCGGTTCCCGACCCGTTCGAGGAATACGAGAGCTTTGGCGCGCACAACAACGCGATGCTGCGGCGTTTCCTTGATACCTTCGGGTTCGAGTACGAATTCTACTCGGCCACCGAGTTCTACAAATCGGGCCAGTTTGACGCCATCCTCCTGCGCGCTGCCGAGAAATACGATGATCTGATGAAGATCATGCTGAAGTCCCTACGCGAAGAGCGTGCGGCGACCTACTCGATCTTCCTGCCGATCCACCCCGAGATCGGCCGCGTTCTGTACGTTCCCATGAAGAACGTGGATGCTGTGAACGGCACCGTCACTTTTGACGACGAGGACGGCAAGGAATGGACCCTGCCGGTCACCGGCGGCAACGTGAAGCTGCAGTGGAAGCCTGACTTTGGCGCCCGTTGGGCCGCGCTGGACGTTGATTTCGAGATGTACGGCAAAGACCACAGCACCAACACGCCGATCTATGACGGCATCTGCCGGACTCTTGGCGTGCGCCCGCCCGAGCACTTCACCTACGAGCTGTTCCTTGACCAGAACGGCGAGAAAATCTCGAAGTCCAAGGGCAATGGTCTGTCCATCGACGAATGGCTGACCTATGCCTCGACCGAGAGCCTGTCTTACTTCATGTACCAGAAGCCCAAGACCGCGAAGCGCATGCACTTTGACGTGATCCCCAAGGCAATGGACGAGTACCACCAACAGCTGCGCGCCTACGTGGATCAGGACGCGGACAAGCGGGTAAACAATCCCGTTTATCACATCCACGGCGGCGATGTGCCCGAGTCGAAAATGGTTGTGCCGTTCTCGATGCTTCTGAACCTTGCATCGGCGGCCGGTGCGCAGGACAAAGAAACCATGTGGGGCTTCATCCGCCGCTATGCGCCTGATGCGACTGCGGAAACCCATCCTGATCTGGATGCGGCCGCCGGATTCGCCGTGCGCTACTACAACGATTTCGTGAAGCCCACGAAAACTTTCCGCGCGCCCGATGCACAGGAACGTGCCGCGCTGGAAGACCTATTGGGCCGCTTGAAAGCCTACGAAGGTGCAAACGACGCCGAAGAACTGCAAAGCCTCGTGTTCGCAGTTGGCAAAGAGCACAACTTCGAGAACCTGCGCGACTGGTTCAAGGCAATCTACGAAGTGCTCTTGGGTCAGAGCCAAGGCCCCCGTTTCGGCGGCTTTATCGCTCTGTACGGTCTGAAAGAAACCGTAGCCCTGATTGAGCAGGGTCTGGCGGGTGAACTCGGCTAACACTGGCTGAAACCGAATGGCGCGCTACCTCGTCCTATAGAGGAGAGGAGGCGTGCCATGAAAACACTCGCACTGGCGGCGGCGCTCTGGCTGGGAATGGCCATGGGCGCGGTCGCGCAACAAGACGACATTCGTCAAACCATCCGCAGCCAGTTGGACGCATTCAAGTCCGACGACGTTGCAACGGCGTATAACTATGCCAGCCCCAGCATCAAAAATGTGTTCCGAAATCCCGAAGTCTTTGGGCATATGGTTCAGCATGGCTATCCCATGGTCTGGCGGCACGGCGCTGTTGTGTTCCTTGAGCTGGAAGAACGGGATGACCGCATGTTCCAACCCGTGATGATCGAGGACACGTCCGGCAAGGTTCACGTGCTGGAATACAAGATGATCCGGATCGAGGACGCATGGCAGATAGACGGCGTGCGTCTGCTCGAGTCAGATGGCGCGATCGCCTGAGGCCGGCACCGCACGGTGCTCCAACAGCTGATTAAGATGCCGTTGATACTTCCCTTTGCCCAAAGCGTGCAGTCTGCGCGCCCTGTGCAAAAAGGGAAAACACATGACGATTGCCTACACTACACCCGATGAACTGATGCCTGTCGCCTTTGAGGACGGGCTGTTCAACTGGTCTTCGGGAGATGGTCTGAGCGGCAGTGAAACACTGGAAGCCACGGGCGGGGTCTCTGTGGTGCCCGGTGACGGCGACTTTGGCAGTTGCCTCGAGATCGTAAAGACCTCCAGCACTCAGCGCGTCCGCTGCATGATCCCGACGGAAATGGTGGCGGGCCGTTACCTGCGCGTGCGCGTCAAACTTAAGGCCGTGTCTGGGACCATGCCCGCAGTGCGTGTTGCAGGGACGCCAGTGGACAGCGCAGGCTCCGCGATTTCGGGCCTGACGGCTATTGGATCGTCGAAATCACTGACTGAATATGGCCAGATCGTCGAGGTTTCGGGGATCATCGGAACCGGAGCGCGTTCCGGCGTGGACATGGTCTGGGGCATGGACGCTGCGGCGGGGCATTTCGGATTTGACCTGACAGGCGGCAACGGAGGTGTCATCCGGATCGACGACATCATTATCGAAGACGCAACCGCCCTGTTCCTGCCCCAACTTGTGGGAGCCGTGGATGTTCGTGACTTTGGCGCAATTGGCGATGGCACCGCAGACGATAGCGCAGCATTTGAGGCCGCAGACGATGCCGCCGAAGGTCGTGCCGTCTATGTCTCGCCGGGCACCTATCATCTGGCCGATAGCGTCACGATCAAGAGCTCTGTCCGCATCGCAGGCAAGATCACCATGCCTGACGATGCGATCCTGATTCTGCAAAAAGATCTGGATTTGCCCACCTACGCCGATGCTTTCGGCTCCGAGGCGCTGGGTCTCGCCAAGGCGTTTCAGGCGCTTCTGAATAGCGGTTCCCATGACACGTTGGACCTCGGCGGGCGCAGCGTGCAACTGACCGAACCTCTGGACATGCATGCGGCCGTCCCGAACCGTGACAGCTATGCCACCCGCCGCGTCATCAAGAATGGTCAGGTCGAGGCGTCGAACTCTTCGGCGTGGGATGACGATGTGCTGACCTCGATTGCGACCTATGATCCCGCGAATCCCTATTTCCTCGAAAGCGTCGACAACGTCGCGAATATTCCCGTTGGCGCATTGGTCGAAGGCGTTGGCGTCGGCCGCGAAGTCTATGTGCGATCCGTGGATGTGGCCTCGAATACCGTGCGTCTGAACTGCCCCCTCTTTGATGCCGAGGGAACGCAGAACTTTACCTTCCGTCGTTTCAAATATCTTCTGGATTTCAGTGGCTTCGGGAACTTGGCCAAGTTCAGCCTGACGGATATCGAGTTCCGCTGCAATGGGCGCGCCAGTGGCCTGATGATCCCTCCGGCGGGGATCGGCCTGCATGTGCGCGACTGTGTGTTCACCCGCCCGAAGAACCGTGCGCTGACCTCGCCCGGCGAAGGGTGTCAGGGCATGATGATCGACCGCTGCCAGTTCCTGTCAGACGAAAGCCCGCTGACCGTACCCGAACGCATCAGCATCGCGATGAATGCGACCGGCAACGATGTAAAAATCCGTGACAACCGCTTTGTCCACTTCAAGCACAGCATCGTTCTGGCAGGCGCGGGCAATATGATTTCGGGTAATCACTGGTTTCAGGGGGATAGTGCCTCGAATGGGATCCGTTCTGCGGGTCTGGTCCTGAGCAAGACCAACTGCAAAACCACCATCACCGGAAACTACATCGACAACAGCTATATCCTGTGGGCCAACGAGCACGATCAGGAACCAGAGCAGAGCGATGAGTTCTCCTTTGGTGGCCTGACCATCAACGGCAATATCTTTACCGTGAACGATGTCTCGACCGCGTTCCGCTTCTTTGTCGTGCGGCCGCATGGTGTCGGCCATTTCCTGTACGGTCTCACCATGGGCAACAACGTGTTCCGCGCACTGAACGGCAACATCGACCGTGTCGAAGAGATCGACACCTCTTACGCCACTCTCGAACTTGACCGCAGCTACAACGTCATGGTGCAGGGCAACGTGTTCAACGCGGTTTCGGCCCAAATCCGTAACCCGCTGGTCCTCAAGGCAGATCAGAACACAGCGGCTGAAACATGGACCGTCGATTGCGGGGAAAACCTGCCCTTCCAAGGTCGCGCACGTTCGGTCGAGAGCGTGATTGCCGAGGGTCCGCTGAAAACTGCCGGCGGCGCCGTGACCTGGGCCACGCCCTATAGCGAAACCGAGCAAGGCGCCAAGGGCGACAAGGTCAAACTGATCTGGCCAACTGCTCTCAAGGGTCGGGTCACGCTGACAACACGCGTCGACGCGCCGATCTGATCTCTACGTAAACGCATCGATCCTGTCCTGCCACTTGCGGGGCAGGGTCGTAAATGCCTTCTGCGCAGCTTCGTATTGAGGCTTCAGAACCTCGAACGCCGCGCGCTCTTGCTCTGCCGTCATCTTCAGAGATTTGCCTTCGTGATGTTTGACCGACAAATCCGCAGGAACAAAATCGAGCCCTGCAAATTGGCAAATCCTGTTCAATCCATCGCTTTCGAAAATATCTTCGTAAAAGACGGGCAGGTAATTGCCTTCAGGCAGCAATTTGGCGCGCTCCAACGCAGTCGCATAGTCCCCGCGGGCCCGCATTTCGGGCAGATCTCCGGCGAGGGCAGCCGCCAGTGTTTCCGCGCAAATAACCTCGAAGGGCTTTTTTTTCCTGACCTTTTCGGCGTTCATACGAACGTGGCTCCAGAGCCGCGCAACCGGATCGCGCATCAGGTATAGGAACCTAACATCCTGCGCCACCCCCATCATCCGGCGATACACCTCTTCGGACTGGATGCCGTAAGAGGGGGTGATATCCGCGACGACCGGCTTTTTCTGGCGGCCTGCCTTCAGAAAACACAGATAGGCATAGTCGCGATCCTTGTCCTCTTCGTTAAGGACCAGCAGCCAATCGAGCGCATCGTCAAACCGTTGACGCACCCGTGCACGCATCCCACCCTTGGCGGTTTCGGCGCGTTTGCCCAGATCTTCGGCCTTGCGAGAGACTTTCTGACGCTCTTTCTCGAGGCCTTCTGGATCAAGATTATCAAAGTAATGCAGTTCTTTGCGGGACCGGACATGGCATTGGGGATGGTCGGCGAGATAGTGATAGAGCCAAGTCGTCCCCGACTTGGTGGCTCCCAGACCGATCAAAACCGTTGGTTGTTTGCGCATGCGGTGCCCGTTCTGCTTTTTCGTCCACTCTATTGCAAAACGACAAATGGTCAAAGACGCTTACGGGCTGCGTCACTTTGTACGTTAAAAAGTTTGCCAGAGTGTCATTCCGATACGCGTATCGCCATCGCCGATCGGCGCATTGTAGTTCAACATGACCTCGTACCCTTCGAACAGTTCGAACCCCGCGACGGCCTCGGCACGCCAGGCCGCCCCCCATGCTGTCACAGTCCCCTGCAACTGCCCGTAAACCTTGGTGCTTTTGGTCGGAGAAACGCCAAGGGTCAGGCCAAATTTCTGGGCCGGTCGCTCTCCGAGGATCATCGAAGAGGATGCCGTCATCCATCCACCGGACATCAGGTCAAGCCCGCGCCCCATTGATGCCCCAAGCCGCAAATCCGGCCCCTCGAGCGCCAAGCCCCACGTTTCCCCCAGAGGATCCAGCGGTACCATCCCGTCCGAACGCATGACCATAGCCGTCTCGAACCCGAGTATGAACCCTTCAGGGAGCGCGAAAGACTGGTTCAAGAAGATCGCTGCATTGCCGGTATAAGTCCATGTGCCGTAGCTCTCCGCCCCGATGGTCCAGTCGTTTCCCAGTCCGTATTCGAGATAGAAGGTCGCCGCAGGTTCGGTGTTCATGCCTGTTGAAAGAAAGAACGTGCCCTTCTCGCGCGGCCAAGGGCCCGCGAGGCATGGTTCGCCAACAAGACAAATCAGGAAGACAACGCACCGCCACATAGAGGGCAGGGTGCGCCCACTTGGTTAACAGATCCCTAACGGGGCCCTTGGACTATCGGAAGGGCGCATTGATCCCTAGAACTTCCCCTGCCAAACTCCCGAAAACACGTAGACAAGGGCAGGCATCATGCAAAAACTGATTTTGATCGCAGGACTTCTGGCACTGGCCGGGTGCGGTGTCCCCTTTGTCCCGCTGATCTAGAAAGCGCTGCGGGTCGCTAGCGTCCCCGCCGTTTCACATTGCCACCGCGCTGGCCGGGGCGTCCGGCCGTGCTACGACCGCGTGCTTTGACCGCCTCTTCCTGAGCCGTATCAATTGCGGACTGGCGGGCCATCGGGTCGTCGGCAATCGCCAGATCGACCGCTTCCAGTCGCTTGATCTCGTCCCGCAAACGCGCCGCTTCCTCGAATTCGAGGTTTTCGGCGGCCTTGCGCATGTCGTTCCGCAGCCCTTCCAGAACAGCCTGCATATTGCTGCCCTGATGCTTCTTGTCGATCGTGGCAGTGACGCGGGACATGTCCGTGTCGCCTTGGTAAAGGCCCGCCAGCACGTCATCGACGTTCTTTTTAACGGTCGCGGGGGTGATCCCGTGGTCCTCGTTATAGGCGATCTGTTTTTCACGGCGGCGGTTGGTTTCGGCAATCGCGCGTTCCATGCTGCCGGTCATGCGGTCGGCGTACATGATCACCTTGCCCTCGGCGTTTCGTGCAGCGCGACCAATAGTCTGGATCAGGGATGTTTCAGAGCGCAGGAAGCCCTCTTTGTCCGCGTCCAGAATGGCCACGAGGCCAAATTCGGGGATATCCAGACCCTCGCGCAGCAGGTTGATCCCGACCAGCACGTCAAACGCCCCCAAACGCAAATCGCGCAGGATTTCGATCCGCTCGATCGTGTCGATGTCGCTGTGCATGTAGCGCACGCGGATGCCCTGTTCGTGCAGATACTCGGTCAAATCCTCAGCCATGCGTTTGGTTAACACCGTGGCGAGGGTCCGGTAGCCCGCCTGCGACACACGGCGGATTTCGTCCAGCAGATCATCCACCTGCGTGTCCACCGGCCGGATTTCGACCAAGGGGTCCAAGAGGCCCGTCGGGCGGATCACCTGTTCTGCAAAAACACCGCCGGATTGCTCCAGCTCCCACGCGGCAGGGGTCGCGCTGACGAACACCGATTGGGGGCGCATGGCGTCCCATTCCTCGAACTTCAGGGGGCGGTTATCCATGCAGGAGGGCAGGCGGAACCCATGTTCGGCCAGCGTCATCTTGCGTCTGAAGTCGCCCTTGTACATCGCGCCGATCTGGGGAACGGACACGTGGCTTTCGTCCGCGAACACAATCGCAGTGTCGGGGATGAATTCGAACAGGGTGGGCGGCGGCTCACCCGGTGCTCGTCCGGTCAGATAGCGGGAATAGTTCTCGATCCCGTTGCAAACACCGGTGGCCTCCAGCATTTCCAGATCAAAGTTGGTGCGCTGTTCCAGACGCTGCGCCTCTAGTAGCTTACCCTCGCCGACCAGTTGATCCAGCCGCTTTCTCAGCTCTTCCTTAATGCCGATGATCGCCTGTTTCATCGTCGGACGCGGGGTCACATAGTGAGAGTTCGCATAGATGCGGATGCGGTCAAATGTGTCGGTCTTTTCCCCCGTCAGAGGGTCGAATTCCGTCAGCGCTTCAAGCTCTTCGCCAAAGAAGCTCATGCGCCACGCGCGGTCCTCAAGGTGGGCGGGCCAGACCTCGAGCACATCACCACGCACGCGGAAACTGCCCCGTTGGAAGGCGTGATCGTTGCGCCGGTATTGCTGCGCCACCAGATCGGAGATCACCTGCCGCTGGTCGTACATCTGCCCCACATGCATGTCCTGCGTCATGGCGTTGTACGTCTCGACCGAGCCGATACCGTAGATGCACGACACCGAGGCCACGATAATCACATCGTCCCGCTCCAGCAGAGCCCGCGTGGCCGAGTGGCGCATCCGGTCGATCTGTTCGTTAATCTGGCTCTCTTTCTCGATATAGGTGTCGCTGCGGGGCACATAGGCCTCGGGTTGGTAATAGTCGTAGTAGGACACGAAATATTCGACCGCGTTTTCGGGAAAGAACCCCTTGAACTCGCCATATAGCTGCGCGGCCAGCGTTTTGTTGGGCGCCAGAATGATGGCGGGGCGCTGGGTCTCTTCGATGACCTTGGCCATGGTAAACGTCTTGCCCGTGCCGGTCGCCCCCAGCAGCACCTGATCCCGCTCGCCATCCAGCACGCCGCCTGCCAATTCGCGGATCGCGGTCGGCTGGTCGCCCGCGGGCTGGAATTCAGTCTGCATCACAAACCGCTTGCCCCCTTCCAGCTTCTCGCGGCGCTGTGGTGCAGCATTCTGCATCGAGAAATTATCGGGGCGATTGTTGTGCATGGGGGTCTCCGTCTGATCACCGCATATCTTGTCCTCTTTTTGTTCCACTTCAAGGGCAGAGGGGCGAGTCGGCACCATTTCATGCCCGTTTCGACGCGGGGCAGGGGACGCGGCAGGCTTTGCGCCTCGAAAAACTGTGGATAGTGCGCTGAACAGCCGCTGATCGCCACCGTAGCCCTTGCGCTGGCCCGCCGATTTCAGGATAAGAAACCGAACTCTAAGGAGGCATCCCATGCGCGCACGCATTTTTCGTCCGGCCAAAACGGCCATGTCCTCGGGCACCGCAAAAAGCAAAGAGTGGATTCTGGAATTCGCCCATGCCAGCGCCCGTGAAGTCGACCCGCTGATGGGCTGGACCTCTTCGAGCGACACCCAGAGCCAGGTCAAACTGCGTTTCTCGTCCAAAGAAGCGGCGCTGGAATACGCAAACCAGCACGGCATCAACGCCGAAGTGTTCGAGCCCAAGCCCCGCAAGGCGAACATCCGCAAGGGCGGTTACGGCGAAAACTTCGCGACCAACCGTCGTGGTGCGTGGACCCACTAAGCTTGTTGTAAATCGGGATAAAGTTGTCTCGAAGCCGGGCAAAGATCTCGCGAATCCCTAGATTTAGCTTTCGGACCAACGATCAAACAACATGTTGATTTTGGCCGAGCGGACGCCGAAACACCCCAGAACATGAACTCTTCAGGGCGACCCCACCGGTCGCCCCTTGCTTTTCCAGACCTGCCAGAGTGACCCAGATGACCATTACCCACCTCGTAACCCACAGTGGCGGCTTTCACGCGGATGAGCTGCTGTCCTCGGTCATCCTGACCCGCCTCTTCCCCGAGGCCGAACTGGTCCGCACCCGCGACACCGCATGGATCACCCCGGGCGAGGGCAAGATCATCTACGACGTGGGCCGCGACTACGACGCCGAAGCGCGCATCTTTGACCACCACCAGCGCCCGGTGCCCACCCGTGAGGACGAGCAGCCCTACAGTTCCTTCGGTCTGATCTGGAAGCATTACGGGCTCGATTACCTGCGCGCTTTGGACATCCCCAAAGCGGATCTGGAAGACATCCACTCCAGCTTTGAAAAGAGCTTCGTGTTGCCCATCGACCTGATGGACAACGGCGCGATGAACCCTTCGGTGGCAGGCCCTCTGACCTCGCTGACGATTTCTGTTCTGCTCGAAAGCCTGAAGCCTGTGTTCGACAACCGCAGCCCCGATGCGGACGATCAGGCCTTCGCCAAAGCGCTGCCGATCGCAGGGGCCTTCGTCGAAGCGTCTATCGCCAAGAAAGCCGCCAAGCGCCGTGCCGAAGCCATGGTCACCAAAGCGATCGCAGACGCAGGCACATCGCGCATTCTGGAACTGCCTATGGGGATGCCCTTCCGCTCGGCCATTGATGCTGCGGGCGCGGACCACTTGCTTTTCGTGATCAATCCTCGTGACGACGATTGGTCCATCGGCGGCATCCGCATCAGCGGCGACAGCTTTGAGCAGCGCGCTGACTTGCCTGCGGCGTGGGCGGGTCTGACCGACGAAGCGCTCGAAGAGGCCAGCGGCGTCAAAGGCGCCAAGTTCTGCCACAACGGCCTCTTCATCGCGGTTGCCAGCAGCCGAGAGGCGGCCCTGAAGATGGCCGAACTCGCCGTCGAAGAAGCCGAGCGCGAGGCCAGCGCCGCCTGATCCCATTGTTGGACCCATTCGTAGGAGCGTGCCATGGACTTTCTGCTGAACGGGGATGACCCTGGCCGCACCACGATCCTGTTGGCGCACGGCTCTGGCGCACCGATGGACACGCCATGGATGAGCACCGTCGCTGAGAACCTCGCAGACGAGGGCTTCCGCGTGGCCCGCTTCGAGTTCAGCTACATGGCCGCTCGCCGCACGGGCGGCTCGAAACGCCCACCTGCGAAGGCCGAAACCTACGCGCCGGAATTCCTGGCCGCCGTCGACGCACTCGCCTGCGACGGTCCGCTGATCATCGGCGGTAAAAGCATGGGCGGACGCGTGGCCAGCCTCGTAGCCCAAGACCTCTATGACGCGGGGAGGATCAAAGGCCTGCTTTGCCTCGGCTTCCCATTCCACCCGCCGAAGAAGCCCGACAACCGACGGGGCGAGAACCTCGCAGACATCAAATGCCCGACCCTGATCTGCCAAGGCACCCGCGACCCCTTCGGGACACGCGAGGAAGTCGAGACTTACGCCCTCTCCGATGCGGTCACAATGCACTGGTGGGAAGATGGTGACCATGACCTGAAGCCCCGCAAGCGCGTGACGGGCTCCAGCTTGGAAGACCATCTCCAAGCCCTCGCGAGGCAAACCAAGGCTTGGGCAAGCGTCTGCGTCTGAGCTGCGTCAAGTGTTGTAGAGGAAGGCGGCAAAGGCGATTTCGGCCCCAAGCGGTCATTCACTAGATGATGTTCGCAGCGATACATTGTGCCTCAAAGCAGCCTTTCATGGGTTCACGAGCAAATATCCAGTAACTGGGTGTGCGGCGTCCACTTCCAATCAAGTCATTCGATTTCTAACTGAACTCTGCGCGGATGAGACAAATCAAAATAACTCGTACGCTCGTCAATCCATGCATTCGAGGGTATGCCTAAAGGGCACACTAAACATCGATGCTTCCGGGAAATTCTCGGTGGGTATGCCACCCGCTCAAGGCGTTCCGAGCGGGTGGCACCATCGCGGCAGGGCGGCTTATTCCGCAGCCGCAACGCCGCCGATGGCGTACATGCCTTCGTGGTCCTGACCCAGCATCATAATGATTTCATCACCGGGCTGCATGCCTTCGGGAAGACTGACGCCTTCCATCATAGGCATGTCCATGGTCATCGCAGGCCAGCCGATTTCAGCAATGGGTCCGTGGCTGACGTTGATAGTGCCATCGCCGATGGCATTCAGGGTTGCGGGCGCATGGACCATATCCGCGGCCATCGGCATGGACGAATGGTCCATATTCGAGTGGTCCATCTGGGCTACGGCACCCGACGCGACGGTCAGGGAAAGAAGGGTCATTGCTACAAGCTTACGCATGGGTGTCTCCGTTTTATTGCGTAGATTTATCAGTGGGCCGCGATGGCAGAGGTTTTGCTGTCCATCTCGGGGTTTGACAGGTTTCGGTTGGTGCGGCTCAGGGTGATCT
>CAXQKF010000003.1:0-5562 GCA_964224285.1 Donghicola sp. | reverse complement strand
GACAAAGTTCACGCCTTTGACCACTCGGCCATCGGCAACGTCCAAACAGGGGATGATACGTGTCTTGAGCATGGCTCTTCTCTTAGGCGGTGGCGCGGGATGCGTCCAGCGGGGCCAAAGCAAAAGGGCCGCGCGGTGGCGGCCCGTTTCGGTTATTTCAGCGCTGCGATGGCTTCTTTGAGGTCAAGCGCACCGTCGTACAGGGCGCGGCCCGAGATCGCGCCGGAAATGACGCCGGTGTCGCGCAGGGCGGTCAGGTCGGCCAAGCTGGAAACACCGCCCGAGGCGATGACGGGGATTTGCACGGCGCGGGCCAATGCTTCGGTCGCCTCGATGTTCGGGCCCTGCATCGCGCCGTCGCGGTTGATGTCGGTGTAGATGATCGCCGCAACGCCCGCGTCCTCGAAGGATTTGGCCAGATCGGTGACCATGACGTCGGTTTCCTCGGCCCAGCCTTTGGTGGCGACTTTGCCGTTGCGGGCATCGATGCCCACGGCGACCTTGCCGGGGACTTCACGGGCCGCTTCGCGGACCAGTTCGGGGTTCTCCACGGCGACGGTGCCAAGGATTACGCGGGCCAGACCCTTTTCGATCCAGGTGGCGATGGTTTTCATGTCGCGGATGCCGCCGCCAAGTTGTGCGGGGACGTTGATTGCGGCAAGGATCGCCTCGACCGCAGCGCCGTTTACGGGTTCGCCCGCGCAGGCGCCGTTCAGGTCCACCAGGTGCAGCCATTCGCAGCCCGCATCCTGAAACGCCAGCGCCTGAGTGGCGGGGCTGTCCGAGAACACGGTCGCTTTGTCCATGTCTCCGCGTAGAAGGCGCACGGCCTGTCCGTCTTTGAGGTCGATGGCGGGGTAAAGGATCATGGCAGTACGCTCCGGCGAATGGGAATTTCGGTTGGGTGGCAATTCGCATGGACAGGGGCGAAATGCAACGGACCTGACGTTAGGCTTGATTCGTAAGGCGGGCTCGCTCAGTCTGACGCCTACTCATTAGGAGGAGATGGGTATGAAGAAGATTCTGGCAGCCGCGCTGGTGCTGATGGCTGGCTCCGCGCAGGCGGGTGACGTTTATGGCGTGTGGCAGACCGAAACCAGCGAGAAGGGGTCGTTCCTGCATGTGCGCGTCGGCCCTTGTGGAGAGAAGGTCTGCGGCGTCATCGATAAGGTCTTGGGGGGTGGGGACGAATCCATCACCGGCAAGACGATCATCTGGGATATGGCCGATCAGGGCTCTGGCGCGTTTAACGGCGGCAAGATCTGGGCCCCCGATACGGACAAGACCTACAAGAGCAAGATGGCGCTGAATGGCGACACGTTGCAGGTGTCGGGCTGTGTTCTGGGTGGGGCGATTTGCCGGTCGCAGAACTGGAGCCGCGTGAACTGATTTCGCGTCTTTGGATGTGAGAAACCCCGCCGTGGTGATGACCGCGGCGGGGTTTTTATTTGAGTATTTTTTGCAAAGCAGAAAGGCTGATCGCCGTCTTAGGGTTTCCAGTTGAGGAAATTGGCGATCAGGTGCAGGCCGATTTGCTGGCTCTTTTCCGGGTGGAACTGGAAGCCGAGCAGGGTGTCGCGGCCGACGATGGCGGTGACTTCGGTGCCGTAATCCACGTGAGCGAGGCGCTCGGCGGCGGTGTCCACGGTGAAGTGGTAGGAGTGCACGAAATAGGTGTGATCACCCGTTTTCACGCCGTCAAAGACGGGGTGGGGGGTGTCGATCACCAGATCGTTCCAGCCCATGTGAGGCACTTTGAGCGTGCTGTCTGTGGGGCGGATTTTGTCGACGGTGCCTGCGATCCAGTCAAAGCCCTTGGTCTCGGTGTATTCGAGGCCGCGGGTGGCCAGCATTTGCATGCCGATGCAGATCCCGAGGAAGGGTTTGCCCTGTTTGATGGCGACTTCCTCGATGGCTTCGAAGAGGCCCGAGTGGTTGAAGAGCGCCTGTTGGCATGCCGGGAATGCCCCGTCGCCGGGCAGGACGACGCGGTCCGCTTTGCGCACGACCTCGGGGTCGGCGGTGACGATGACAGGGCCGTGGCCCTGTTCCTGGGCCATCCGCTGAAATGCCTTTTCCGCCGAGTGCAGGTTGCCGCTTTCGTAGTCGACGATCACCGTGGTCATCAGAGGGCGCCCTTGGTCGAGGGCAGGGCGCCTGCTGCGCGGGGATCGGGCTCGACTGCTTGGCGCAGCGAACGAGCGACAGCCTTGAACGCGGCTTCGGCGATGTGGTGGCTGTTGAAGCCATTCAAGCAGGCGATGTTCAGGGTGATGCCGCCGTGGGTGCTGAGCGCCTGAAAGAATTCGCGGACCAGTTCGGTGTCGAAGGTGCCGATTTTCTGGCTGGGGAAGGTCATGTCAAAGTGCAGGAAGGGGCGGTTCGACAGATCGAGCGCCGCACGCACCAGCGTGTCGTCCATGGGCAGAAGGCAGCTGCCGTAGCGGTTGATGCCCTTTTTGTCGCCGACCGCCTCTTTGATCGCCTGACCCAACGCGATGCCGGTGTCTTCGACCGTGTGGTGGTCGTCGATGTGCAGGTCGCCATTGGCACGCGCGGTGATGTCGATCATCGAGTGGCGGGCCAGTTGTTCCATCATGTGGTCGAAAAAGCCCACACCGGTTTTGATGTCATACTTGCCGGTGCCGTCCAGATCGACGGATACGCTGATCTGGGTTTCGGTGGTGTTACGGGTGATTTCGGCGCGTCGCATGGGCCCCTCCGTTAGAACTCGCGGCCTTGTAGCGCGATGCGGGGGCAAGGCCAAGCGGCCCGTTTCATGTTCTGTCGTCGGAAGTTTCTGTCTGTATGGAGCGGGCGAGGCGATTCGAACGCCCGACCCTAACCTTGGCAAGGTTATGCTCTACCCCTGAGCTACGCCCGCACTCTCATACAGTCGTCGGTTTTCTGGAGCGGGCGAGGCGATTCGAACGCCCGACCCTAACCTTGGCAAGGTTATGCTCTACCCCTGAGCTACGCCCGCTTCCTTGGGAAAACCGATCCCTATGTACCTTCTTCTGGAGCGGGCGAGGCGATTCGAACGCCCGACCCTAACCTTGGCAAGGTTATGCTCTACCCCTGAGCTACGCCCGCACCGTTGAAGGTGAGGCGCTGTTTAATGCCGTCCCGCTGAGGCTGCAAGAGGAAAAAGCCACCTTTTCGCAGGAAATTTTCCCAGTGCTTGCCGTGGTCTGATTTTGCCTTGTTTCGCAGGGATCGTGCACAGAAAAAGGCGCGCCGTTTCGGGCGCGCCTTGGTGTGTTTCGCAGGCGGGGCTGCTTATTCCAGCTCGACCAGCAGGTCTTTGGCGTCGATCTGGTCGCCCGGTTTGACGTGCACCGCTTTGACCACGCCGGATTTTTCGGCGTGCAGACCGGTTTCCATCTTCATCGCTTCGATGGTCAGGATCAGATCGCCGTCCTTGACCGTCTGGCCCGGGGTGACGCTGGTCGTTGCCACGACGCCGGGCATGGGCGCGCCGATGTGGTTGGCGTTGCCAGCCTCGGCTTTGGGGCGGACGGCGGTGGTTGCCTTGACCTTGCGGTCGGGTACGCGGATCACACGGGGCTGACCGTTCAGTTCGAAGAAGACCTTTACCTCGCCTTTGTCATCCGCTTCGCCAATGGCTTGCAGGCGGATTTCGAGGGTTTTGCCGGGGTCGATCTCGACGCTGATTTCGTCACCGGGTTCCATGCCGTAAAAGAAGCTCTTGGTCGGCAGGGTACGCACGGGGCCGTAGGTTTTGTGACGCGCCACGTAGTCGCTGAAGACCTTGGGGTACATCAGGTAGCCGTTCAGGTCTTCGTCATCGAGGATCTCCACGTCCAGCTCTTTGCTGGCCGCAAGGCGGGTCTCTTCGATGTCGATGGGGGCTGCGTGCAGGCCGGGGCGGTCGGTGTTGGGTTTCTCGCCCTTGAGCACCTTGTTGATGATGCCTTCGGGGAAGCCGCCCGGAGGCTGCCCCAGATTGCCGCGCATCATATCCACGACCGAGTCGGGGAAGGCGATGTCACGCTCGGGGTTTTCCACGTCGGCGCGGGTCAGGCCTTGGGACACCATCATCAGCGCCATGTCACCGACCACCTTCGACGAGGGGGTCACTTTGACGATGTCGCCGAACATCTGGTTTACGTCCGCATAGGCGTGCGCGACCTCGTGCCACTTCTCCTCTAGGCCAAGGCTGCGGGCCTGTGCCTTGAGGTTGGTGAACTGGCCGCCGGGCATCTCGTGCAGGTAAACCTCGGACGAGGGCGACGCGAGGCCGCTTTCGAATGCGGCGTACTGGCCGCGGACCTGTTCCCAGTAGTCGCTGATCTGGCGCACGGCCTCGACATCCAGTCCGGTGTCGCGGTCGGTGTGGCGCAGAGCCTCGACGATCGAGCCCAGAGCCGCTTGAGAGGTGCCACCCGAGAATGCGTCCATGGCTGCATCGACGGCATCCACGCCCGCGTCAGCGGCCGCAAGGATGGTCGCGCCAGCAATGCCGCTGGTGTCGTGGGTGTGGAAGTGGACGGGCAGGCCGACCTCTTCTTTCAGGGCTTTGACCAGAACGCGGGCTGCACCAGGTTTGAGCAGACCAGCCATGTCCTTGAGGCCCAGAATGTGCGCGCCAGCGGCCTTTAGTTCCTGTGCCATGGCCACGTAGTACTTCAGGTCGTACTTCGCACGGTCAGGGTTCAGGATGTCGCCGGTGTAGCAAACGGTGCCTTCGAGGATCTTGTCGGTTTCCAGCACGGCGTCCATGGCGACGCGCATGTTCTCCACCCAGTTCAGGCTGTCGAACACGCGGAAGATATCCACGCCGGTCTCAGCCGCCTGTTTGACAAAGAATTTCACCACGTTGTCGGGGTAGTTGGTGTAGCCCACACCGTTCGCCCCGCGCAGCAGCATCTGGGTCAGAACGTTGGGCATCCGCTCGCGCAGGTCGCGCAGACGCTGCCACGGGCATTCCTGCAAGAAGCGGTAGGCCACGTCGAACGTCGCGCCGCCCCAGCATTCCACCGAGAAGAGCTGCGGCAGGTGGTGCGCGTAGGCGGGCGCCACTTTGACCATGTCGAAGGAGCGCATACGGGTCGCCAGCAGGGACTGGTGACCGTCACGCATGGTGGTGTCGGTCAGCAAGAGTTGCTTTTGCGCAGCCATCCAGTCGGCCACGGCCTGCGGGCCCTTTTCGTCCAGCAGGGTTTTCGAGCCGGCTGCAGGGGCTTCGGCCAGCAGCTTGGGCGCACGCGGGCTGATGTCCGCATGGGGCTTCACGCGGCCAGCGGTTTCAGGGTGACCGTTGACGCTGATGTCCGCGATGTAGGTCAAAACCTTGGTGCCGCGGTCACGGCGGGCGCTGAAATCGAACAATTCGGGCGTCGTGTCGATGAACTTGGTTGTGTATTCGTTCGACAGGAAGGTCGGGTGCTTGAGCAGGTTTTCCACGAACGCGATGTTGGTCGAGACGCCGCGAATCCGGAATTCACGCAGGGCGCGATCCATGCGGGCGATCGCGGCCTCGGGGGTCGGGGCTTTGGCCGTCACCTTGGTTAGCAGCGAGTCATAATAGCGTGTGATCAC
>CAXQKF010000002.1:0-8083 GCA_964224285.1 Donghicola sp. | reverse complement strand
GCAAGCTCGGCATGACCGGCGAGGTGATGCTGCGCAACTACTTCGCCCCCTTGCGCCCCGGCAAAATGCTGTCCCGCCGCAAAGGCCTGCCCTCGCCGGTTGGCGGGGCCGTTGATGCCAGCTACCGGATGGCCTGCGCGATGGCGTTCCGCAACACACCGTCCTTGCGCGAAGATGAACGGATCACCAACGTCCTCCACTTTGGCAAAGCCTTCAATGACCTGTGGAACCGTGCCCGCTATGGCTCCCGGATGACGCTAGCCCGCGATTCAGAGTACCTGAACTGGCGCTTCCACGAATTCCCCCTGCACAGCTACGACACGCTGGCCCTGTGGCAGGGCGACAGCCTACGCGGCTATGTCGTCACCCGCCTCGAAGAGAAAGAAGACCGCACCAACGGGTTGATCGTCGACATCTTTACCGAGAGCGGGGACGAGCGGTCCTTTGCCCTACTCGTTCGCGCGGCCAAGGGATTGCTGGAACGCCAAGGCGCAGAGCAAGCGATCCTGCAACTGCCGGAATGTGCGTGGCCGGTACCGACGCTGAAATCCCTCGGGTTCCTGCACAACAAACCGATGACCCTGCTGCAACTTCACGCTGCGGACAATCAGATGAATGACAAGATGCCGAGCCTGCACAAGCACTGGTACTTTACCCGCGCAGACAGCGATCAGGATTACTGATCGCCGGTCGCCGCAGCTTGGTAGAGGTCGGGGTGATAACCCGTCCGCTTCCAGCACCACTCGGGCCAATCGATCCCGCGCATTGCCCCTCGGGCACGATGCGCGAGGATCAGCAACGACAGCGGCAAGGCATGGGCCATAACCTCTGCCGTGACCATGACCGTCAGATCCGTCCGGCTGAGAGGGCGACGTGGGGCGCGGTCGAAACTGGTGTTGGCCTGATACTGGCTCTCCATATCCTCGGCCTGCCCTTTGACCCCGAGAAACCCCAGCAGCGCCGTGCGCAAGGCACCGTCGTCCGTGTGTAGTTCTTCGTAACGCAGGTAAAAGCAGTTCTTGCGCCGCGACAGCCGCTTCAGATAGCGGCCGTAAATCGTGTTCACTACTGCCGCCCGTGCAATGTCCGCATAGCGTTTTAGCCCCGTCGCAGGCGTGCGGCCAAATCCGGACAGACGCGACAGGATCATCCCTTCGGTCCGGCGATGGACCAGCACAAACTTGGCGTCAGGAAAGTCCCGCGCGAGCTTGCGGTACATCAGCGTATGATGCGGAGATTTCTCGACCCACGCCGTCGCCCCTTGGGCACGGGCATGACGATCCATCACGATCCGGAACAAATCCGCATAGCCCTTGGCCTCGCGCATATCGACTGCCAGCAGCTCTGGTGTCAGCCCCAAAAGCTGCCCGTAGTCTGACAGCAGAAACGCCTGCGCAAACCGCACGCGGCTTTCCAGTTTCGACCACGGCCCGAAGGCCCGCGCGAAATGGGAAAAGTAGATGCTCTCGTGGACACCGCGATGATCCGACGCCTCGACCGCCGCAACCGAGGAGAGCGCGGACAGCTGGTTTGCCATCCACGTGGTCCCAGATCGCTGCAAGCCCAGAACAAAGATCGGTGTCACCCCGTTATCCCTCTCTTACCGGTGTCCAGAGCGAGCTTTCCCGCCCCTGCCAATAGCGCATCAGCCCCAACAGCATCGCCAGATTGCCCATCACAAAGAACATCGCCGCACCCACCAAAGGCAGCTTGCGTACCGCAGGCACCGCCCATGCCGTTGCAACCAGAGCGTATCCAGCGATCTGGAGCAGACCACTCAGGGCATAGAACCATCCCTCGGGGATCAAGAAAAGGTTCGAGATGAAGATCACGATCAAAGCAAAAGGCGCCATGCGCCGCAGCCCCTTGTGCGAGAGCAGTTGCCAGCCATACCAACCGGTCCTCAAGGGGTTCATCAAGGCGTGGTACCGCATCAGGGCCCGCCACCCCATTTCCGTGGACCGCACACGGCGGCCCATCTCTTTGGAGGCCTTTTCGGTGACGACCTCTTCGGTCAGTGCCTCGGGGGCGAACTCGAGCCGGTAGCCAGCCTCGACCGCCGCGACCGAGATGTAGAAATCATCCGCAGCGCCGGGCGGCACATCCGGCACCAAAGCCCGCCGCATCGCATAGATCGACCCTTGGGCGGAACACACACCGCCCAACCGCGCCTCGGCGGCCTTCATCGCTTGGTCATAACGCCAGAACAGGGCCTCGCCCTTGCCGATCTGGCCTGCCTTTTTGGCGTTCACACTGATCTGGCCGCACACACCGCCGACCTGCGGGTCAGCAAATGGGCGGACCAAGGCCGTCAGACTGTCCGCCGCCAGCATCGCATTCGCATCGGTGAAGATCACGATATCGCCCGTCAACTGCGGCACAACAAGGTTCATCGCCGCCAACTTGCCCAATCGCCCCGGGGTCTCGATGATCTGCACATCGTGAAACCCCATGTCCCGAACGATCTGCGCCGTCCCGTCGGTCGATCCGTCATCGACCACGGTGATCTGCACATGGTGGCCGTCAGGATTGTTCAGCGCCAATGTGTTCCGGATTTTATCCGCGATACAGGCAGCCTCATTGTAGGCAGGGATCAGGATATCGACCCGCTGCGCCCCCTGCGCTGCCACCACGGGCCGCGCGGGCATCCATTTCGCACAGACCAGCAACACCAGACCGTAGCCAAAGATCACATAGGCCAGAAACACAACAGCGGCCCAGAACACAAATTCCATCGGGGCTCAGGCTCCTTCGATCAGTGCCAGCAACTCGGCGGCGTTTTGGTCGATATTGTATTGGCTGCGCACGCGGGCCTGCCCCGCCGCAGCCATCCGCAAAGAGGCATCGTAGTTGGTCAGAACCTGCTCGATCCGCGTCGCTAGGGCCTGCACGTCACCGGGAGGGACCAGACGCCCCGTATGCCCGTCCTCGACCAGTTCGGGAATGCCCGAGAGCCGCGAGGCGATGACCGGACGACCTTGCGCCATGGCCTCCATCAGCACCACGGGGATGCCCTCGGACCGCCCTGCCTCGCCCTCGACCGACGGCACGACGACCAGATGCGCCTGCCCCATCGCCTCTTGGACCTTGTCCGACGGCTGCGGTCCATCAAAGGTCACGCGCCCTTCGGGCAAGTTCCGCGCCAGCTGACGCAGGGCCTCTTCCTGAGAGCCGCCGCCGATAACCTGCAACTGCCAGTTCAACGTCTTGGGCAGGGAACCCACCGCGCGCAAGAGATGATCCACGCCCTTGCGCGGCAGCAGTGCCCCCACAAACAGGATGCGAAACGGCTGGTCCCCCGCAGGCGCGACCGGCAGGTTGGACATGGCCCGCTCTGGCGCGACACCGCAGCGGATCACGTGGATCTTGTCTTGGGGGACGCCAGCCTTTTGCACCAAGAAACGCAGGTTGTATTCGGAAATCGTCCGCACGAAATCTGCCCGCGTCGCTTTCACGTCCAGCAGGCCTTGCGTGATAAAGATGTCATGGGCATGGGCCGAAAAGCCGAACGGAATACCGCTGGTCCGCGATGCAATCCACGCGACCGTCGCCGGATAGCCCGCAAACTCCGCATAGAGGCGATCCACGCCCTCTCGCCGCGCCACCTGCCCCAAAGCCAGCCCCTGCGGCACAAGCATCAGCGAAATACCCAGCTGTCTAGGCTGCGACCGGAACGCGCCAAAAATCCGCCGCACCACGCGCAAGGCCCGCACGGGGCTGCGCAGACAGGCCAGCGCCGCATACCCCAAAGTGCGCGGGGCAAAGTAGCCCAGATGCTTGGCCTGATCGACGATGTCCTGCGCTTCGGGGTGGACGATTTCATCGGTTCGGAACGGCTTGATGTGGAACACATCCGCCTCGTGACCAGCCCTGCGGAACGCCTGAACGTTGGCCAGAGCAAAGGTCTCTGTCACTTTGGGAAAATCACTGACGATGGCCCAGATTTTCATAAGACTTCCTTGCGGTTCACACGGGGCAAGGCAGCGCCGAGCCCCAGCATGATCCAGGTGTATTTGTTATATTCATTCGGAACGAACACACTCACCAGCATATAGGCCATCAGCCCATAGTAATACGCCGCCGCGAGGAACCCGATATTGCTGTCTGCCGGGCTTCGCATCACTTCGCGCGCCCCGCGAAAGGCCGATATCATCATCCCGTAAAAGAACGTCGCGCCAACCAGACCGTATTCGACCATGATCGACAGGTGCATATTGTGCAGCTGCCGCCCGTACATCGTGCGACCGGGCAGATAGCGATAGGCCGAGTCCACGAAATGCTTTTTGAAGTTGCCGGGGCCGACGCCGAACAGCGGGTGCTCGGTCAGCAGGTTCAGACCGATCACGTTGTAGGTCATCCGGCGCCCCAGCGTCCAATCCCCGCCGCCCCCAAAGATCGAGCCGATCCGCTCGTAATAGCTGGCAGGCAGAAAGGGCAGCATGATCAGCATGACCATTACCCCGATCACCATTGCCGGAATGATCAGATGGTGCTGCCGATAGCGATAGGCCAGCACGATGCCGGTGATCGTGTAGACGATGAACGATGACCGCGCGAAGCTGAAGATCAGAGCCAAAGTCCCGATCCCTGCAGCCGCCAGATAGAACCGTTTGTAGTTGTCCTGCTCGATATACATGACCAGCGCGATAATCACGCCGGTCAGCATCATCGTCGCGGCCGTCGTCGGGTTGTACTGTGACGCCCCCGAAGAGCGCTCGAACCCTTCGGCTGTGCGGGCGGTGGTCGCCGCATCAGAGGTTGAAACCAGCGTCATCCCCAGTTTGACATCGAGGATCAGGATCACCCCCGAAATCAGCGAAGTCAGCGCGAGGATCATCAGCGCCTTCTCAAAGCGGGCCCGCGTGTTCACCAGAATGATGATCAGGTACATGAAAATGATCATGGCCAGCAGGCGGCGCAAACTATTGGCCGCCATTGCCTTGGATTCGGCCCCGAACGCGCTGACAATCATCGCGAGACCCAGCAGCATCCCCATGATCGCGATGGGCTGCATCAGCGCGTCTTTGACCATCCCGCGATGACGGAACGCCGTGACGATGACCCCGATGATGGTCCCGAGGGTCATCAATTTGAACCCGTCACCCGGAAAGATCTTGTCCTGAATGCCGTCCAGTTGGGCAAAGAACAGCAGGGCGCAGACCCCGACAAACGGGTTGGAGGCAAAGCCAAGCCCGATCACTGCCGCCACCGGCAGGATCAACGCAAGTTCGGGATGTTCGAGGATCGTAAATACGAGCGCGATCAGCGCCGCAAACGAACCGGCCAGCATCCCGATCCCGATCTCGCCCCACGGGGATCTGGTCCGTCCGCTCATGCACCCGGACCTTTGGGTTCGGGCAGGTATCCGGCCCTGCGGCGGCGCGCCCATGCAGTGACGGGCATCCACCAATAGTGCCCCGCCGCAACGCCGAGCTTGGCGCGGAACACCAGTTCTTCGACCCACAGAGGTGCTGGGCCGGCAGCATAGTCGTTGATATGCGTGCGCGACAACAGCAGCGGGTCTTCGCCTTCGCGGTTCTCGCCGCGCCCGCCGGTCAGGGTCTGGAACCCGACCTCGCGCGCGATCGAAGCCGCGGTGTTGGTGACGCGGTCATAGGGCCAGCACAGGAAATCGACGTCCCGCCCCAGCACATCGCGCAGTGTGTGGCGGGCACGGATCAGGCTCTGGCGGACGCGGGCGGCATAGGCATTCTGGCCCTCGCCCCCTTGGGCAGACCAGGCCGGTGCCGCCAGCGCAGAATCGCTGAGGTAAATCGGCGTGCCCACGGGCGCGGGCGGCTCTGCCGCTTCGAACCAACGGGCCTTGTTCGCGGTATTCCCCCAGAACAGAGGGGCGTGATACCGCCAGTTTTCGGCTGTCACTTCATCGACCACGCGGTCCGACACGGGAACCCGTGCGTGGTCAGCCCCGTGACACGCAATCTCGATCAGCGGATCGGCCTCGAGCGCCCGAAGTTCCGCCGCGTTCATATAGCCCTGCCACGCATCCCCTCCCTCATCCGCCGTCGCACGGACGTACTCGGACGGGTCGATGAAATCTGCCGAGACAAAGATCGTCGCCGGCACGCCATAGCGCCGCAAGATCGGAACCGCTGCAACCCAGTTGTCCAGATAGCCATCATCAAGATGCACCATCACGCTTTTGTCCGGCAAAGTCAGGCCGCGGGCACGGGCGGACTGGAAGGCTTCGGTCGAATAAACAGTCCAGCCCTTGCGGACCAAACACTGCATGTGCCGTTCGAACACTTCGGGGCGGACCGACGTATTCTGCCCCCAAGGCAGCCAATCCGGCTGGGGCGAAACGCTGTGATAGACGATGACAGGGACCGGTGCGCGCTGGTGTAGCTTGCGGAAGGCATAGACCGCTGCGACCACGAACGGGATCACAGCGAGCCAGCCCGCGTTGTAGACCGCCGCAACGCCTGTCCCCAAAATGCCAAACAGCATCGCAAGACTTGCGTGCTGCCAGGCTGTCGTCCGTCTGGTCTGCCGGTCGATCACAGGGTCAATTCCAGATCAGCATAAAGGGCTTGCGCGGATTGTCCTGCCCCACGGACTGCAGTTCGCGGATCTCCAGCGCGTCCACCTGCGCAGGCGGCACACCCAGAATGATCGCACCATCGGGCAGTTCATCCCAATCCTGCACCGAGGCCACCGGCGCGATGGCGGTGATCACATAGGGGGACTCGCCCATCCGGCGCGGATTGGAATGCTCGACAGCCATCGCCACCACATCCCGCAGGCGCTTGATCTCTTCGTAGGGCAAGAAGCCGGTGACAAAGATATGCTCTTTGGTCCACAGGTCTTCGGTGCTCATGCGTCGGCCGAATTGCTCGGAGAAGTTCCTGAACTCGCGACTGAGCCCGGACATGCGGCCCCTGCGCCAACGGGCGATGCCGGGATGCTCCATCCCTTTGCGAGCCGATGGCAGGGCGTGCCCGCCCAGGATGGCCTGAAGGTCCGAATAGGTCCGCACCCGCATCCCCACCACGTCGATCAAGATGATCGGCATGATCATCGCAAGCGCCCCGACGATGGTCGCCAGAATGGTGTTCACAAACACCTTGGGAAAGGACGGATAGAGCGCGGGCGTCGCCGGATTGATCATCTGGACCTGCGACAGGATCGTGGCCTCGCTCATTTCGAGGTTCACCAGACGGTCGCGCAATTCATCCAGATCCAGCTGCACCGCCTGATACCGCGCCTCGAGCTGCTTGAGGCTACGCTCTTTCTCGGCTTGCTCGGACAGTTGGCGGTCTGTGCGGGCCAAGGCCTCTCTTCGCAACTTCAGGCGTGCTTCGCGCTGGCGGATTTCTTCTTCCAGTCGGGCGACTGGCTGAGACCCGCGGCCGCCATCCAGCTGCTCTTTCAACTTTGCCAACTCGTTGCGGGTCAGTTCGAGGTCGATGATATCCTCGTCGATGTCCTGCTGGGTCGTGCTACGCGACAACAGCAGCACGTCTGCCTCTTGCCACAGATCGTTGATGTTCAGCTCTTCGCGCACCCGTTCGCGTTCGACCAGCAGATCACGCAGTTCTTGCTCGCGTTCGGTTTTCAGGTTCCGGACCAGATCGGCCAGCTTGGTCGCGCCGCTGGAAAACTCCTGACGGGTCAGGTCAACATAGGCCTGCGCATAAGCATTGGCGATCCGCGCGGCCAGATTGGGAAACTCGGACTTTGCCGTCAGGTTCAGGATATAAGAGCCTTCGACGAACTCGACCTCCACGGACTCGCGCACCAGATTGATCATCTGCAGACGCTCGGACGCTTCGACAAATTTCCCGTAGTTCAGGCGCGCATAGGTCCGCCAGAGAAAGCCTTTGAATTTGTCAAACAACCCCGCCTCGGGCAGGGCGGCATCCCCGTCGGCTTGGGACAGCAGAATGTCCAGCGTCCGCTCTGCCACAGGGCGGCTCAGCAGAACCTCAATATGGGTTTGGGTGATGATGGTGGCCGGATTGAACTGGCTCACCCCCATGAAGGTACGGTTGAACGCCAGCTCCTCTTCGGAGGGCTGCATGTTCAGCGTCACGGTGGACTTGTACGCAGGCGAGGTTTTCAG
>CAXQKF010000001.1:0-2865 GCA_964224285.1 Donghicola sp. | reverse complement strand
ATCGAGGTGTGACTTGAGCCAGGACAGGGTGAACTTCATCGCCGCGCGCCTTTATTTGTCAGGTTTCATTCGACGCACGGCATAGCCCATGGGGCGGCAGGGGGAAAGGGGTCTTAGGCCTCGTATAGTTCGAGGGGCAGACCATCGGGATCGGCAAAGAAGGTAAACCGCTTGCCGGTCAGGGAATCGGTGCGGATTTCCTCGACCGTGACGCCTGCGGTTTCGAGCGCCTGTTTGGCGGCGGCAACATCAGGCACGGTAAAGGCCAGATGGCGCAGGCCCTGTGCCTCTGGGTAGCTGGGGCGTGCGGGGGCATCCGGAAAGCTAAAGAGTTCGATCTGGCTGGTGCCCAGTTGCAGGTCCAGTTTCCAGCTATCGCGGGCCTGCCGGTAGGTTTCGTCAATCACAGTCGCGCCAAGGGTTTCGACATAGAACGCCTTGGACCGCGCATAATCGCTGGCGATGATGGCAACGTGGTGGAAACCGGAAATGGAGAGGGTCACGGGGGGCTCCTGATTGGGTCAGGCCACCAAGTCACCCATCCCGAAGCGGGCCGTCAAGACTTCGACCAGTTCAAAGCGCCAACAGACCAGCGGGGTGCCTTCGCGCCACGCGTCAGGCCCGCCGAAATAGGCCACCAGATCGTCGAACCACGCCGCGCGGGAGGTAAAGTCACCAGTCGCCAGCGCCAGAGAGTCGCTGACCTCGGCGGCGGTGCGGATGGTGACTTCGGTCACGCGGATCACCACACCGGGGGTTTTCCGCCCGTCCTTGACGATAAAGTACTGCCCCCTCACAGGCAGCCGCGCGGGCCCCTCGTCATCACGAAGGGCGCCGCAACTCGCCGTTTTCCGTCCCTTGATGACCAGCTCCAGCAGGTCATCGGCCATGCGGGGCCCGTTCCCAAAGGAAAAGGTCGTGGCCCCGCGATATTTGGCCTTCAAGTCGTCCAGCATGTATCCCCCATGCGCCAACTGTTGGTACAATCCGTTTTGCAACCGCCGTGCCAAGTGCTGCCACTGGAACGAAAAAAGGGCAGAGCTTGCGCCCTACCCTTTTCATGACATTGCGTGACCCGCGGCTTAGCGGCTGAGGCCACCGTGCAAGGTCGGCACATCCAGCGCGGCAAAGCCGTAATGGCGCAGCCAGCGCAGGTCCGATTCAAAGAAGGCGCGCAGATCGGGAATGCCGTATTTCAGCATCGCCAGACGGTCGATCCCCAAACCGAACGCAAAGCCCTGCCACAGCGCGGGGTCGATGCCTGCGGCCTGCAGAACTTTGGGATGAACCATGCCGGAACCGCCCGCCTCGAGCCAATCGTCGCCCTCACCCAGCTTCAGCTGGCCATCAACCCACGAACAACGGAAGTCGATTTCCGCCGAAGGTTCGGTGAAGGGGAAGTGCGAGGCGCGGAAACGGACCTCGACCTCGTCCACCTCGAAGAAGGCAGCGGCGAACTGCTCGAGCACCCACTTGAGGTTGGCCATCGAGATGTCCTTGTCGATCGCCAGACCTTCGACCTGGTGGAACATGGGGGTGTGGGTCTGGTCGTAATCCGAACGGTACACACGGCCCGGCGCGATGATGCGGCAGGGCGCGCCGTTCTTTTCCATGTGGCGGATCTGAACGGGGCTGGTGTGGGTACGCAACACATGGGGAGCACGATCATCGCCTTCGGCACGGTGGGTGTAGAAGGTGTCCATCTCGGCCCGCGCGGGGTGGTGACCGGGGATGTTCAGCGCGTCAAAGTTATACCAGTCGCTCTCGATCTGCGGACCTTCGGCCACCGAGAAACCCATGTCGGCAAAGATCGCAGTGACCTCTTCGGTGACCTGGCTGATCGGGTGGATCGAGCCCAGACGCTGGGGACGCACGGGCAAGGTCACGTCCAGCCACTCGGCCTGCAGCCGTTCATCAAGCGCGGCGTCGGCCAATGCAGCCTTCTTGGCGGTCAGGGCTGCGTTGATCTCGTCCTTCAGGGCGTTCAACGCGGGGCCAGCGACCTGACGCTCCTCAGGGGTCATTTTGCCGAGCTCGCGCATCTTCAGGCTAATCTCGCCCTTTTTGCCAACGGCGGCCAGGCGGACCTCTTCGATGGTGGCTTCGTCGCCAGCGGCCGCGATGGCCTCGATATATTTCGCGCGCAGATCGTCCATGACACCCTCCTTGGCTTTGGGCGTTTGCTACCACAAGCGGGACGGGACGCAAGAGTTAGGAGAGGGTTGGGAGGGCTTCGGGGTGTGGAGACATGAGTATTTAAGGCAAAAAGAAGCGCTAATCGAGTTTTAAGATTTCTGAGGAACACTGCCTTCACGGTACAGGCTGGAGAGCCGATGACCGTGCAAAGAGAAGCCGCCCTGCCAGTTATGCCCCCTCTGAAAAGGGAACCATAATCTGGCAGGGCGCACTTTTGGCTTCTTTTTGCTCAAAATACTCAAATCCCGACAGCCGCCAGAATATCCGGTTTCTGACCAGCTAGGCGCCTCGTTTCCATAAACGAAAAACGCGGGCCCCAAAGGAGCCCGCGTTTCGAAATTTCTGTCTCGTGAAACGAGATTAGGCTGCCAGAGCGCCTTTTGCCTGGTCCACGATCGCGCCGAAGGCTGCGGGCTCGTGTACGGCCAGGTCTGCCAGAACCTTACGGTCGACTGCGATACCTGCCTTGTTCAGGCCGTTGATGAAGGCCGAATAGGTCAGATCTGCGTCGTGTGCGCGGACTGCTGCGTTGATACGCTGGATCCACAGTGCGCGGAAATTACGCTTACGCGCCTTACGGTCACGGGTTGCGTACTGGTTGGCCTTGTCGACGGCCTGTGCTGCAACCTTGAAGGTGTTCTTGCGACGGCCGTAGTAACCTTTGGCCTG